>NZ_CP029552.1:2045000-2245000 GCF_003173775.1 Methylobacterium sp. 17Sr1-1 | reverse complement strand
AGAGCAGGCCGGTCCGAACCGGCGATCGTCGGCAACAACAGGACCAGCACCTGACCAAGGTCAGGCTTGCCGGCCCAGACTGTCTCGAAGACGTTTCAGCGACCGGTCCGCGGGAGCGGCCGGCGCCGATGGGTGGTCGTATAAGCCCCATTCCCAGGGCCGTCAACACTCATTTCTCCGGCTCAGCTTCGAAAACTCCCCTCCCCGCTCCAGCGGGCGATCGCCTCGATCAGCGTCAGCGGTCCCGGTGGGGGCCGGATTGCCGAAGGCGTGCCGGAGAACCGGGGTGCCGGTGCGGGCTGAACCGTGCCGCCGACGGTGACGAAAGTCTCGCGCGCCGCGAGGTGCGGGTGGCCGGCGGCCTCGCTCAGGCTGAGGACCGGGGCGACGCAGGCATCCGTCCCTTCTAGGAGCCGGCACCACTCGTCCCGCGTCCTCTCGGCGAACAGGGTCTCGAGCTTGCGCCGCAGGGTCGGCCACATCACCGGATCGTCGCGCCGGTCGAAATCCGGGTCGGAATCGAGACCGGTGAGGCGGCGGAAGAGGGCGTAGAATTGAGGTTCGAGGGGACCGATCGCGATGTGCCGGCCGTCGCGGCAGGCATAGGTGCGGTACCAGGGCGCACCGCCATCGAGCAGGTTCGCCTCGCGCCGGTCGCTCCAGCGCCCTTGCGAGGCGAGCTCCGAAAACATCGCCATCAGGGAGGCGGCGCCGTCGCAGATTGCCGCGTCGACGACCTGGCCTCGACCCGTACGGCCAACCGAGAGCAGGGCGGCGAGGATTCCGGCGACGAGGTAGAGCGAGCCGCCGCCGTAATCGCCGACGAGGTTGAGCGGCGGCACCGGGTGCTCCGCCGGCCCGATCGCCGCGAGGGCGCCGGTGACCGCCATATAGGTGATGTCGTGGCCGGCCGATCTCGCCAGCGGGCCCTCCTGGCCCCAGCCGGTCATGCGGCCGTAGACGAGGCGCGGGTTGCGGGCGAGCACGATCTCGGGCCCGAGCCCGAGCCGTTCCATCACCCCGGGGCGAAATCCTTCGATCAGGGCGTCGGCGCGGTCCAGGAGCGCGAGAGTGCCGGCGCGGTCGTCGTCGTCCTTCAGGTCCACCGTCACGGTCGGGCGCCCGCGCGAGACGATGGTCTTGGAGTAGGGGTCGCTGCCGCCGGGCCGGTCGAGCCGCACCAGCTCGGCGCCCATATCGGCGAGCAGCATGGCCGCGAAGGGGCCGGGGCCGATCCCGGCGAACTCGACGATGCGCAGGCCCGCGAGGGGCCCGCCCTGATGACACGGGTTCATGTGCCGCCCTCCCCCCGGTGGTCGTCGCCCGGCGCTTGTCGTCGCCTGACCCGGCGTGCCTTGACGATATCTGGTCCGATCCATAGCGATGGGACCCATGCCTTGCCGCGTAGCAGACCGGCTCGCCCTTCGCCACGGGCGCGCGGTGCACGCGACGGGCTCACCCACCGGACGAGTGGGGCCACGAGACGGGAGGACTCGGCATGAAGGTCAACGGCGTAGCGGCGATCGTCACGGGCGGCGGATCGGGCCTGGGCGCGGCGACCGGCCGGGCGCTGGCGGCGGCGGGCGCGAAGGTCGCGCTCCTCGATCTCAACGAGGGGGCCGCGGCCGAGGTCGCCGGTGAGATCGGCGGGATCGCCCTGCCCTGCGACGTCGCGGACGCGGGTAGCGCCGAGGCCGCGATCGCCCGGGCGGCGGAGGCGCACGGACCGGCCCGCATCCTGGTCAACTGCGCCGGCGTCGCGACGGCCGGAAAAATCGTCGGCCGCAACGGCCCGATCGATCTTCAGGCTTACGCCAAGGTGATCCAGGTCAACCTGATCGGCAGCTTCAACCTGATGCGCCTCGTGGCGGCGGGCGCGCTCGCCCTCGATCCGCTGGAGGGGGGCGAGCGCGGCGTCATCATCTCCACCGCCTCGATCGCCGCCTACGAGGGCCAGGTGGGCCAGGCGGCCTACGCCTCCTCGAAAGCCGGCATCGTCGGCCTCACCCTGCCGGCGGCGCGGGAATTCGCCCCCGCCGGCATCCGGGTCTGCGCCATCGCGCCGGGCATCTTCGAGACTCCGATGCTGCGCGGCCTGCCGCAGGAGGTGCAGGATTCGCTCGGCGCCGCGGTGCCCTTCCCCTCGCGCCTCGGCCGGCCGGAGGAATACGCGAAGCTGGCGCTCGCGATCATCGACAACCCGATGCTCAACGGCGAGGTGATCCGCCTCGACGGGGCGCTCCGGATGCAGCCGAAGTGAGGGGGCAAGCGAAGGCGATCGCGTCATGCTGAGCGACGACCAGATCCTGATCCGCGACACCGCCCGCAGCTTCGCGCGGGAGCGCCTGAAGCCGTTCTCGGCCGAGTGGGACCGCGAGGCGCGCTTTCCCCGCGAGGCGATCGCCGAGATGGGGGCGCTGGGCTTCATGGGCATGCTGGTGCCCGAGGAGCACGGGGGGGCGGCCGCCGACCACGTCGCCTACGCGCTCGCCATCGAGGAGGTGGCGGCCGGCGACGGCGCGGTCTCGACGGTGATGAGCGTGCACAACTCGGTCGGCTGCATGCCGATCCTGAAATTCGGCAGCGACGAGCAGAAGCAGCGGTTCCTCGGGCCGCTGGCCCGCGGCGAGCAGCTCGGCGCCTTCTGCCTGACCGAGCCCGGCGCCGGCTCGGACGCCGCCGCCCTCAAGACCCGGGCGCGGCGCAAGGGCAATGCCTGGGTGCTCTCGGGCACGAAGCAGTTCATCACCTCGGGGGCGAATGCGGACGTCGCCATCGTGTTCGCGGTGACCGACCCGGCGGCGGGAAAACGCGGCATCTCGGCCTTCATCGTGCCGACGAAGACGCCGGGCTACAAGGTGGCGCGGATCGAGCACAAGCTCGGGCAGCGCTGCTCGGACACCGCCCAGATCGTGTTCGAGGAGATGGAGCTCACCCCCGACCTGATGCTCGGTCAGGAGGGCGAGGGCCTGAAGATCGCCCTCTCGAACCTCGAGGGCGGGCGGATCGGCATCGCCGCCCAGGCCGTCGGCATGGCCCGCGCGGCCTTCGAGGCGGCGCTCGCCTATGCGGGCGAGCGCGAGACCTTCGGCCAGAAGCTGAACCAGCACCAGGCGGTCGCCTTCCGGCTCGCCGACATGGCGACGAAGATCGAGGCCGCGCGCCTCCTGGTGCTGAACGCCGCGCGGCTGCGCGATGCCGGTCAGCCCTGCCTGAAGGAGGCGGCGATGGCCAAGCTCTTCGCCTCCGAGATGGCGGAGGCGGTCTGCTCCGATGCGATCCAGATCCACGGCGGCTACGGCTACCTCGGCGACTATCCGGTCGAGCAGATTTATCGCGATGTGCGGGTGTGCCAGATCTACGAGGGCACCAGCGACGTCCAGCGCATCGTGATCAGCCGGGCGCTGACCGCGTGAGACGACGATCCGGTCGTCGCGCCCGTGACGGCCGGAGACCAGGCGCTGCGATCATAGATCGACGAGCGCCGCGCCGGAAAGAGACGACAATACTCGTTCGTTCAGAGGCAGTTCATCGCCGCGCGACGGAGAATGCCGGCATCATGCCGCACCCCGACCGTGACGTACATCGCCCGACCTAGGCCGTCTCGTCCACAGCGACGTGGCGCAGCGGGTGCGGTTTAACGGCTGCTTAACGTTTGTAACGTTGTGTCGAGTCCCGCCTGGCGTTCCAGCGCCGACCCGCCGGCAAGGAGCGTCGTGGTGCACCCTCGTCCCGACCGGGAGGCCGAACGCCTCTCCGCCCTGCACGCGCTCGGCATCCTCGACACGCCCCCCGAGGCCCAGTTCGACGCAGTCTGCCGGCTCGCCCGCGCGCTATTCCGGGTGCCCTACGCGTGGATCTCGCTGGTCGATGCCGACCGGCTGTGGTGCAAGGCCTCCGCCGGCATCGCCTTCGGTCCGACCGCCCGGGACGCGGCCTTCTGCGACCGCGTCATCCTGAGCGACGCGCCCCTCGTGGTCGAGGATGCAGGCCGGGACCCGCGCCTTCGCGGCTCAGCGCTGGTGACCGGCAAGGCGGGCGTGCGGTTCTACGCCGGCGTGCCGCTGGCGCTGCAGCCCGGCCTGGCCCTCGGCACCCTGTGCCTCGGCGACACCGTCCCGCGCCGGTTCTCGGAGGACGAGACCGCGCACCTCGCCGACCTCGCGGCGATCGTGGTGTCGCAGCTGCGGCACTACGAGGCCCGCATCGCCAGCCAAGCCGAGGCCCTGCGCCGGCGGGCGAGCGAGGAGGCCCTGGCCTTCGCCAACCGCAACCTGACGCTCGCCGAGCAGATGGCCCGGATCGGCCACTGGCGGGTCGATCTCGCCTCCGGCGCCGTCGCTTGGTCGGACGAGGTCTGCCGCATGCACGGGCGGGCGCCGGGCGATCCGGTCGTGAACGTCGAGGAGGCCCTCGGCTACTACCACCCGGAGGATCGCGGGCGGATCATGGCCCTCGTCGCCGCGGCGCGGGAGCATCGGGAGGGGTTCTCGTTCAAGGCCCGGATCGTGCGGGCGGACGGCGAGGTCCGAACCATCGTCTCACGCGGCATCTGCGAACTGGACGAGGCCGGCGCGGCCGTGGCCCTGTTCGGCAGCGTGCAGGACGTCACCGAGGTCGACCGCGCCGAGGCCGAGCTGCGCGCCAGCACCACCCTCCTCGACGCCACCCTGGAGCACATGGACCAGGGCCTGATGATGATCGACGAGGCCGGCATCGTCCGGGTCTGCAACGAGCGGGCCATCGCGCTCCTCGACCTGCCGCGGGACCTGATGCGCTCGGGGCCGAGCTTCGACGCGGTGCGGCGCCACCAGGTCGCGCAGGACGACTTCTCGAAGTGCGACGCCCCCTTGCGCGATCAGGTCGCGCACGCGCCGATCACGCTGCATCCTCACACCTACGAGCGCGAGCGGCCGAACGGGACCGTCCTGGAGATCCGCACCGTGCCGCTTCCCACCGGCGGGGCGGTGCGCACCTATACCGACGTCACCGCCCGCAAGGCGGCGGACGCGCAGGTCGCCCACATGGCCCGGCACGATGGCCTGACCGGGCTGCCGAACCGGGCCCTGTTCCGCGACAGCCTCGACCGGCGCCTCGCCGCGCTCCGGCGCCACGGCGGGACCTGCGGCGTGCTCTGCCTCGACCTCGACGCGTTCAAGGCGGTCAACGACACTCTCGGCCACTCGGCCGGCGACACCCTGCTGCGCGAGGTCGCGGGGCGGATCCGCGACGCCCTGCGGCAGGAGGACCTGCCGGCGCGCCTGGGGGGCGACGAGTTCGCGATCCTGCTCGGCGGGGAGCCTTGCGCGGAGAGCGCCGCCGCGACGGCCGAACGTCTGGTCGCGGCCTTGCGTGTGCCGGTGGATCTCGGCGGACGGGAGGCGACGGTCGGGGTCAGCATCGGCATCGCCGTCGCGCCCGAGCACGGGGTCGACAGCGACACCCTGCTCAAGCGGGCCGACATGGCGCTTTACCGGGCGAAATCGGAGGGGCGCAACACTTACCGCCTCTTCGCCGCCGCCATGGACCGTGCGGCGGAGGAGCGCCGCCGCCTCGAATGCGACCTGCGCCTGGCGCTCCAGCGCGGCGAGTTCGCCCTGCATTACCAGCCGGTCTTCGATCTCGCGACGGGCCGGGTCGCGGCGGTGGAGGCGCTGCTGCGCTGGCATCATCCGGCCCGCGGCCTCCTCGGCCCTGCCGCGTTCCTGGCGCTGGCCGAGGAGACCGGCCTCGCCGTGCCCCTCGGCGAGTGGGTCCTGCGCGGTGCCCTGCGCGACGCGCGCGGGCTCCCGCCGGGAATGCGGGTGGTGGTGAACGTCGCGGGCGCGCAGCTGCGCCAGCCCGGCCTCGCCGCCACCGTCCGGGCCGCCCTGGCGGCGGCCGGGGAAGCGCCCGCGCGCCTGGAGCTGGACATCGCCGAGAGCGCGGTCGCGGAGGAGAGCGGGGGGCTGGCGGAGCTTGCCGGCCTCGGCGTCGGGCTCGCCTTCGACGATTTCGGCGCCGGCGCCTCCTCCCTCGGCGCCCTGCAGCGCCTGCCCTTCGGGCGGATCAAGCTCGACCGGGCGCTCTCGGCCTCGGCGGCTGTCTCAGAGAGCGCCGGGCTCCTGCACGCGGTCGTCGGGCTGGGGCGGGCGCTTGGCCGGGCGGTCGTCGCCAAGGGGGTCGAGACCGAGGCGCAGCTCGCCGGGTTGCGGGCGGCGGGCTGCACGGGGGCGCAGGGATTCTGGCTCGGCCGGCCGGTGCCGTTCGGTGAGCTCGCGCCGCTGCTCGGCAGCCGGGGCGGGCAGCAGGGCGAAGAGATGCACGGCGGACGCGTGCCGCGCTGGCGCGCGTGAGAGCCGGCTTGTTAGCTCTGGCCGAAGTCAAACCCTCCGCGTCATCCCGGACTCCGCTGCGCGGCCCCGGAATGACGCGGAGGGCGTCAAGACTCGTGGAGCGAACCGGGTCGGCGCCAACGACATGCGCCGGTCCCGACCCACGGCTCGGTCACACCCCCCGGAACACGGCGTAGCCGAAGCGCGTGAACTTCAGCGGCAGGTGATAATGCTCCGCCGCATCCACGATGGTGAAGCGGAACGGCACCCGGTCGAGGAAGTGCGGGCCCGGCCGTCCCTGCGCCGTGAAGTAGGCGCCGAGGTGGAATACGGCCTCGTAGATGCCGGGCCCGATCCCGGTGCCGCGCACCACCGGGTGGTCGAAGGTGCCGTCCGGGCCGATCACCCCCTCGGCGACCGGGCGCGAGCCGGATTCCTCGATCGCCGCGAGGGTGACCCGGAGGCCGAGGGCCGGGCAGCCCTCCGCCACGTCGACGGCGTGGACCGAGATGCCGCCGCTCCTCATCGGGACGCCTCCCCGGGCAGGGCAGGCCAGCGATCGGCGAAGGGGCGGCGGCGCTCCAGCGCCTCGGCGAGGTCGAGGAGGAGGTCGTCGCGGCCGAACCCTGCCACGAGGTGGAGGCCGATCGGCATCCCGTCCGGCGCCGGATCGACCGGCAGGCTCAGACCCGGCAGGGCGGCGGCGTTGACCCAGCCCGAATAGACCGCGTGACCGCGGGGGCCGACCGGTTGCCCGTCGATCACCTCGGGATAGACCGCATCCGCCGCCCAGGGCATCGCAGCGGCCGAGGGCGTGACGAGGAGGTCGAGATCCGCGAAGGCCGCGCTCGCGGCGTTGCGCAGGGCCTGCACCCGCTCGAGGATGGCGGCGAGCCGGGTCGCGGGGGCCCGCGCTCCCTCTTCGGCCATCGCCCGGTACGGCGCGCTCGCC
Source organism: Methylobacterium sp. 17Sr1-1 (assembly GCF_003173775.1). Taxonomy (NCBI): domain Bacteria; kingdom Pseudomonadati; phylum Pseudomonadota; class Alphaproteobacteria; order Hyphomicrobiales; family Methylobacteriaceae; genus Methylobacterium; species Methylobacterium sp. 17Sr1-1. Next base: position 2,237,734 of record NZ_CP029552.1, on the reverse strand, counting down.
CGCGCGGCCAGGGCCGGATCGGCCTCGAACAGCCGGGCGAGGCCGATCTTGCCGATCTCCGGCCACAGCGCGTTCAGCCCGGCGATCTCGAACGGCAGCGGCCCCTCCTCGACCGCGACGCCCAGCGCCTCGAGATCGGCGAGCGCCCGCCGGCAGGAGGCGGCGATGACCGGGTCGAGGGGCGCGTCGCCGATGCGCTCGACGTAGCGGGCGCGCAGAGGACGCTGAGGGTGTGGCGCCGGAGTGAAGGTCGACCACAGCACCCGCGGATCGGCGCCCTGCAGCAGGCTGAGCATCGCGCGGCTGTCGGCGACCGTGCGGGTGAGCGCGCCGGCCACCTCGAAATCGAGCAGCGGCGAGGGCAGGCCGCCGAGCCGCGGCACCCGGCCGAGGCTGCTCTTCAGCCCGACGAGCCCGGTATGGGCGGCGGGCCGGCGCAGGGAGCCGCCGCCATCGGTACCGAGCGCGACCGGCGCGTAGCCGGCCGCCGTCGCCGCGGCGCCCCCGCCGGTCGAGCCGCCGGGGGTGAGCGCGACGTTCCACGGGTTGCGAGTGACGCCGAAACGGGCAGATGCCGTGTAACCTTGCACGGCGAATTCCGGCATCGTCGTCTTGGCGAGCGTCACCAAGCCGGCGCGACGGGCCCGCGCGACGGGCAGCTCGTCGTGGGACGAGGCCGCCGCCTCGCCCGGCTCGGCATAGGTCGAGGGCAGGCCCTCGGTGACCAAAAATTCCTTCACGGTCATCGGCACGCCGTCGAGGGCCGAGAGCGGCGTCCCGGCGCGCCAGCGGGCGGCGCTCGCCTCGGCCTCCGCCCGCGCGCCCGGATTCTCCCGCGCGATGGCGTTGAGATGCGGCTCCCAGACGGCGGCGCGGTCTTGCGCCGCCTCCAGGGCCGCGACCGGCGAGGCCCGGCCGGCGGCGAAGAGCCGGCCGAGTTCGAGCGCCGACAGGCGCCACAGTTCCGTGCTCACGCAACGCCTCCGACGGTCAAGTGGTGGACTGACATAGGCTTTCCCGGAAATGGCATACGATTTGCGACGATCGAAGGCAGCAAGATCGATGCCGCAGGAACCACCATCGTGACACTATCCGGATCGCGTGAGCGCGCCCAGGCGGAGGGCCGGTCGGTCGTGCTCGACGGCATCACCCACCGCTACGGCGGCGCCGTCGCGGTGGAAAATATCAACCTCGACATCAAGGGCGGCGAGCTGGTCTCGCTGCTGGGGCCGTCGGGCTGCGGCAAGACCACGTTGCTGCGCATCGTCGCCGGCTTCCTGCGCCAGACCGAGGGGCGGGTGATCGTCGGCGATCAGGTCATCGACGCCCTGCCGCCGAGCCGGCGCGCCGTCGGCATCGTGTTCCAGAACTACGCGCTGTTTCCGCACCTGACGGTGGCCGAGAACGTCGCCTACGGGCTCGCGGCCCGCGGCGCCCCCCGGGCCGAGCAGGCGGCGGAGGCGCGTCGCCTCCTCGACCTCGTGCAGCTCGGGCATGCGGGCAGCCGCTATCCGCGCCAGCTCTCCGGCGGGCAGCAGCAGCGGGTGGCGCTGGCACGCGCCCTCGCCATCCGCCCGGCGGTCCTGCTCCTCGACGAGCCCTTCGCGGCCCTCGACAAGAACCTGCGCCTCGACATGCAGATCGAGGTGAAGCGGCTCCAGCGCGTCGCCGGGGTCACCACGCTGCTGGTCACCCACGACCAGGAGGAGGCCCTGTCGCTCTCCGACCGGGTGGCGGTTTTGTCGAACGGGCGGCTCGAGCAGTTCGCCGCGCCGACCACGGTCTACGACGCGCCCGAGAGCCTGTTCGTCAACACCTTCGTCGGCTCGGCCAACGCGGTGCCCGGCGTGCTGCTCGGGCAGAACGGGACCGAGCCGCGGATCGCGCTCGATGCCGGCGGCGAGGTCCTGGCCCGGCCGCTTGCCCGGCCGATCGCGCCGGGCTCGCGCGTCACCGTGTGCCTGCGGCCCGAGCACCTGCGCCTCACCGACGGGCAGGAGGGCATCGCGGGCGTGGTCGAGATGGCGTTGCCGCTCGGCCCCACCGTCGTCCACGAGGTCCGGGTCGGCGCCGGCCGCCCGCTCAAGATCGCCGAGCCGCGCCTCGGCGGCGGGCTCTTGCGCCCGCCCGGCACGCCGGTGCGCATCGCCGTCGCCCCCGGCCTCGCCTCCGCCTTCCCGGCCGCCGCCTGATTTCCGAACAAGGAGCCCCATCGATGCTCGACCGCCGCACTCTGCTGACCACCGCCCTGTCGCTCGGCGCGATGGAGCTGTTTCCCGGCCTGTCCTTCGCGCAGGCGCGGCCCCTCGTCTTCGCCACCTTCACCGGCAGCTGGGAGGAGGCGCACAAGGCCGTGCTGGTGCCGGCCTTCCGCAAGGAGACGAACAACGCCCCGATCGTCCTCGACCCGATGCTGTCGGTCGACCAGATCGCCAAGGTCTCGGCCGCCAAGTCGAACCCGCCGATCGACGTGATGCTGCACGATCCCGGTCCGGCGCTGACGGCCCTCGCCCAGGATCTCGTCGAGCCCTTCCCCGTCGAGCGCAGCGCCGCCTTCAAGGACCTGATCCCCGACGCGCAGGACCCGAACGGTCCGGCCGCCTTCTTCCAGGTCGTCGGCCTGACCTACAATCCCGACACGGTGAAGACCCCGCCGACCTCCTGGGCCGACCTGTGGCGGCCCGAGTACAAGGGCCGGGTCGGCATCACCAACATGAACTCGACGCTCGGCACCGGCTTCATGGTCGAGATCGCCAAGATGCATGGCGGCTCGGAATCGAACATCGACCCCGCCTTCAAGGCGATGGAGCAGCTGAAGCCCAACCTCTCGGCGGTCGCGGCCAATCCCGGCGCGCTCGCCACCCTCTTTCAGCAGGGCCAGGTCGACATCTCGCCCGGCAACTTCAACGCGATCCAGATCCTGAAGGCCAAGGGCGTGCCGGTGGAGTTCGTGGCGCCGAAGGAAGGCGCGATCGCCTTCAAGACGCTGATCCAGATCGTGAAGAACTCGCCGAACCGCGAGCTCGCCTTCAAGCTGATCGAGGCGGCGATCTCCGAGCCGGTCCAGACCCGGCTGATGCAGGCGCCCTACCTGGTGGTCCCCACCAACACCAAGGTGAAGATGACCGGCGAGATCGCCCGGGTGCTGGCCAAGGACACCGACGACCTGAAGAAGAAGTTCGTGTTCCAGGACTGGAAGACGATCAACGCGCAGCGCCCGGCCTGGATCGAGCGGTTCAACCGCGAGATCAAGCTGTAAGGATCCAGTCAGAGGATTTTGGCCGTGGCCCTGCCGGATGTCACCACCTACCCTCTGAGGCTGGCGAGCCCGCTCGCCCTGTTCTTCGCGGCGTTCTTCGCCGCGCCCCTGGTGGCGCTCCTCGGACTGTCGCTCCAGGGGCCGGACGGGCATCTCGGCCTGTCGCAATACGCGGCTTTCTTAAGCGACGGCTTCAGCCTCGGCGTGCTCCTCGGCACGCTCTGGCTCGGGCTCAAGGTCACGGCCGCCTGCCTCGTCCTCGGCCTGCCGCTGGCGCTGGTCGCGACCCGGGCCGGGGGCTGGGTGCGGGGCGTGATCATCCTGGCGGTGCTGACGCCGCTCCTCACCAGCGTGGTCATCCGCACCTTCGCGTGGATCGTGATCCTCGGGCGGCAGGGGGTGGTCAACTCTCTGCTCTCGTCGCTCGGGCTGATCGAGACGCCGCTGCGGATGCTCTACGCGGAGGGCGGCCTCGTCGCGGCGCTCGCCCAGGTGCAGATGCCGCTCATGGTGCTGCCGCTGATGACGGCTTTGTCCCGCATCGATCCGAGCCTGTGGGACGCCTCGGAAGCGCTCGGGGCCGGGCGCTGGCGCACCTTCGTCCGCGTGACCCTGCCGCTCTGCCTGCCGGGCCTGATCGCCGGGGCGGTCCTCACCTTCGCGGCGGCGATCTCGGGCTTCATCACCCAGTCGCTGATCGGCGGCGGGCAGATGCTGTTCATGCCGGGCTACATCTACCAGCAGGCCATCGCTCTGCAGAATTGGCCCTTCGCGGCCGCGATGTCGGTGGTCTTCCTCGTCGCGGTGCTCGCCGTGGTGCTGGCCTTCAACGCCCTCGGCCGCCTCGCCCGCGGCTACGCGCAGACCTGAGGAGTTCCGATGTCCCGCACTCCCGGCGCCCTCGACCGGCTCTCGTTCGAGGGCCTCCTGCACCTTCTCGCCCTCCTGGCCCTGGTGCTGCTGCTGGCCCCCACGGTGATCGTGCTGGTGGTCTCGTTCACCGACGGGCTGTCCCTGCGCTTCCCGCCGCCGGGCTACTCCTTCCGTTGGTACGGCGAACTGATGGAGGCCTGGCAGCTGCACTACGCGCTCAAGAACAGCCTCACGGTCGCGGTGTTCGCCACCGTGCTGGCGGTCGGGCTCGGGGTTCTGGCGGCGCTCGCCGTGGCGCGCTCGCCGCGCCTCTCGGCGCGCCTCCTCGACAGCTTCTTCCTCTCGCCGCTGATCCTGCCGGCCCTGGCCTTCGGCCTGTCGAGCCTGATGTTCTTCTCGCTGCTGGGCTGGCCGGTCTCGGTCGCCACTTTGGTGCTCGGCCACACCGTGGTCTGCGTGCCTTACGTGGTGCGCAACACGGTGGCGGCACTGACCCAGCTCCAGCCCTCCCTCCTCGAAGGCTCGGCCAGCCTCGGCGCCTCGCGGCTCTACACCTTCCGGCGCATCACCCTGCCGCTGATCCGGCCCGGCATCCTGTCGGGGGGCTTTCTCGCCTTCATGGCCTCCTTCGACAACATCCCGGTCTCGCTGTTCCTGCGCGACGCCGCCACCGACATGCTGCCGATCCGGATGTGGCAGGACCTGGAGGGCCGCCTCGACGTGACCATCGCGGCGCTCTCGGGAATCCTGATCGTCGCGACGATCGGGGGGATCGCCGTCATGGAGCGGATGACGGGGCTGTCGCGGCGGCTGGTGTGAGCGGCACGCTCAGACTTGATTGCCCGGATCAAACGCCGGTTCACGCGTAGAACTCGTTCCCCTCTCCCATACGGGAGAGGGGATCCCGCGATCAAACGTCCGGCGCTGAGCTGGACGGACATCGCACGAGGCCTTCTTGGTAGACCTTCTCTCCCCCGACGCCCCCTCCCGCCCCGCCCCCTCCCTTACCGAGCAGGCCGCCGCCGCCTTGCGCCGGCTGATCCTGCTCAACCTGCTCCCTCCCGGCGAGGTGCTGAACGAGCCCGACCTGGTCGCCCGCCTCGGCGTCTCCCGCACGCCGGTGCGCGAGGCCCTGAAGCTGCTCGCCGGGGAGGGCCTGGTCACCCTGCGCCGCAACCGGGCCGCCCTGGTGGCGCGGCTCGACCCCGCCGACCTCGTGCCGCTGTTCGAGCTGGAAGTCGCGCTGGAGAGTTTTTGCGCAGGGCTCGCCGCCGAGCGGATGACCGCGCCCGAGATCGACCGGCTCGACCGGCTCCAGGCCGCCCTGGAGGCGGCGGAGCACGACCGCGACGCCTATACCCGCCTCAACCGCCAGGCCCACCGGCTGATCGTGACCGCGTCCCGCAGCCCGGCCATCGCCGAGGCGCATGGACGGGCCTTCGCCCGGCTGGAGCGGGCCCGCAACTTCGCCCTCGCGGCGGAGGGCCGGGTGGCCGAGTCGCTGGCCGAGCACCGGAACATCCTGGAGGCTCTGCGGGCGCGCGATCCGGAGCGCGCCCGGACCCTGATGCACGCCCACGTCGCCCGCACCCAGGCCCTGATGGTGGCCCGCCTGACCGAAGGACCGCGCCGATGACCGATATGACGGATGAGGAGACCTTGGCGGCGATCCGGGCTCTCGGGGTGATCCTGCCCTCCTCCAACCGCGTGGTCGAGCGGGCGACCGAAGCCCGGCTCGCCGGCCTGCCCGCCGCCGCCTGCTACGCCCGGGTGCCCTACGGGGCGATGCTGAAGGGCGAATCGTACGACGAATCCGTCTTCCTCACCGCCGCCGATCTCCTGGCGGATGCCGGCGTGGCGGCCCTGTGCTGGAACGCCACCCGCGGCGCGGCCCTCGGCTTCTCGCCCGACGAGCGCCTGTGCGAGACGATCACCCGCCGCAGCGGCCTGCCGATGGTGACGACGGCCCTCGCCGCCCGGGAGACGATCGCCCGCGCGGGCTACCGCCGCCTCGGCCTCGTGGTGCAGGGTGATTCGACGGAGGCCGAGCTGGTCGGCGGGCGCTTCCGTGAGGCCGGCATCGCGGTCGGCCCGGCCGCCGCCCTCGGCATCACCGAGAACCGCCTTGCCGCCGCGGTGACCCCGGCCAGGCTCGCGCGAGCCGCGCGGGAGGTGGCCGTCGGGACGGAGGCGGTGCTGGTCTGGAGCACCAACCTGCCCGGCTGGCGCCTGCCCCCCACTCTCGACGGCGTACCGCTCCTCGACGCGACCACGATCGGGACGGAGGCGCTGCTGGCAGCCGCCGGGCTCATGGGCGCCTGACGCAATCCGCATGGCCCACCCTGTGCGCCCGACTGACGCCCTGTGCTAAGGCTGTTGCTACGCCCGGGAAGAGGCGTGCGGGAGGCAGGACGGGCGCAAGGCCGCGCCCCCGCGCGCTGAGGAGCCCGGGCTCCGGATCACGTCAGGCAGCCCCCATGAGCCTCATCACCTATCTCACCCGGATCCAGTTCGAGCGCGGCGCCGTCCGGCTGATCGGCGAGGAGCTGGCGCTTCTCGGTGCGCAGAAGCCCCTGATCGTCACCGATCGCGGCGTCGTGGCGGCCGGCCTGATCGCCCGCGTCCTCGACGCCGCCGGCCTGCCCGCCACGACTCCGGTCTTCGACGGCACGCCCGAGAACCCGACCGAGGAGGCGACGCTGGAGGGCCGCGACCGCTTCAAGGCGGAAGGATGCGATTCGGTGATCGCGGTCGGCGGCGGCTCGCCGCTCGACCTCGCCAAGGGCGTGGCCCTGCTCGCCACCCACGACGAGCCGCTCGCCACCTACGCGGCGATCCTCGGCGGCATCCCGCGCATCCGCGCCGACCAGCCGCCCGTCTTCGCCGTGCCGACCACCGCCGGCACCGGCAGCGAGGTCGGCCGCGCGGCCCTGATCACGCTGGCCGACGGGCGCAAGCTCGGTTTCATCTCGCCCCACCTGATCCCGAACGTGGCGATCTGCGACCCCGAGCTGACGCTCGGCCTGCCCCCGGGCCTGACGGCGGCCACCGGCATGGACGCCCTGACCCACTGCATCGAGACCTATCTCAGCCCGCGCCACAACCCGCCGGCCGAGGCGATCGCCCTCGACGGGCTGTCCCGCGCCACCCGCTCGCTCGTCCGCGCGGTGCGCGACGGCAGCGACATCGAGGCCCGCGAGGACATGATGATGGCGGCGCTCGAGGGCGGCATGACCTTCCAGAAGGGCCTCGGCGCGGTCCACTCGATGTCGCACGCCCTCGGCGGCCTGAAGGCGAAGCGCCTGCATCACGGCACCCTCAACGCCGTGATCCTGCCCCACCTCCTGCGCTTCAACGCCCCGTCCTGCGCCGAGAAGTACGGCGCCTTGCGCAAGGCGATGGGCCTGCCCGAGGGCGCCGACCTCGCCGCCGCGATCGAGGCGCTGAACCGCGACCTCAGCCTGCCGACGGACCTCGCCGCCATGGGGGTCACGGAGGCCGATTGCGAGGCGCTGATCACCCGCGCGGTCGAGGATCACTCGACGGCGACCAACGGCCGGCCGGTCGGGGCGGAGGAGTTCCGGGAGCTGTTCCGGGCCTCGCTGCACGGTCGGACGGCTTAAACGCAAGGGGCCGGACGGCCCCCTACGCCTCCGGCTCGAACCCCATCGCCACCCCGTTCATGCAGTAGCGCAGGCCGGTCGGGGCCGGGCCGTCGTCGAAGACGTGGCCGAGATGGCCCTGGCAGCGGGCGCAGTGGACCTCGGTCCGGGTCATGAAGAACGAGCGGTCGGTCTGCGTCTCGACCGCGCCGTCGAGGGGGGCGGAGAAGCTCGGCCAGCCGGTGCCGGACTCGAACTTGGTGGCGGCATCGAACAGCGGCTGGCCGCAGCCGGCACAGGTGAAGGTGCCGGGGCGCTTCTCGTGGTTGAGCGGGCTGGTGCCCGGGCGCTCGGTGCCGTGCTCGCGCAGCACGCGGTATTGTTGGGGCGTCAGGGTCCGGCGCCACTCCGCGTCTGTGCGGGTCTCGGCGGTGCCGGTCTCGGTCGCGGCCATCGGGGCCTCTCCTCGTCGCGATACTCGAATGACGAGGACACAAGATGGGGGCGGACGCCGCATCCGGCGAGAGGCTGCGGCGTCGCGAAGAGGTCAGGCCGGCGCCCCGACCGTGTCGGCCATCCGGGCGCGGCGCGTGCCCATGGGCTGCTCCGGCCCGGTGGTGGTGTCGCGGGCGGTCTGGTGCTCCAATTCGGCGTTGATCTCGCCGCCGAGCAGCACGATCGTCGAGGAGATCCAGATCCAGGTCATGAAGCCGATCGCGGCGCCGAGCGAGCCGTAGGTCTCGTTGTAGTTGCCGAAATGGGCGACGTACCAGGAGAAGCCGATCGAGGCGACGAGCCAGACGGATCCGGCGGTCAGGCTGCCCGGCGTGACCCAGCGCCAGCGCGGCAGGTCGCGGCTCGGCCCGTAGCGGTAGAGGAGTGCCAGCACGAGGAGCAGCACCGCGAGCAAGGCCGGCCAGCGCAGGAGAGCGATGTACCAGGCCGTCGGGCTGATCCGGATGCCGAAATTGCCCAAAAAGTTCAGCGCCACCGGCAGCACCACGATGCAGCCGAGCGCCACCACGACGAAGACCAGCGCGCCGAAGGTGAAGGTGAGCGAGCGCAGGTTGAGCTGGATGAAGCTGCGCTTCTCCTCTTCCTCGTAGACGATGTTGAGCGCGTCGAACATCGCCTTCATGCCGGCATTGGCGCTCCACAGCGAGATCGCGAGGCTGGTGAAGAAGGTGATGCCGAGCGTGGTGCCGCCCTTGGCGGTGATGCGCTTGACCTGGTCGCCGATGATGTCGAGGGCACCCGACGGCAGCACGCCCTGGAGCAGGGAGAGGTGGTCGTTGATGCTGCTCGGATCGGTGAACAATCCGTAGAGCGAGACGAGGGCCGCCACCGCCGGGAAGATGGCGAGCAGGGTGTAGAAGGTGACGCCGGCCGCCACCGACAGCACCCGATCCTTCTGGAACTCGAGATAGACGCGGTAGAGCACGTCCTTCCAGCCCTTGGCGGGGATCTCGGTCGGCGTCTCCGCCTTGCGCCCGCGGTCGCCCTCGGTATCGGCGACCCACTGGGCCGGGCGCCCGGAATACGACTTGGCGCCGCCGCCGAGATGCCGGGTCGGGTCCGGCGCCGCCTCCATCACGCCGTCCGGCCGCCGCGCCGTGACGAGGCGGACGAGCGCGAGGCCGAGGAAGACGGTCCACAGGGTCGAGGTCACGCCGGACGGGGCGGAACCGGAGCGGGGTTCGGGCGGCATCGCGACACCGGATCAGGAGGACGTGTCGCCCACAAGCGTGGGCGCTCGGGAGTCACAACGTTGCGTCGCGGGGAGCGTTCCGGATGAGATAAAATGCCTTAGCGTCAATGGGTTGACCCATGGAGACTAGGCCGCCGCGCTGCCCCCCGGCAGGCTGCGGATCAGCTCGGCGAAGCGGTCGCCCTGCACCAGCACGTGGGCGCGCAAGCGCTCGCCGGCCAAGACCTCGTCCCCGGCCAGGATCGCCTCCACGGCGCCCTCGTGCTCGGCGAGCGACTGGCGCAGCCGGTTGCGGGCCCGGAGCTGGATGCGCCGGAACGGCGCGAGGCGCCGGCTCAGACCGACCGCCTGCTCGCACAGGAAGCCGTTGCGCGAGGCCCGGTAGATGACGGCGTGGAAGACCGCGTTCTCGGCGTAATAGGCCTCGGTGTCGCCCGCACCGGCCGCCGCCCGGCAGGCGTCGAGGGCGGCGACGAGATCGCGCTGATGCGCGTCGGTGAGCCGTCGCGCGGCGAGGCGCCCGCAGGCGGCCTCGAGCTCCGCCATGGTCTCGAACATCTCGATCAGCCGCGCCGGCTCCGGCGTGCTCACCACCGCGCCGCGGCGCGGCTTGATCTCGATCAGGCCGGTGACGGCGAGTTGCAGCAGCGCCTCGCGGATCGGGGTGCGCGAGACCCCGAACCGGGCCGCGAGCTGGACCTCGTCGAGCCGGTCGCCGGGGCGCAGGACCCCGTCCACGATCTCGTCCTCGATCGTCTGCCGCAGCCGCTGGGCGTGGTTCCGGGGTGCTTGGTTCGCGGAAGCGTGACTCGCAGCATGACGCATGGCGCCTCCCTCCTCCGGGCGCATGGGATACGACTTCCGCAGAATATGCACGCCGGTTGACAAAATATACAAGATGGGAGTCTTTTCCGAGCACGACGCAGCGGTCCCCCGAGAAGGCCGCGCTCCAACGACGGATCCGGAGCCGACGCGCTCCCGACGGAGGAAACGCCATGGCCCTCACCCGCCGCACGATCGTGGCCGCCGGCCTCGCCGCGCCCGCCCTGATCGGCCTCGGCCGCGCCGCGCAGGCCGCCACGACCCTGAAGCTCTCGCACCAGTTCCCGGGCGGCACGATCGACGAGGGCGATTTTCGCGATCGGATGTGCCGCAAGTTCGCGGCCGCCGTGAAGGAGCGCTCGAAGGGCGCGCTCGACGTCCAGGTCTATCCCGGCTCGTCGCTGATGAAGACGAACGCCCAGTTCAGCGCGATGCGCAAGGGCGCGCTCGACATGAGCCTCTACCCGCTGCCCTATGCCGGCGGCGAGGTGCCGGAGACCAATATCGGGCTGATGCCGGCGCTCGTGACCTCCTACCCGCAGGCGATGGCCTGGAAGACGGCGCCGGTCGGCCGCAAGCTGACCGAGATCCTCCTGTCGAAGAACATCGTGCTGGTCTCCTGGGTCTGGCAGGCCGGCGGCGTCGCGAGCCGCGACCGCCCGCTGGTGCGGCCGGAGGACGCCAAGGGCATGAAGGTCCGCGGCGGCTCGCGAGAGATGGACCTGATGATGAAGGCCGCGGGCGCCGCGACCCTCAGCCTGCCCTCGAACGAATCCTACGCGGCGATGCAGACCGGCGCCTGCGACGCGGTCATCACCTCCTCGACCAGCCTGATCTCGTTCCGGCTGGAAGAGCTGTCGAAGTCCCTCACCTCGGCCCGGGGCCGCTCGTACTGGTTCATGCTCGAGCCGATCATGATGTCGAAGGCGATCTTCGACGGCCTGACGAAGGATCAGCGCGACCTGATCATGGCGGTCGGCGCCGAGCTCGAATCCTTCGGCCAGGAGGGCGCGCAAGCCGACGACACCCGGGTCGAGCAGATTTTTTCGAAGGCCGGCGCCAAGGTCGAGGCCCTCGACGAGGCGACGCTCAATCGCTGGCGCGCCATCGCCCGCGACTCGGCCTGGAAGGATTACGCCGCCAAGTCCTCGTCCTGCGCCGAGATGCTGAAGCTCGCGGAGGCGGTCGCGTGAGCCACGCCTTCGACGCGGCCTCCGCCGCCGCGGAGCCGGAGCGCGCATCGGCGCGGGTCCGGCTCCCCGGCCCGCTCGCGGCGATCGACGCCGCGATGGCGGGCTTGAACCGCTTGATCCTGCTTCTCGGCGGCGTCGCCCTCGTCGCCGCCTGCTTGGTGCTGAGCTACAGCGTCGTCGTCCGCTACTTCCTGAAGATCCCGACCGAGTGGCAGGACGAGACGGCGGTGTTCCTCATCGTCGGCGCCACCTTCCTCTCGGCGGCGGGCGTCCAGGCCAAGCGCGGCCACGTCGCCATCGAGGCGCTGACTGGCCTCCTGCCGCCGCGGGCGAACCGCCTGCGCCTGCTCTTCGCCGACGTGGTCAGCCTCGGCTTCGTCGCGTTCTTCGCCTGGAAGAGCTGGACCCTGCTGCACGAGGCCTGGGAGGACGGCCAGATCTCGCAATCGACCTGGGGCCCGCCGCTCTGGATCCCCTACTCGCTGATGGCTGTCGGTATGACGCTGCTGGCGCTGCAATTCCTGCTCCAGATCGCCGAGGCCGTCGCCCGCGGCCCGGAGGCCGCCGGCTTCGCCGATCCGAAGGTGGGCTTAAGCGCCGATCTCGAGCGGGCCAAGAAGCACGACAAGCAACCCGGCGAGAAGGGGGTTGCCCGATGAGCACCGCGATCATCGGCACCCTCTACGCGGGCGCCACCCTGGGGGCGATGCTCGCCGGCATCCCGATCGCCTTCGCGCTCGGCGCGGTGGCGCTCGTCTTCATGCTGGCCTTCATGCCCGGCGCCTCCCTCGATACGGTGGCGCAGAACGTCTACGAGGAGATGGCCTCGATCACGCTCCTGTCGATCCCGCTCTTCATCCTGAAGGGCGCGGCGATCGGCCGGTCGAAGGCGGGTCAGGACCTCTACTCGGCGATGCATGCCTGGATGCACAAGATCCCGGGAGGCCTCGGCATCGCCAACGTCTTCGCCTGCGCACTCTTCGCCGCCATGGCGGGATCGAGCCCGGCGACCTGCTCGGCGATCGGTTCCGCCGGCATCCCGGAGATGCGTCGGCGCGGCTATTCCGGAGGCTTCGCCGCCGGCATCATCGCGGCGGGCGGCACCCTCGGCATCCTGCTGCCGCCCTCGATCACCATGATCCTCTACGCGGTCGCGGCCGAGCAGTCGCTCGGGCGGCTCTTCCTCGCCGGCATCGGCCCGGGGCTGCTGCTGGTCCTGCTCTTCGCGGCCTACGCCGCCTGGCGCTTCCGGCGCGAATTCGCCACGGCGCGGGCGGCCTACGTCACCGGCGGGCCGGAGCACCCGATCCTGGCGGAAGACCGCTACTCGATGGCAGAGCGCTTCTCGACCCTGCCGCGGGTGCTGCCCTTCGTGGTGCTGCTCACCGGCGTCATGGTGGCGCTCTACGGCGGCTACGCCACGCCCTCCGAGACGGCCGGCCTCGGCGGATTGCTGGCGCTGGCGCTGATCGCGGCGATCTACGGCGTCTGGCGGGCCCGGGACGTCAGCCCGATCCTGATCGCGACGCTCCGCGAATCGACCATGCTGATGCTGATCATCGGCATGTCGCTGCTCTACGCCTACGTGATGAGCTACCTCCACATCTCGCAGGCCGCCGCCGCCGCGATCGTGGCGATGCATCTCTCGCCGTGGCTGCTGCTCCTCACCATCCTGCTCCTGGTGGTGGGCCTCGGCTTCTTCCTGCCGCCGGTCTCGATCATTCTCATGACCGCGCCGATCATCCTGCCGCCGCTGCGGGAGGCGGGGTTCGACCTGGTCTGGTTCGGCGTCGTCATGACGATCACCATGGAGATGGGGCTGATCCACCCGCCGGTGGGCCTCAACATCTTCGTCATCAAGAACATCGCGCCCGACATCCCGCTCTCCGAGATCATCTGGGGCACCTTGCCCTTCGTGATCCTGATGGCCGTGGCGATCCTGGTCCTGTGCGTCGTCCCCGGCATCGCGTTGTGGCTGCCGGATCTCCTCTTGCCCTCGACCAAGTAGAGGCGCCACCATGCGCAGCGCGCCGCCGGGACCCGCCCGCGACTCCCGGCGGCGCCCCTCCCTCCTCTCCGCTGCCGCAGCGGAGCCCTATGTGACAACGGGCGGCGCGACGGACTCAGGATACGGGTCCCGGGCGGCCGCGCAACGCGACGGTGAGCAAGGCCCCATGGCGGCGATCTCGTTCCTCGGCGACCTCCTCCAGAGCATCTCGGACCGGGGCCGCGGGCTGATCGCCTTCGGCCGCGACGATCCCGCCAAGGCGAGCGTCGCCGAGGTGGTGAAGCTCTGCGAGGACCTGATCTCCCGGCGCGGCGAGGCCTCGGGCGTCGCGCTGGCCCGTATCATCCTCGACCGCTACGACAGCTTCGGGCGCGCCGACCGCCACGATTTCCTGCGCCGCATCGCCCTCGATTTCGGCGCCGACCACGCGGCGGTGGAGGGCGCCATCGCGGCCTACGCCAAGGCGCCGTCCCGGGCGGCGCTGGGGCGCCTGCACGAGGCGGCCGAGCCGCGATCGCAGGAGCTGATCCGCCGCCTCAACCTCGCCCGCGACGGCACGATCGCCCTGGTGCGGATGCGCGAGGACCTGTTCTCCTTGCGCGACGCCGCCCGCAAGGCGGACAAGCCGGATCCGGCCCTGGCGGAGGCCGTCGAGAGCCTCGATTCCGACTTCGAGCACCTGTTCGCGTCGTGGTTCAACCGCGGCTTCCTGGTCCTGCGCCGGATCGACTGGACGACGCCGGCCCACATCCTGGAAAAGATCATCCGCTACGAGGCGGTGCACGCCATCTCGGACTGGGACGACCTGCGCCGGCGCATCGAGCCGCCGGACCGGCGCTGCTTCGCCTTCTTCCACCCGGCGCTCCTCGACGAGCCGCTGATCTTCGTCGAGGTGGCGCTCACCACCGGCATCGCCGCGGCGATCGCCCCGATCCTCGCCAACGACCGCCGGCCGACCGACACCCGCGAGGCGACGACCGCGATCTTCTACTCGATCTCGAACTGCCAGAAGGGCCTGGCCGGCATCACCTTCGGCAACTTCCTGATCAAGCAGGTGGTGGAGGATCTCTGCCGCGAGATGTCGGCGCTGAAGACCTTCGTGACCCTGTCGCCGGTGCCGACCTTCCGTACCTGGCTCGACCGCGAGCGCCGGGCCGACGCCCCGCAGGGGATCACCCGCGAGGACGTCGAGACACTGCGCCTCCTCGACCAGCCCGACTGGCACGCCGACAAGGCCAAGGCGGACGCGGTGAAGAAGGCCCTGTTGCCGGCGGCCGCCTACTACTTCCTGCGCGCCAAGACCCCGCGCGGCAAGCCGGTCGATCCGGTCGCCCGGTTCCATCTCGGCAACGGCGCCCGGCTGGAACGCCTGAACTTTCTCGGCGACGTCTCGCCGAAGGGCCTGGCGCAGGGCTACGGCCTGATGGTCAACTACCTCTACGACCTCGCGGCGATCGAGAAGAACCACGAGACCTACGCCAATCTCGGCACGGTCTCGGCCTCGCTCACCGTCAACCGCGAATTGCGCCAGAACCTGCCGCCGGCGCGGTCCGTGGCGCTGGCGGAGGCATAGTGAGCATCCTCCTCTCCCCGCGGGCGGGGAGAGGGCCGCGACGACCTTGTCGTCGGCGCGGCGAGGCGGCAGCCGAGGGTGAGGGGGAGGTGCCGGATGTGGCTCCTCCGGAAACGCCCCCTCACCCTCGCCCTTCGGGCTTGCTGCATCTCCTGAACGGAGACGCAGCCCTCTCCCCGCCCGCGGTGAGAGGAGAGACCCGCGACCTTCGAATAGCCGGCGTTATCGTGCCGTCGCCGGTCTCCGAGAGCATCAGTCCATGTCCAACCACTTCTTCGACATCGTCCGCTCCCGCCTCCCCGCCGACCCGGCGGCCAAGGTCTTCCTCGAAACTCCCGAGGGCCTGCGCTGGAGCTACGCCGACCTGATCGCCGAATCCGGCCGCTACGCCGCGGCTCTCGTCGGCCTGGGCGTCGCGCCCGGCGACCGGGTGGCGGTGCAGGTCGAGAAGAGCCCGGCGGTGATCGCGCTCTATCTCGGCTGCGTGCGGGCCGGCGCGGTCTTCCTGCCGCTCAACACCGGCTACACCCCCGCCGAGATCGCCTACTTCCTGGGCGACGCCGAGCCGGCCCTGTTCGTCTGCGATCCTGGGAAGCTGGACGCCCTGAAGCCCGTGGCCGAGGCGGCAGGCGTCAAGCAGGTCGGCACACTCGACGCCAAGGGCGAAGGCACGATGGCGGCCGAGGCCGCGGGCCAGACCGGCGACTTCGCCGACGTGCCCCGCGCCTCGGACGATCTCGCGGCGATCCTCTACACCTCGGGCACTACCGGGCGCTCGAAGGGCGCGATGCTCACCCACGACAACCTGTCGTCGAATGCGCTGACGCTCGTCGATTACTGGCGCTTCACGCCGGACGACGTGCTGATCCACGCGCTCCCGGTGTTCCACACCCACGGCCTGTTCGTCGCCACCAACACGGTGCTGATGTCGGGCGCCGCGATGGTCTTCCTCCCCAAGCTCGATCCACCGCTGATCCTGTCGCTGATGGGCCGGGCGACCGCGCTGATGGGCGTGCCGACCTTCTACACCCGCCTTCTCAAGGAGCCGGGCCTGACCCGCGAGGCGACCGCCGGCATGCGCCTGTTCGTCTCCGGCTCGGCGCCCCTGCTCGCCGAGACCCATCGCGAGTGGCAGGAGAAGACCGGCCACGCGATCCTCGAGCGCTACGGCATGACCGAGACCAACATGAGCACGTCGAACCCCTATGACGGCGACCGGGTCGCCGGCACGGTCGGGTTCCCGCTGCCGGGCGTGTCGCTGCGGGTGGTCGATCCGGAGACCGGCCGGGGACTCGCGGCCGATCAGGTCGGGATGATCGAGGTGCGCGGGCCCAACGTGTTCAAGGGCTACTGGCGCATGCCGGAGAAGACCGCCGCCGAGTTCAAGGCCGACGGCTTCTTCATCACCGGCGACCTCGGCAAGCTGGACGAGCGCGGCTACGTCCACATCGTCGGGCGCGGCAAGGACCTGATCATCACCGGCGGCTTCAACGTCTACCCGAAGGAGGTCGAGACCGAGATCGACGGGTTGCCCGGCGTGCTCGAATCGGCGGTGATCGGCGTACCCCATCCGGATTTCGGCGAGGGCGTCACCGCCGTGGTGGTGCCGCGCGGGGCGGAGGCCCCGAGCGAGGCCGCGATCCTCTCGGCCCTCGAAGGGCGGCTCGCCAAGTTCAAGCTGCCGAAGCGCGTCATCATCGCGGACGAGCTGCCCCGCAATACCATGGGCAAGGTGCAGAAGAACCTGCTGCGCGAGACGCATAAGGGGTTGTACGGGGGCTGAGGCGCTCCATCAGGCAAAGAGATCCAAGTTGATCCAGTCGGATAAGAATAGAGCGCGTCTCCCCTCTCCCGTGTGGGAGAGGTGTCGGGGGTGAGGGTGGCGCGCGTCCGCGTCAAGCTATGACTGTCGTGCTGGCAGCTCAACGACCTGTGCTTAATTCTGAAACGCGCCACCCTCACCCCTACCCCTCTCCCACATGGGAGAGGGGATCCCGCGCATTATTGGTCTCGGGCAGATCAAGCGGGGTTCGCATCATGCATCCCGGTCGCCCTCGATCCTTGCCAAGCAGTTTCGGAGCGACTGGACGTGCGCCCGCCACGACCACTCACCCCACCCCCGAAAACTCCGCCCCCAGCGCCGGCACCAGCTCCCCCAAAAAATCCTCCGCCGCGGCCGGCAGCGTGCGCCCGGCCTTGGCGATCAGGCAGACCGGGCGGGAAAAGCTCGCCTCGGCGATCGGACGCGAGCGCAAGTCGGGCTCGGCGCGGATCTCGCGGGCGGAGCCCGGCAGGATGGTGAGGCCGAGCCCAGCCCGCACCATGCCGACCGCGGTCATCATGTAGGTCGCCTCGCAGGCCGTCACCGGCAGGCGCCCGGCGGCTACGAAGGCGGCGTCGACGACGGCGCGCACGCTGGTCTCGGCATCCATCAGCACCAGCGGGTACTCGGCCAGCGCCTCCAGGGTCACGGTCTCGACCTCCCCGATCGGGTGGCCCGCGGGATAGACCACGTGCAGGGCGTCCGCGGCGCGCGCGAGCACCGCGACGTCGGGATCGCGCACCTCGCCGCCGGTGACTCCGAGATCGACCTCCTCGCGCCGCACCAAAGCGAGCACCCGCTCGGCGATGGCGTCCTTGACGACGAAGCCCATCCGCGGATGCGCCGCCCGGAAGGCCGCGATCGCGTCCGGCAGCACGCCCGCCGCCACCGAGGGCAGGGCCGCGATCCGCACGATGCCGTGGCGCCGCGCCGCGAGGTCGCGGGTGTCGATGACGACGCTGTCGAGCTCGCGCAGTACGCGCTGAAACACCGGCAGCAGCTCGCGCCCGACCCGGGTCGGCGCGACGCTGCGGCTGTTGCGGTCGAGGAGGCGCACCGCCAGGGCCTCCTCCAGCCGGCGAATCTGCACCGTCAGGGCTGGCTGCGACAGGTTCAGGAGCGCGGCCGCCCGGGTGAAGCTGCGCAGATGCGCGACCGACACGAAGGCCCGGACGTGGCGCAGGTTGAGATCCATAATGGATGGTTATCGGGACGATCCGATCTTTTCAATTGCCGGATCGCCGGCCTCTTGGTGTGATTTGGGGACATTGAACGGCGCCACGTCCGAGCGCTGAAACCCCCGGAGGAAACGATGCTGGCCCTGCTCGGCCTGTGCACGATCGCGTTGCTGCTCGCCGCCATCCTGACCAAGCGCCTGTCGCCCCTCGTGGCGTTGATCGTGATCCCGGTCGCCGCCGCCCTCGCCGGCGGGTTCGGGCTCGAGACCGGCAAGTTCGTGCTCGCCGGCATCCAGAGCCTGGCGCCGGTCGTCGGGATGTTCGTGTTCGCGATCCTGTTCTTCGGCATCGTCAGCGATGCCGGGCTGCTCGATCCGATCATCGATAAAATTCTCGCCACCGTCGGCACCCGGCCGAGCCGGATCGTGCCCGGCACGACGCTGCTCGCGCTGCTGATCCACCTCGACGGCTCGGGCGCGGTGACCTTCCTCATCACGATTCCGGCGATGTTGCCGCTCTACGACCGGGTCGGGATCGACCGGCGCATCCTCGCCTGCGCGGCGTCGCTTGCAGCCGGCGTCAACTTCCTGCCCTGGACCGGGCCGATGATCCGGGCCTCCGCCGCCCTGAAATTGCCGATCCCCGACATCTTCACGCCGCTGGTGCCGGTGCAGGCGGTCGGCCTCCTGTTCATCTTCGCCGTCTCGTACTGGCTCGGCCTGCGCGAGGAGCGCCGTCTGAAGCGCGCCGGGGCCGGCACCGGAGAGGCGATCACCGCCGGCGGGCGCGCCTTGAGCGAGGCCGAGCGGTCGTTGCGCCGGCCGGACCGGTTCTGGCAAAACCTCGTCCTCACGGTCGCGGTGCTCGGCACCATGGTGCTGATGGCCGAAAAGATCCCACCGGCCCTGATGTTCATGCTCGGCACGGCTTTGGCGCTGATCATCAACTACCCGAGCGTCGACGCCCAGCGCCAGCGCATCGATGCCCACGCGAAGGCGGCGATCCTGATGGCGTCGATCCTGCTGGCGGCGGGCGTGTTCACCGGCATCATGCAGGGCACCGGCATGCTGAAGGCGATGGCGCAAGGGGCCGTGGCCTTCGTGCCGCCCGGCCTCGCCCCGCACATTCCCTTCGCGCTCGGCCTCGTCTCGATGCCGCTCAGCATGCTGTTCGACCCGGATTCGTTCTATTTCGGCGTGCTGCCGGTGGTGGCCGAGGTCGCCCACCAGCTCGGCGTGCCGCCGCTCCAGGTGGCGCAAGGCGCGCTGCTCGGCCAGATGACCACCGGCTTCCCCGTCAGTCCGCTCACCCCGGCGACCTTCCTGGTCTGCGGGCTCTGCGGCATCGACCTCGCCGACCACCAGAAATTCACCTTCCCGTTCCTGCTCGCGGCCTCCGTGGTGATGACCTTCGCGGCCGTCGCCTTCGGGGTTTTTCCGCTCTGAGCCGAGGAGACCGATGATGAAGACCATCCGCCTGGGCGCCGGGGCCGGCTATGCCGGCGACCGGATCGAGCCCGCGATCGAGCTCGCCGAGCACGGCGCCCTCGACTATCTCGTCTTCGAGTGCCTGGCCGAGCGCACCATCGCGCTCGCCCAGCAGGCCCGCCTGCGCGATCCCGCCGCCGGCTACGACCCGCTGCTGGAAGCGCGGATGCGGGCGGTGCTGGCGCCGTGCCGGCGCAACGGCACCCGCATCGTCACCAATATGGGCGCGGCGAACCCGCTCGCCGCCGCGGAGAAGACCCGGTCCATCGCCCGCGACCTCGGCCTCGCCGGCCTCAAGGTGGCGGCGGTGATCGGCGACGACGTGCTGGAGGCGGTCGGCGCCGGCGACTACGAGATCCTGGAGACCGGCGGCCGGGTGCGCGACCTCGGCAACCGGGTGATCTCGGCCAATGCCTATCTCGGCGCCGGCCCGATCGCCGAGGCGCTGGCCCGAGGCGCCGACGTCGTCATCACCGGCCGGGTCGGCGACCCGGCTTTGTTCCTCGCCCCCCTCATCCACGCCTTCGGCTGGGGAATGGACGACTGGGATCGCCTCGGCCGCGGCACGCTCGCCGGCCACCTCCTCGAATGCGCCGGCCAGATCACCGGCGGCTACTTCGCCGATCCCGGGGTGAAGGACGTGGCCGGCCTCGCCCGCCTCGGCTTTCCCATCGGCATCGTCGACGAAGAGGGTGGGATCGAGATCACCAAGGTTCCGGGATCGGGCGGGCAGGTGACGCTCGCGACCTGCAAGGAGCAGCTGCTCTACGAGGTGCACGACCCCGCCCGCTACCTCCAGCCCGACGTGGTGGCCGACTTCTCCGAGGTGACGATGGAGGCACTCGGCCCCGACCGGGTGCGGGTGACGGGCGGGCGCGGCCTGCCTGCGACCGGGCTCCTCAAGGTCTCGGTCGGGTTGATCGATTCCTATATCGGCGAGGGCCAGATCTCCTATGCGGGCCCAGGCGCCGTAGCGCGCGGCCGCCTCGCCCTCGACATCGTGCGCGAGCGCCTTGAGCTCACCGGCGTCAGGGCGAGCGAGCTGCGCTTCGACCTGATCGGCGTCGATTCCCTGCACGGTGCCCGTCTGGCGGGTGAAGCAGAGCCCTACGAAGTCAGAATCCGCGTCGCCGGGCGCTGCGACAGCCTCGGGGAGGCGGCGCGGATCGGCAACGAGGTCGAGACCCTCTACACCAACGGCCCGGCCGGCGGCGGCGGGGCCTGGAAATCGGCCCGCGAGGTGGTCGGCGTGCTCTCGGTCCTGGTGCCGGCGGCGCTCGCCCGGCCGAGCGTGCAAATGATCGAGGCGTGAGGGAGACGACCATGAAGCTGCGCGCGCTCGCCCATTCCCGCACCGGCGACAAGGGCAACACCGCCAACATCTCGCTGATCGCCTACGATCCGGCCGATTACCCGCGTCTGGAGCGCCACGTCACCGCGGAGCGGGTGCAAGCGTACTTCCACGGCGTCATCCAGGGCGAGGTGACCCGCTACGCCCTCCCCCGTCTCGGCGCCCTCAACTTCGTGATGACGGGGGCCTTGGGCGGCGGCGTCACCCGCTCGCTGGCGCTCGACGCCCACGGCAAGGGATTGAGCGCGGCGTTGCTCGACCTGGAGATCCCCGAGGAGGCGTGAGGCGGCCTGCCGGCTCGCGGGCGGCCATGATGATGTGGAGCGTGGCCGGCCGGGGATTGCCGGCAGGCCCATGATCGCGTCCCATCACCGGCATGCGGATCGAAGTCGCGCCCAGAGGACAAGCCGTCAACGGCGGCTCAAGCTTAACCGGGGGTGAGCCGGACCTGCTCAGTTCTCGGCGATCGTCACGGCTTTCGCTGACCAGCCGAGCAGAGCCCCGGGGTTCGTCTTGGCTCAGCTTCATTTTGGGCTGGATCGGCGGTAACGCGCATGTTACCCGACAAATACGGAACCGAATCGGTTCATCTCCCTCCTTGTCCGGAACTGCCATGCTCCTCCGGTTTCACCTGGGCCGGATGGCCTGCCTGACGGCGGCCATTCTCGCCGGTCACTGCGTTGCGGCCCGTCCTGCTTCGGCCTGCCCGGCTGCCTTGCCGGCGGCGGTGGAACGGATGAGCCTCGACGTGACCGAGGCCCACGTGGCGCGGCGTGAGGCGGTGCGGGTGCTGGCCATCGGCTCGTCCTCGACCGAGGGCATCGGCGCCTCGGCGCCGGACCGGACCTACCCGCACCTGCTGCAGCAATCCCTGCGCGCTGCCTGGCGCGGCACCCCGGTCGAGGTCACCAATGCGGGCATCGGCGGCGAGACCGCCGATCAGACCCTGGCACGCCTCGCCGAAGCCCTGAACCAGACGGTCAAGCCCGATCTGGTGATCTGGCAGGTCGGCACCAACGACGCGATCACCGGCGGCAGCGAGGCGGCGTTCCGGGTCCGGCTCGAGCAGGGCATCGCGCTCGTCCGCGCCGCCGGCAGCGACCTGATCATCCTCGACCAGCAATACTACCCGGCGATCCCCGATCACGCCCGCTACGAGCGCTTCGTCGGCCTGGTCGCGGCCGTCGCGACCGGGGCCGAGGTACCGGTCTTCTCGCGCTACGCCCTGATGAAGGACTGGAACCGACAGGATCCGGACCTGCTCGCCGGCATGCTGTCCTCCGACAAGTTCCACATGGGCGACCAGGGCTATGCCTGCCTCGCCCAGGCGCTCGGCCGCGACATCCAGGACGCCGTGACCCCGCGGCCCGACCCGCTCCAGGCCGTCGCCCGTGCGAAGCGCCAGCCGCTGCCGGGGAATGTCGGGCTGAAGCGGGGCTGACGCGGGCTCGCGCTTTGCATCATCGACGTGGCGCCCTCGGACGGATCCCGTCCGGGGGCGCACTCTTTTGCGACCTGTGGATCGCTTTACGAACCATCCCATCCACCACCTCATCCTGAGGCGCCGCGCAGCGGCCTCGCAGGAGGGCTCCAGAGGTCACCGAGACATCTGGAGGCCTCCTGCGAGGCCTACGCTTTGCTCCGGCACCTCAGGATGAGGTCGCGGGTGGGGTGGAGATGATCTCTG
This sequence comes from Methylobacterium sp. 17Sr1-1, assembly GCF_003173775.1. Taxonomy (NCBI): domain Bacteria; kingdom Pseudomonadati; phylum Pseudomonadota; class Alphaproteobacteria; order Hyphomicrobiales; family Methylobacteriaceae; genus Methylobacterium; species Methylobacterium sp. 17Sr1-1. Next base: position 2,215,171 of record NZ_CP029552.1, on the reverse strand, counting down.
CCAGTTCTGGAGATTTACAGCGCCGGCCCCCGCAGGTGCCACTCCGTCGCCCCCTGATACGCCTGTCCGATCCGGAGTGCCGTCGCCTCGTCGTAGCCGCGGCAGACGATCTGGAGCGAGAGCGGCAGGCCGCCCGCCGTGAAGCCGTTCGGCAGCGCCAGGGCGCAGAGTTCGAGCAGGTTGCCGAAGCGGGTGAAGCGCGAGGGCATCACCGTCTGGTCGACGGCGTCGAGGGGGATCGCCGCGCTCTCGGTGGTCGGGGTCAGCAGCGCGTCGATGCCCTCCATCGCCTGGGCGAAGGCGGCCTTCATCTCCTGCTGAAACCGCTTCGTGCGCAGGTAATCCTGCGCGCTCACCCCCGCGCCCGCCAGCGTGCGCAGGCGGACATCCTCGTCGAGGCGCGAGGCCCGGTCCTCGGACAGGGCGCCGTTGAAGAAGTAGCACTCGGCCTGCACGATCGCCGACGTGGTCACGAGGTCGGCGAAGCGGAACGGCAGATCGACCTCGACGATCTCGGCGCCGAGCCGCGCCAGCGCCTCCAGGGAGGCGTCGTAGGCATCCAACATCTCGGACGAGACCCCCGCCCGCTCGACGGCCGGCATCCGGGCGAGGCGCAATCCGCGCACGCCGCGATGCAGGACCGGCATCGGGTCCTCGGGCGCGATGCCGCGGGTGTTCGGGTCCCGCGGATCCGGCCCGGACAGGATCGTGTAGAGGAGCGCCACGTCCTCGACGCTGCGCGCCATCGGGCCCGGCGTGTCGAGGGAGGTGCTGAGCGGCACGATGCCGGCGGTGCTGACGCGCCCGATCGTGACCTTGAGCCCGGTCAGCCCGCAGAACGAGGCCGGCAGCCGCACCGAGCCGCCGGTATCGGTGCCGATCGCCCAGGGCGCCATCCGGGCCGCCACCGCGACGCCCGAGCCGCTCGACGAGCCGCCGGGCGTGCGCGGCGTCGCGAGGTCCCAGGGGTTCCAGGGCGTGCCCATGTGCTGGTTGGTGCCCCAGCCGCCATAGGCGAACTCGACCGTGTGGGTCTTGCCCAGCACGATCATGCCCTGCGCCAGCATGCGCTTGGCGATCGTCGCGGTCTCGGCGGCGCGGCGCTCGCGGAAATGCGCCGAGCCGCCAGTGGTGATCCGGCCCTCCAGGTCGATCAGGTCCTTGAGCGCCACCGGCACGCCGTGCAGCGGGCCGACGGCGTGGCCGGCGCGGATCATCCGGTCGGCGCCCTCGGCGGCGAGCCGCGCGTCGTCGCCGTAGACCGCCACGAAGGCCTGCAGCTTCGGCTCCAGCCGCTCGATGCGGGCGAGATGCGCCTCCACGACCTCGACCGGCGAGATTGTTCGGGATGCGATAGCGCGGGCGAGCTGGTGGGCCGGAAGCTCGACGGGATCGGTCACGGTGGAACTCCTCACTGTACGCTGATCCGGGTCAGGTCGACGAACCATGACTGGGGCGAGACGAAGTTCTTGACCCGCGGCGACATCGCCCTCGGGTTGAGATCATGCACGATGTACAGCCAGGGCGGATCATCGACCAGGCGCTCATGCGCCGCCCGCGTCGCCTGGGCGATCGCCTCCGGGTCGGTCGCCCCGGCGAGGTCCTTGAGCGCCGCGTCGAAGCGCGCATCCGTCCATTGCGGGAAGTTGAAGCCCTTGGGCGAGACGTTGGCGGAGGAAAAGTAGCGCGCCATCACGGCGACGTCCGAGGAGGGCGAGGAGACGTTGAGGGCGTTCGCCCCCTGGAGCGACGGCGCGTCCGGCGCCGCCCGCCCGGCATTGAGCAGCACCTGCCACTCGACCACGTTGAACGTGACATCGACGTTGCAGGTCTGCTTCAGGTTCTCCTGCAGGAACTCGTTCATCGGCAGCGGCTGCATCTGGCCCGAGCCGGAGGTCGAGATCATCACCTTGAGCGACAGCGGCTTCTTGTCGGTGAAGCCGGCCTCGGCGAGCAGCGCCCGGCCCTTGCCGGGGTCGAGGCGGTAGCGGTTCTCCGGTGCGCCGAAATCCGGATCCGAAGCCTTCAGCCAGCCCACGGCCGGCTCGGCGGTGCCGTTCAGGAAGGTCACCAGCCCCTCCCGGTCGATGCAGTAGTTGAGCGCCCGGCGCACCCGCACGTCCTTCAGCGGGCTGTTCGCCGCGCCGATATTGTAGAACCACGGCCAGACATGCGGGTAGGAGCCGGTGGTGATGGTGAATCCCGCCTGGCGTAAGGAAGCGAGCCCGTCCGGCGCCGGCGCCTCGATCCAGTCGACCTGGCCGGCGCGCAAGGCGGCGATGCGGGCATTGGCCTCCGGGATCGGCATCAGCCGCACCTTGTCCACCTTAGGCAGGTTCTCCCGGTCCCAGTAATCCGGGTTGCGGGCGAGCTCGACCGCCTCGCGCGGCCGCACCCCGGTGATGCGGAACGGCCCGGTGCCGGCGGCCGGCAGCATCCCGACCTTGGCCCAGTCCCGCCCGGCCGCCTCGAACGAGGCCGGCGAGGTGAACAGCAGGTAGACCACCATGTAGGGGAAGTACGAGGCTGAGGCAGCGCTGGTGATGGCGACGGTGCGGTCGTCGATCTTGCGGTAGCTCGCGAGCAGGGGCGCCCGCGCCCGGGTGATGCCGGCGGCCGGCGGCTCGTATTGCGGGCTGTCCTGCTTGAAGTAGCGGTCGAGGTTCCAGATCACCGCGTCGGCGTCGAAGGCGGTGCCGTCGTGGAAGCGCACGCCCTGGCGCAGGTGGAAGATCCAGGTCTTCGCGTCGTCCGGCGCCTGCTCCCACTTTTCCGCCAGGCCCGGCCGCAGGGTCGCCAGCCGGTCGGTGCGGGAGAGGTCCCAGAGCACCAGCCCCTCGAACACCGGATAGCCGAGGAAGCGCATCCCCTCGAAGCCGTTGTTCGGCATGCCGGTGGTGGTCGGCACGTCGGCGGCGGTCATGCCGATGCGCAGGACCGATTCGGCTCGCGGCGATTGGGCCTGGGCCTGGGCCTGGGCCGGCGCGAGCCCGAGGAGGAGCGCCGAGAGAGCGAAAGAGGAGCAGAGCGGGCGTGGCATGGCGGCGGGCTCCGTGAAGGCCCGTCCACCGCCGCAAGAGCCGGGCCATTCCGGCTCATGGTTCGAACTTGGCTCGTAGAAGAGTTAGCTCTTGAGCCGGTAGCCCGTCCGGAAGATCCACGCCACCGCCGCAAGGCAGGCGGCCAGGAACACCAGAGCCATGACGACGCTCACCGCCGGGATGACGTCCGAGTGACCGTAGAAGCTCCAGCGGAAGCCGCTGATCAGGTAGACGACCGGGTTGACGAGGCTGACCGTCCGCCACACCGGCGGCAGCATGTCGATGGAGTAGAAGCTGCCCCCTAAGAAGGTCAGCGGCGTGACGATGAGCAGCGGCACCAGCTGCAGCTTCTCGAACCCGTCCGCCCACAGGCCGATCACGAAGCCGAACAGGCTGAAGGTGACGGCGGTGAGAACCAGGAAGAACACCATCACGAAGGGGTGCTCGATGCGCAGCGGCACGAACAGGGCCGAGGTCGCCAGGATGATCAGCCCGAGCATGATCGACTTGGTGGCCGCCGCCCCGACATAGCCGGCGACGATCTCCACTGCCGAGATCGGGGCCGACAGGATCTCGTAGATCGTGCCGGAGAAGCGCGGAAAGTAGATGCCGAACGAGGCGTTGGCGATGCTCTGGGTGAGCAGCGTCAGCATGATCAGGCCCGGCACGATGAAGGCGCCGTAGGGCACCCCGTCGACCGAGGTGATCCGCCCGCCGATCGCGGCGCCGAACACCACGAAGTACAGCGAGGTCGAGATCACCGGCGCGACGATGCTCTGGAGCAGCGTGCGGAAGGCGCGGTGCATCTCGAAGCCGTAGATGGCGCGGATGGCGGGCCAGTTCATGCGCGGTCCCTCACGAGATCGACGAAGATGTCCTCGAGCGAGCTCTGACGGGTCTGGAGATCGCGAAAGCGGATGCCGGCTGCGGCGAGGTCGGTGAGCAGCGTCGTGATGCCGGTGCGCTCCGCCTTGGCGTCGTAGGTGTAGGTCAGCGCGGCACCGTCCTCCGACAGCGTCAGCGGGTGGCCGGCGAGCGCCGGCGGCAGCGTGCCGAGGGGCTCGTGGAGCTGGAGCGTCAGCTCCTTGCGGCCGAGCTTGCGCATCAGCTCGGCCTTCTCCTCGACCAGCACGATCTCGCCCTTGGCGATCACCCCCACCCGGTCGGCCATCTCCTCGGCCTCCTCGATGTAGTGGGTGGTGAGGATGACGGTGACGCCCTGATCGCGCAGGCGGCGCACCATGCGCCACATGTCCTGGCGGAGCGCCACGTCGACGCCGGCGGTGGGCTCGTCGAGGAACAGGATGCGCGGCTCGTGCGCGAGCGCCTTGGCGATCAGCACCCGGCGCTTCATGCCCCCCGACAGGGTCATGATCTTCGCGTCGCGCTTCTCCCACAGCGAGAGGTCCCGCAGGACCTGCTCGATATGGGCGGGATCGGGTTTGAGGCCGAACAGGCCGCGGCTGAAGCTCACCGTCGCCCAGACCGTCTCGAAGGCGTCGGCGGTGAGCTCCTGCGGCACCAGGCCGATGAGGCGCCGCGCGGCGCGGGGCTCGGCCAGGATGTCGTGCCCGCCGACCGTCACCGTGCCGGTGCTCGGCGTGACGATGCCGCAGATGATGCTGATGAGGGTGGTCTTGCCGGCGCCGTTCGGCCCGAGCAGGGCGAAGATCTCGCCCTGGCGGACCGTCAGGTCGACGCGCTTGAGCGCGGCGTGACCCGAGGCGTAGGTCTTCGACAGGTTGGTGATCGCGATGATGGGCGTCATCCGGTCCCGGAGCGTGCTGGGTCTGGCGGTGTCGCGCCTCACCTGGGCCGGAGGTGGCGGGAGCGCCACCATCCGTCGCCGGCAAGTGGTTGCCGGCAAGTGGTTACCGGAAAGCCGTCGCGCTCGGGCCCGGGCGCGACGTGAGACCGGCTCGGTGCGGCGCCGATATGCGCCCCTTCCGGCGCCGGGTTGGTGCGCAAGCGCACTTGGCAGTGCCGGCCGATCGGCGGTGCCGGTCAGGCGGCCTTTCCGGGGCCGTCCCGGTCCGGGCCGTCCTCGTCGTCGAGGTCGCCGCCGTCATAGGCGTCCTCGTCGGATTCGGCCCGCTCGGCCTCGTCGTCCTCCGGCACCTCGGACTCGTCGTCCCGGCTCCGGACCTTGGTGTAGAAGTTGCCGACCTGCAGTGCCTCGCCGGCAGTGACCATCGAGCTCAGATAGGCGTTGATGGTCGCCGGTGCCGCGTCGGGCAGCGCGCGCAGGATCTGCGGCTGCGACAGGCCCTGCGGCCCGGCCCCGTCGATCAGCGCCTTGAGGCGGCCCTTGGTCGAGTTCGCCCGCGGTCCCCGCGGCCCGCGCCGCCCGCCCGCGCGGGGCTCGCCGCGATCCGGACCGGAGGCCAGCCCCGCCGATGGCAGCGACAGCCCGAGATCCTCGATCGGCGTATCCTCGATGATTGCCCGGAGCGCGTTCTCGGCGAGCCGGAGCTTGGCCAGCTCCGCCCCGATGCGCTCGTACTCGGCCTCGAGCGCCGCTCTCCGTTGGCTCACATCAGCCAAGGCCTTCATGAGCGCATCATTCCCCGACATTGCCCCTCCAGACAAACTGGGCAACGGCTCCTCGCACAGGCGGTCACGCCCGTCAACGAACAGGGTGCCGATGTCCACGATGGAAGATCCGCGCACGCGATCCGTCACGTACCGATGCACGTCCAAGGCGACAGTGCAGAGCCGGGAAGGTAAATTTGGACACAAGGCTGGCGATTTTGGACACACAGGCCAGACGGCCGCAATCCTTCAATCGCCCAAGCTGTTGCCTAAGACAGATGAAAGTGGTGAGCGCGCTGGGACTCGAACCCAGGACCTACAGATTAAAAGTCCGTTGCTCTACCAGCTGAGCTACGCGCCCGCGCTCCAGGGATGGCGGCGCGGCGCTGGCGGGCCGGCCCAGATCCTGTTCGGAGCAGAGGCGGACATAGGGGGTTGACGCGGCCGGGTCAACCGGGAGACCACGGCCGCCCACACATGCCCGCATCGATGCCGCCCGACACCGCCTCCCACGCCGACCCCGCCGCGCGCTGGCGGCTTTTCACGGGCCTTCTCCTCGGCGCGGCCGGGCTGGCCGGGCTCCTCGTGCTCGCCTTCGTGGCCGCCCTCGACCCCTACGGCCTGCGCGCCGGGCCCGGGCGGGCGCCGGGGCCGATCATGGATCTCAACCAGCGCTTCATGTACCCGCAGGTGGTGCGGAGCGGGGTGTACGATGCGGCGGTGTTCGGCACCTCGACCGCCCGCCTCCTCGATCCGCGCGGGCTCGACCGGGCCCTCGGCGGGCACTTCGCCAACCTCGCGATGAACGCCGCGACGCCCTGGGAGCAGGTGCAGCTCGCCCGGCTGTTCCTGGCGCGGACGCCCGCGACGGCGGTGCTGTTCGGCCTCGACGCGCCGTGGTGCGAGGCGGATGCGGACCGGAAGCGCCTGACCTTCCGGGCTTTCCCGCCCTGGCTCTATCGCGAGCCCCTGACCTGGACCGCCCTGTTTCACCAGTGGAACCAGCAGAGCGTCGAGATCGCCGGACGGGCGCTGCTCCATCGCCTCGGGCGCATGCCGGCCCGCATCCGCGGCGACGGCTACGAGGTCTTCACCCCGCCGGAATCGCGCTACGACGCCGCCCGCGCCGCGGCGCATATCCACGGCGTCGCGCCGGTCCCAGGCATGTCCGCCCAAGGAGCACCTGGCCAAGGAGCACCTGGCCAAGGAGCACCTGGCCAAGGAGCACCTGGCCAAGGAGCACCTGGCCAAGGAGCACTTGGCAAAGAAGCGCAGGCCGAGGCGGATCCGGCCACGCCCGCCCTCCCCTGGCTCGACGAGCTCCTCGGCCTCGCACCGGCGCAGGCGCGCAAGATCGTCGCCTTCATGCCGGTCAACGTGGCGGCGCAGCCGGAGCCCGGCAGCGCGGCGGCCGCCCGGGAGGCGGTCTGCAAGGCGCGGGTGGCGGAGATCGCCCGCCGGCACGGCGCGCTCGCGGTCGATTTCCGCATTCCGTCGGGCGTGACGCGGGACGACACCAATTACTGGGACGCCCTGCATTACCGCCTGCCGGTCGCCGGCCGGATCGTCTCGGCCCTGCGTCGCGCGGTCGAGGAGCGGCGCGACGACCCGGACGGGTTCTACCGGGTGCTCGCCGCGCCGCTGGCGGCGGCGCCGTGAGGAGTGTTCACGCCGCCCGGTCGCGCTCCGCCTTCTCCCAGCCCTCGCGGGTCTCGCCGATGAAGTCGTGGAGCCGCCCGGCCGCGATGGCCCGGCGCAGGCCCGCCATCAGGTCCTGGTAGTAGGACAGGTTGTTCCAGGTCAGCAGCATCATGCCTAAGATCTCGCCGGCGCGGACGAGGTGGTGCAGGTAGGCCTTGCTGTAGAGGTTCGCCGCCGGGCAGGTCGATTCCGGGTCGAGGGGTGCATTGTCCTCGGCGAAGCGCGCGTTGCGCAGGTTGAGGCGGCCGTGGCGGGTATAGACCATGCCGTGGCGGCCGGCCCGGGTCGGCATCACGCAATCGAACATGTCGATGCCGCGGCTCACCGCCTTGACGATGTCGTCCGGCGTGCCGACGCCCATCAGGTAGCGGGGCTTTTCGGTCGGGAGGTGCGGCTCGACGGTCTCGATCATCGCCAGCATCGTCGCCTGCGGCTCGCCGACCGCGAGGCCGCCGATCGCGTAGCCCTTGAGGTCGAGATCGACCAGCGCCTGCGCGCTCTCGACCCGCAGCGCCGGACTATCGCCGCCCTGCACGATGCCGAACATCGCCTTGCCGGGCTGGTCGCCGAAGGCGATGCGGCAGCGCTCGGCCCAGCGCAGGGAGAGGCGCATCGCGCTCTCGATCGCCGCTTCGGGCGCGGGCAGGCGCACGCACTCGTCGAGCTGCATCTGGATGTCGGAGCCGAGCAGGCCCTGGATCTCGATCGAGCGTTCGGGGCTGAGCAGGTGGGTCGAGCCGTCGAGATGCGACTGGAACCGCACCCCGGTCTCGTCGAGCTTGCGGAGACCGGCCAGCGACATGACCTGGAAGCCGCCGGAATCGGTCAGGATCGGGTAGGGCCACTGCATCATCGCGTGCAAGCCGCCGAGGCGCGCCACCCGCTCCGCGCCGGGGCGCAGCATCAGGTGGTAGGTGTTGCCGAGCACCACGTCGGCGCCGAGCGCCTTGACCTGCTCGGGATACATCGCCTTGACGGTGCCGGCGGTGCCCACCGGCATGAAGGCCGGGGTGCGGATCACGCCCCGCGGCATCCGGATCTCGCCGGTGCGGGCGGGGCCGTCGGTCGCCGCGACGGTGAAGCTGAACTGGTCGGTCATCGCGTCTCCGCCCGGAAGAGCAGGCTGCTATCGCCGTAGGAATAGAACCGGTAGCCGCGCGCGATCGCGGCGGCGTAGGCCGCCCGCATCGGCTCGAGCCCGGCGAAGGCCGAGACGAGCATGAACAGGGTCGAGCGCGGCAGGTGGAAGTTGGTCATCAGCACGTCGACCGCGCGGAAGCGGTAGCCCGGCGTGATGAAGATGTCGGTGGCGCCGGTCCAGGGCCGGATCGTGCCGTCGGGTTCGGCGGCGCTCTCGAGGAGCCGGAGCGCCGTGGTGCCGACCGCGACGATCCGCCCGCCCGCGGCGCGGGCGCGGTTCAGCGCCTCGGCGGCCTCCCGCGTGATCTCGCCGATCTCGGCGTGCATCCGGTGCTCGTCGGTGTCGTCGGTCTTGACCGGAAGGAAGGTGCCGGCGCCGACATGCAGCGTCACCCGCGCCTGCGCCAGGCCGGCGGCCGCGCAGGCGTCGAGCAGTTCGGGCGTGAAGTGCAGGCCGGCGGTGGGGGCCGCCACCGCCCCGGGCTCGCGGGCGTAGACGGTCTGGTAGTCGGCGGCGTCCTGCGCGTCGGTCGGGCGCTTGGCGGCGATGTAGGGGGGCAGCGGCAATTCGCCGAGGGCCGCCACCGCCTCGTCGAGGGCCGGCCCGGCGAGGTCGAAGGCGAAGGTGGTCTCGCCGCCCTCCCCGCGCTCCACGATGGTGGCGTCGAGGCGGGTGAGCGCACAGGTCTCGCCCTCTCCGGCGCCGCCGAAGCTGACCCGGTCGCCGACCCGCAGGCGCTTGGCCGGCCGCGCGAAGGCGCGCCAGCGATCCGGCGCCTCCCGCAGGTGGAGCATCGCCTCGAGGCGGACATCGGGACCGTCCGGCCGGTGGCGCAGGCCGCGCAGGCGCGCCGGGATCACCCGCGTGTCGTTGAACACCAGGACGTCCCCGGGCCGCAGCAGGCCCGGCAGGTCGCGCACCACCCGGTCCTCCGGAGGTGTGCCGGGGTGCAGCAGCATCAGGCGGGCGCCGTCCCGCGGCACCGCGGGCCGGAGGGCGATGCGGTCCTCCGGCAGGTCGAAATCGAACAGGTCCACGCGCATCCGGCCCTTCAGCCAGGATTCCGCCGCCGGATCAATGGGGCGGACGCATTCCCATAGATTGACAACATATTGTCGATTGGGCATCGTCTTGTCGAAACGAAGGGAGGTCCCGTGTCCCGGGTCGAGGCCGCCACCGCGCTGATTCTGGAGGTGTTTCGTCTCAACGGCGCCCTGCTCGCCGCCGGCGACGCGCTGACCCGCGACCTCGGCCTCACCAGCGCCCGCTGGCAGGTGCTCGGCGCCGTCGCCCTGGCGGGACGGCCGCTGACCGTGGCGGGCGCGGCGCGGGCGATGGGGCTGACCCGGCAGGCGGTGCGCCGCCTGGTGGCCGAGCTGGCGGCGGACGGGTTCGTGGCGCTCGCGCCCAATCCGGATCACCGGCGGGCCGCCCTGGTGGTGCTGACCGAGGCCGGCCAGCGCGCCTATGCGGCGGCGCAGGAGCGCCAAGCCGCCTGGGCCGCCCGCGTGACGGAGGGTTGCGAGTCCCCCTCCCTCCGGGATGCCACGACCCTGCTCCGGCGCCTGCGCGCCGCGCTGGAGCGGGACGAGGAGCGCGGCGCCGCGGAGGCTTGAGTCATGAGCGACGTCGTGCTGATCAATTCCTTCGAGGTCGCGCCCGAGGACGAGGCGGCGGCGATCGCCTACTGGGAGCGCGCGGCCGACCATCTGCGCCGCCAGCCCGGCTTCGTCGAGACTCGGCTGCACCGCGCCGTCGCGCCGGGCGCCCGCTTCCTGCTGGTCAACGTGGCGACCTGGCACTCGACGGAGGCGTTCCGGACAGCGACCGCCGACCCCGCCTTCCGGGCTCTGGTCGGGCCGGAGATGGGGCGCTTCCCGCACCATCCTGGCCTCTACGAGGTGATCCGCACCTGACGAACTGTCGGCGAGATAGATCTTGGCATCACGGGCCGGGCCGCCCCATCTGAGGCGGCACCGGTCCCGAATGTCGCGGAGTCTCTCGTCATGGCCAGCCATCCGACCCTCGATGCCGAGCTCGTCGTCTGGTGGGAGTGCGAGGCCGAGCGGCTGGAGAGCCTCGCGGCCTCCGCCCGCTTCGGCTTCACGCGCAATCACTACGCCCGCAAGGCCGCGGCGGCCCGGGCGCGGGCCCAGGTGAGCCGCCTGCGCGAGCAGGCCCGCGCGGGCGACCGGCCCGCCACCGCCTGACTCCGAGCCCGAGGGACCGCGCCTAAGCGATCGTCACGACGACGCGGCCCCGGGTGCGCCCGGCGAGGATCTCGGGCCCGCGCGCGATCACCTCGGCGAGCGGCACGGTGGTGGTCATCGCCGACAGGGCGGCGGGGTCGAGGTCGCGGGCGAGCCGGGCCCAGGCCTCGCGGCGCAGGGAGATCGGCGCCATCACGCTTTCGATGCCGTAGAGCGCGACCCCGCGCAGGATGAACGGCGCCACCGAGGTCGGGAGGTCCATGCCGCCGGCGAGCCCGCAGGCCGCGACGGCGCCGCCGTACTTGGTCATCGCGAGGGCGTTGGCGAGCGTCGTCGAACCGACCGCGTCGATCGCGGCGGCCCAGCGCTCCTTCCCTAGGGGCTTGCCCGGTTGGCTCAGCTCGGCCCGGTCGATGATCTCGGCCGCGCCGAGGCCGCGCAGGTATCCGGCCTCCTCGTCGGCCCGTCCGGTCGAGGCGATGACGTGCCAGCCGGCCCGCGCCAGGAGCGAGATCGCCACCGAGCCGACGCCGCCGGCCGCCCCCGTCACCAGGGCCGGGCCGGATTCGGGGGTGAGCCCGTGGCGCTCGAGCGCCAGCAAGGCCAGCATCGCGGTGTAGCCGGCGGTGCCGACCGCCATCGCCTGCTCGGGCGTGAGGTTGGCCGGCAGCGCCACCAGCCAGTCGCCCTTGACCCGCGATTTCTCCGCGTAGGCGCCGAGATGGGTCTCGCCGGTGCCCCAGCCGTTGAGCACCACGGCGTCGCCGGGCTTCCAGTCCGGGTGAGAGGAGGTCTCGACCACGCCGGCGAAGTCGATGCCGGGAATCATCGGCCAGCGCCGCACCACCGGAGCCTTGCCGGTCAGCGCCAGCCCGTCCTTGTAGTTGAGGGTGGAATGGGTGACCCGGACGGTGACGTCGCCGTCCATCAGCTCGGATTCGTCGACGTCCTTGAGCGCGACGCGTTGCCCGCCCTCGCCCTTCTCGATCACCACCGCCTTGAAGGTGCCCACGCTCCGCCTCCCTGATCGCGCGGCGCTCCAGCCGGGTTCGCCGTGCTCAGGGTTCTGGTGCGCGAGCGCCGCGGGGCAAGGCCGGGGGCCTTGGCGAGGCGGCCCGGGCCGAACCCGGGCCGCATTCCGGTTCAGTAGCCGTCGTAGATGCTGCCGCCGCCGAAGACGAGGCCGGTTCCGGCGCCGACCGCCGCGCCGGCGAGCCCCACGCCCGCCCCCGCGAGGCCGAGGCCCGCGCCGACGATCCCGCCCGGGGCCGGAGCGGCGCCGTAGCCGCCGCCATTGGCCGGCACCCAGCCCGAGCGGCCGGGCTCGACCAGGACGCGGCGCTGGTAGGAGGCATAGGCCGGCGGGATCACCTGCGGCACCACCTGGGCCGGGCGCACCAGCACGCGGCGGGTCTGGGTGGCGTAGCGGGCCGGGATCGTGACCCAGCAGCCGACGGTCTGGCCGTAGGCGTCGACGGAGGTCTGCCACACCCGGCGGGCCGGCGCGACCAGCACCTGCTCGGAGACGGTGTCGTAGACCGGCGGCACGACGTGGCTCACCGTGCGCGGCGGGCGCACCATCACCTGCTCGGACACCGTGCCGTAGACCGGCGGGGTCGCGACGTGGCGGTAGCAATCGGTGGTGCAGCCGTAGCCGCCGGCGACGGCCGGGGCGGCGAAGAGCAGGCCCGCCGCGAGGGCGGTCGCGGCGGTGGCGCGGGTGGTGGCACGGGTGACCCGGGCGGTCATGGTCAGGCTTCCTCGAGGGGGCGGTGAAAGGGTCGGCGCGGGGCTCGCCAGCGCCACGCTTGCCCGTGAGAGAAGCCGCTCGGATGCTCTTCAGGCAAGCCGAAACCCCGAAGAGGGTAAAATTGCCCTCGGGATTTACTACGTATTTCGGCGAAATGCGGAGGGATTCGCGCAAGCCTGAGAGTCGATCGGCGCGCGGGACTCGGGAACCCTCGAATTGTCATCGGCCGATAGTGTCGGCGTAAACCATAGACTCGGGTTCGGGCTGGGCACGGGGACGCGCACGACTGCTGCACGACTCTCGGCCGACACGGCATCGTCCCATGTCGCGACGGGACGTGACGAGGCTGACCGGCCATGCCCCCGGGAGACGATTGGTCCGTGTCGCTTCCTCGTTCCGGGCCGGCGGGCGCTAAGCAGGGTCGGTCGACCCGACTCTGATAGCCCGGTTGACGGATCGACAAGATTTGTCCTGACCACAACCTCATCCTGAGGTGTCAGTCGATTGAAAATCGACTGACACCTCAGGATGAGGTCGCACGTCGGATAAAAACCTTCTCTCGATGATGTCTTTGAAAATCAGGCAGGCGTCGGGTCCTGGCCGCAGATCAGCGCATATCTGCGCGAAATGAGAGCCTGTTCGACTCGACTGATAAAGTAAAAACCCTCCGGGTCGTTCCGGGCTCCGCTGTGCGGACCTGGAACGACCCGGAGGGCCGTCAAGACTGTCGGGCCCGCCGATCAGACGCTCACGTCTGCCCCGGCCGCAGCTGATAGAAGATGTGGCGGCCGATCACGTCCATCTTGCGCAGGCGGCGCGACCAGCGCGGCTTGACGTAGTCGGCGTGGTAATGCGTCGCCCCGCCGACATCGGCGAGGTAGGTGCGGCCCTCGACCACCGACTGGGCGACGCGGGTCGCGGTCTGCCACGAGGCGTCGTCGGTGATGCGCAGCGACTTGCCCTCGCAGGCGAAGGAGAACTGGCAGCCCATGTAGCGGTGGCGGTTCTGATAGACCACGCCGCAGATATTCGCCGGATACAGGCCGCTCTTGGCGCGGTTGAGCACCACCTGGGCCACGGCGGCCTGGCCCTGCTCGGGCTCGCCGCGAGCCTCGAAATAGACCGCTTCCGCCAGGCAGCGCTGCTCCTTCTCGGCGTTCTCCGGGGTGATCAGGTCGGCGTAGCGGCGCTTGGCGTCCTCGCTCGGCAGGGCCTCCGGGGCGATGCGGGCGGCGGTCGTGACGGCGGCGCGCGCGTCGCGGTCGAGACGGGGCGAGATCTGGCCGCCGGCGGCGATCTCGACCGGCGTGGCGTCGGCGGGGGCCGGCGTCGTCGAAGACAGGGCGACGGCGCGGGGCACCGCCGGGGTGCTGCCGCCCTGGCTCCCGCGCTCCCGGGCCTCTCGGGCCTTGTCGACGGTCTGCCCGCCGGCGGCCGCACCGCGGGTCGGCGCCGAGGCGCCGGCCGCCGGCGAGCTGGCGCCCGCCTCGCCGCCATCGGCCTCCGGGAACGGCACGAAGCCCTCCTGCGGCTCGAGTTCCGGGTTCCAGGTCGCGGAGCCCGGGGTGAAGGTCGAGGCGACGCTCGGGCCGCTGCTGCCGAGCCAGCCGGTATTCAAGGGAGCGGCGCGGCCGGCACCGCCGACCCGGGCCGGCACCAGGGCGTCGCCCTTGTGGCTGCGCTCGGCTTCCGGCCGGGTGCGGGCGTCGACCTTCAGGTCCGGGCGCAGCGGCTCGGCGTCGAGGGCGAGACGCGAGGAACCGGCAAGCAGGGGGCCGGTCAGGCTGATCCGCGACAGGCTCAGTTGCGACAGGGACACTTGCGTGATCAGCCCGCGCTCCGGCAGCGGCGGCGTCATGCGCGGCACGAGGCGCGCCACCGCGCTCGAACCGAGCGAGGATTCGTAGCCGGCCGAGGCGGTGAAGGAGACCAGGACGCCGAGGCCGACGGCCCAGGGCGCGACGGCCGCGGCGAGCCAGCGCATCCCCTTCGTCCGCCGGACCTGCCGTTGGCGCAGCTCGCGCTTGCGCAAGTACCGCCTGCCCACAGCCCCGACCTCACTCTCGCACGAGCCCACCCGGCCCGCGCGGGACCGAAAACCTGAGCGTGAGTGTCGCGAGGTATGGTTGAGCGTTGGTTAAACCGACGCGGGCGCGCGCAACCGCCCGGCGAGATCGGCGGCGCGCAGGGCGTAGATCACCGGAAGCTCGGCCCTCACGCCCCGCACCGCCACGGTCTCGACCCGCAGGCCGTCGAGGGCGATGCCGGCGCGCTGCGCCGCCTCGGCCGAGGCGACGAGCTGCACATCGGCGGCCTTGGCGAGGGATTCGAGCCGGCTCGCCAGGTTCACCGCCGGGCCGATCACCGACATCCCCCGGCTCGCACCGTAGCCGAGGCGGCCGAGCACCAGGGGGCCGGCATGCAGGCCCATCGCCATCCGGAGCGCCGCCGGCAGCTCGGCGGCGAGCCGCCGGTTGAGCTCGGCCACCGCGCCGTCGATGCGGCCGGCGGCCGTGAAGGCGGCGCGGCAGGCGGGGCCGGTCCCGTCCGGATGGGTGAACAGGGCGAGCAGCCCGTCGCCGGCATAGCCGCCGATCCAGCCCCCCGCCGCCTCGATCTCGCGGCCCGCCGCCTCGAAAAAGTGGTTGAGGATGAACACCACGTCGAAGGGCAGCTTGCGCTCCGAGAGGGGCGTGAAGCCGCGGATGTCGATGAACAGGATCGCCACCTCGCGCTCGATCCCGGCGACGTCCGTATTGGTCAGGTGCTCGCCCGCGGATTCGCGGCGCGCGTCGAGGATGCGCACCACGGCCACGTCGCCGGAGGGCCGCGCCTGGCAAGCGAGGCGTACATTGGCCGGCGCGCCGATCGCCCGCAGGGACGCGGCCTCCTGGGGGCTCGGCGCGGACAGGTTCGCCTCGCCGCCGACCACCAGCACCCGGCAGGTCGAGCAGCGCCCGCGCCCGCCGCAGACCGAGACGTGCGGCACCCGGTTCGCCCGGCTGATCTCGAGGAGCGTCGGCCCCTCCAGGCTCTTCACCGTGGGTCCGCCGACATACGCGATGGTATAGCGCCGGGCCCGTAAGCTCGCGGCCGCCCGGATCAGCACCACCCCGAGGGCCAGCGCCACCGCGGCGTAGATCGCCCCGGTGACGGTGTCGCCCCAGGCGGCGATGGCGGGGTCGACCTGCGGCACCGGCCAGCGGGCATCGAGGTCGGGCGCGTCGAAGCGGCGCGCCAGCACCCGGTCCCGCTCCATGATGCGCCCCTGCGTGACGATGCCGGCGAGCGCCGCGGCCGGCAGGCCGAAGGCCGGCACGGCGAGGAGCGGCGCCATCCGCCGGTAGAGCGGCGACAGGCGCAGCCAGGCATGCAGGCCGAGGCAGCCGTGCAGCCAGACCACCAGCAGCAGGGCGGTCTGGTAGCCCATGCCGTCGGGCCAGATCCGGGTGATCACGTAGGTGTAGGTCGTCCGCGTGCCGTCGACCAGATTGGCGACCCGGGTCCCCAGGACGTGCGGCACCAGCAGGAACGGGATCGCGAAGCCGAGGATCGTCTGCGCCGCCTCCCAGGGCGGCATCCGGAGCGTCCGGCGCTCCGCGAGCTTGACGAGCGAGAACGCGACGTGGGCCAGCAGCGAGAGGCCGAGGACCAGGCTGCCGGGAATCGAGCGCGTGACCGCGACCCGCCAGCGGGCGACGTCCATCATCGTGTCGAGGCCGACGAGGCCGAGCGCGTGGTTGGCGAAATGGGTGCCCGCGAAGGCGAACAGGACCAGCCCCGAGACCAGCCGCAGCCTTTGCGCGAGCGAGCCGCGCCACAGGCGGGCGCCGGCCCCAGGATCGGGACGGCCGGCGGGGGGCGGCTCGCGCATGGGGTTTCTTTCATGGCGCGGGCCTCCCCTCTCCCCGCGGGCGGGGAGAGGGCCGAACCCTCGTTCAGAGGGTTCGGCGAGCCAGCAGGGCGAGGGTGAGGGGGTGTTTCCGGAAGAGTCTCATTCGGGGAGACCCCCTCACCCTCGGCTATCGCCTCGCTCCGTCGACCATGAAGTCGCCGGAGCCCTCTCCCCGCCCGCGGGGAGAGGAGACTGCGTACGACCCGGGGGCGTGAACCCGGAAGCCGGCTTCACGCCTCGCCGCGGCCCTTCACCTTGAGCGCCGCCTGCGCCGCCGCGAGCCGGGCGATCGGCACGCGGAACGGCGAGCAGGAGACGTAGTCGAGGCCGGTATCCTGGCAGAAGGCGATCGAGGCCGGGTCGCCGCCGTGCTCGCCGCAGATGCCGAGCTTCAGCTTGTCCCGCACCGCCCGACCGCGCTCGGCGGCGAGCCGCACGAGTTCGCCGACGCCCTCCTGGTCGATCGACACGAAGGGGTCGGAGGCCAGGATGCCGCGCTGGGTGTAGGGCCCGAGGAAGCGGCCGGCATCGTCGCGGCTGATGCCGAGGGTGGTCTGGGTCAGGTCGTTGGTGCCGAAGGAGAAGAACTCCGCCGTCTGGGCGATGTCGCCGGCCCGCAGAGCGGCGCGGGGCAGCTCGATCATCGTGCCGACCTGGTACTCGACCTCGCTGCCGGTCTCGGACGCCACGGCCTTCGCCATGGCGTCGATGCGGGCCTTGACCAGGTCGAACTCGGTGCGGGTGAAGACCAGCGGCACCATCACCTCGGCGATGATCGGCGTGCCGGTCTGCTTGGCGGCTTCCACCGCCGCCTCGAAGATCGCGCGGGCCTGCATCTCGGCGATCTCGGGGTAGAGGATCGCGAGCCGGCAGCCGCGGAAGCCGAGCATCGGGTTGAACTCGTGCAGCTCGTTCATCCGGCGCCGCACCTTGTCCTCCTGGACGCCGGTGGCGGCGGCGACCTCGCCGATCTCCTTGTTGGAATGGGGGAGGAACTCGTGCAGCGGCGGATCGAGCAGCCGGATCGTCACCGGCAGGCCCGACATGATGGTGAACAGCTCGACGAAGTCCTGGCGCTGGTACGGCAGGAGCTTGGCGAGCGCGGCGCGGCGGCCTTCCGCGTCGTCGGCCAGGATCATCTCGCGCATCGCCACGATGCGCTCCTCCTGGAAGAACATGTGCTCGGTGCGGCACAGGCCGATCCCTTCCGCGCCGTACTTGCGGGCGGTGCGGGCGTCGAGCGGGGTCTCGGCGTTGGTGCGGACCTTCATGGTGCGGACCGCGTCGGCCCATTCCATCAGCGCCGCGAAGTCGCCGGACAATTCGGGCTCGATCATCTCGACCGACCCCTGCATCACCTGGCCGTTCGAGCCGTCGATGGTGATGCGGTCGCCGGCCTTCAGCGTCACGCCGCCGACCGACAGGGTGCGGGCGGCGTAATCCACCCGGATCTGGCCGGCGCCCGAGACGCAGGGCTTGCCCATGCCGCGGGCGACCACCGCCGCGTGCGAGGTCATGCCGCCGCGGGTGGTCAGGATGCCTTCCGCGGCGTGCATGCCGTGGATGTCCTCCGGCGAGGTCTCGATGCGGACCAGGATGACCTTGCGCTCGGCTTTCTTCGCCGCCTCGGCCTCCTCGGAGTTGAACACGATCTCGCCGGACGCCGCACCCGGCGAGGCGGGCAGGCCGGTGGCGATGACCTTGCGCTCGGCCTTCGGGTCGATGGTCGGGTGGAGCAGCTGGTCGAGGGAGGCCGGCTCGACGCGGCCGACCGCCTCCTCGTGGGTGATGAGGCCTTCGGCCGCCAGCTCGACGGCGATGCGCAGGGCGGCCTTGGCGGTGCGCTTGCCGTTGCGGGTCTGCAGCATCCAGAGCTTCCCGGTCTCGACCGTGAATTCCAGGTCCTGCATGTCGCGGTAATGGTGCTCGAGCATGCCGTAGATGCGGACCAGCTCGGCATAGGCCTCCGGCATCGCCCGCTCCATCGAGGGCTTGTCGGAGCCGGATTCGAGGCGGGCGGCCTCGGTGATGTCCTGCGGCGTGCGGATGCCCGCCACCACGTCCTCTCCTTGAGCGTTGATCAGGAACTCGCCGTAGAGCGCCTTCTCGCCGGTGGAGGGGTTGCGGGTGAAGGCGACGCCGGTCGCCGAGGTCTCGCCCATGTTGCCGAAGACCATGGCCTGGACGTTGACCGCGGTGCCCCAGCTCGCCGGAATGCTGTGCAGCTCGCGGTACTTGTTGGCGCGGGGGTTCATCCACGAGCCGAACACCGCACCGATCGCGCCCCAGAGCTGGGCCTGCGGATCCTGCGGGAAGTCCTGGCCGAGCTCGCGCTTCACCAGCGCCTTGTACTCGCCGATCAGGTGCTTCCAGTCGGCGGCGGACAGCTCGGTGTCGAGGGTGAGGCCCTTGTCGTCCTTGTAGCGCTCCAGCACCTCCTCGAAGGAATGATGCTCCACGCCGAGCACCACGTTCGAGTACATGGTGATGAAGCGGCGGTAGCTGTCATAGGCGAAGCGCTCGTCGCCGGCGCCGCGGGCCAGCGCCTCGACGGTGGTGTCGTTGAGGCCGAGATTGAGCACCGTGTCCATCATGCCGGGCATCGAGGCCCGGGCGCCGGAGCGCACCGACACGAGGAGCGGCGACTCGGCATCGCCGAAGCGGCGACCGGTCAGGGACCCCACCGCTTCGAGCGCCGCGGCGACCTGGCCCTCCAGCTCCGGCGGGTATTGCCGGCCGTGGTCGTAGTAATAGGTGCATACCTCGGTCGTGATGGTGAAGCCCGGCGGAACCGGAAGGCCGAGATTCGACATCTCCGCGAGGTTCGCGCCCTTGCCCCCGAGCAGGTCGCGCATCGCCGACTTCCCCTCGGCCTTGCCGTCGCCGAAGGTGTAGACCCACTTCGCCATATCACTCGTCCGTTCGTAGCGGCTGCCGCCTGACGTCACGCCGGGGTTGGACCATTCGCAACCCCAACGCAAGCTGAACGGCAGCGCCGTCCCGCGCCCCGTGCGTGGAGAATCCGTGAGCCGGCCCCGACCTGGAATGTAGCGCCCGGCGCTTCCGCGGCGATGGGTCAGGCGAGCTGGACGATTAGCCCGTTCTGGATCGTCACCCGCCGGTCCATCCGCGCGGCGAGATCCAGGTTGTGGGTGGCGATCAGCGCCGCGACCCCGGAGGCGCGGACCAGCGAGACCAGGATCGCGAAGACGTGTCCCGCGGTCTGCGGGTCGAGGTTTCCGGTCGGCTCGTCGGCGAGCAGCAGCCGCGGGCCGTTGGCGAGCGCCCGGGCGATGGCGACGCGCTGCTGCTCGCCGCCCGAGAGCTCCGCCGGGCGGTGGCTCAAGCGCTCCTTGAGGCCGAGGAACGACAGCAGTTCCGAGGCGCGGGAGCGCGCCTCGCGTGCCGAGAGGCCGCGGATCAGCTGGGGCAGCACCACGTTCTCCAGCGCCGAGAACTCCGGCAGCAGGTGGTGCGACTGGTAGACGAAGCCCATCTCCTCGCGCCGCATCCGGGTGCGGGCGGCGTCGTCCATCCGGGCGCTCGGCTGGCCGCCGATATAGACCTCGCCGCCGTCGGGCCGCTCCAGCAGGCCGGCGACGTGGAGCAGGGTCGACTTGCCGGTGCCGGACGGCGCCACGAGCGCCACGATCTCGCCGGGCCAGATCGCGAGATCCGCCCCGCGCAGGATGTCGAGATGGCCGGCACCTTGGGCGTAGCGGCGCTCGACCTGGGCGAGGAAGAGGGCCGGAACCGGCTGCTGCTGGGTGTCGTCCGTCAAGGTCAGACGCCCCTCGCCGGCATGCGCGGGGCGGGAATCGGGGGATAGACGGGTCGCGGCATCCGGTACGTACTCGGGAACAGGATCGGGGGGCGAGGGCCCGAAGGCTCAGCCGTAGCGCAGGGCCTGCACCGGGTCGAGCCGGGCGGCGCGCCAGGACGGGTACAGCGTGGCCAGCAGCGACAGCACCATCGACATCAGGACGACGGCGACGACCTCGCTGGCATTGGTCTCGGAAGGGATCTCGGACAGGAAGCGCACCGTCGGGTCCCAGGCGCCCGGGAAGAGCGTGCGCTGGATCACCGTGAGGTTCGCCGAGAAGACCAGCCCGAGGACGAAGCCGGCGAGCGTGCCGAGGATGCCGATCGAGGCGCCGGTGATGAGGAAGACGCGCATGATCGCGCCCCGTGTCGCCCCCATGGTGCGCAGGATCGCGATGTCGCTCGACTTGTCCTTCACCAGCATGATCAGGCCCGACACGATGTTCAGCGCCGCCACCAGCACGATCAGCGTGAGGATGATGAACATCACGTTCCGCTCCACCTCGAGGGCGGAGAAGAAGGTGCGGTTGCGCTGGCGCCAATCGGTGATCAGCACCGGGCGCTCGGCGGCGAGTTCCAGCTCGCCCCGCGCCTCGCCGACGGAATCGGCGTTGTCGAGGAAGATCTCGATCACCGAGACGTCGCCGTCGCGGTTGAAGAAGGCCTGCGCCTCGGTGAGCGGCATGTACACGAAGGTACCGTCGAACTCGGACATGCCGACCTCGAACACCGCCGCGACGTTGTAGCTCTTGATCCGCGGCGCGGTGCCGAACGGCGTCGTGGCGCCCTTCGGCGTCGCCAGCGTGATCGTGTCGCCGGCCTGGAGCCCGAGGGATTCTGCGAGCCGCTTGCCGATGGCGACGCCGCCGCCGGTGTCGAAGTTCTCCAGCGTGCCGCCCCGGATGGTCTTGGCGACGGACGGGATTTTTTGCAGGTCGTCGGCCCGCACGCCGCGCACCAGCACGCCGGAGCCGCCGAATTGCGACGAGGCGAAGGCCTGGCCCTCGACCATCGGCAGGGCGAGGTGGACGCCCGCCACCTTGCCGAGCCGGTCCGACAGATCGGCGAAGTCGGTCAACGGCCGGTCGATCGGCGCGACGAAGATGTGGCCGTTGATGCCGACGATCTTGCTCAAGAGCTCCTTGCGAAAACCGTTCATCACCGAGAGCACGATGATGAGGGTGGCGACGCCCAGCATGATCCCGAGGAACGAGAACAGGGCGATGACCGAGACGAAGCCCTCTTTCCGCCGGGTGCGCAGGTAGCGCCCGGCGATCGTCCACTCGAAGGGCGCGAAGGGCAGCGTGGCGCCCCCGCCGAAGATGCGCCCGCCGAATTTCGGAAGGCGGTCGCGGATCGCGGCGAGGGCCATCGGCTCAAGCGGTCCGGTTCTGGCGGAGGAACTCGGGCACCGCGTCGGGCGCCACGGTCTCGCGGGCGCCGGTGGCGCGGCGCTTCACCTCGACCTTGCCGTCGGCGAGGCCCTTCGGGCCGACGATGACCTGCCAGGGCAAACCGATCAGGTCGGCGGTGGCGAACTTTCCGCCCGGGCGCTCGTCGCGGTCGTCGTAGAGCACGGTGAAGCCGGCGGCCTCAAATTCGCCCTGGAGCTTGGCGCAGGCCGCATCGGTGGCGGAATCCCCGACCTTGAGGTTGAGGAGCGCCACGTCGAACGGCGCCACCGCATCCGGCCACACGATGCCGGCCTCGTCGTGGCCCGCCTCGATGATCGCCGCCACCAGCCGGCTCGGGCCGATGCCGTAGGAGCCCATATGGACCGGGCGCTCCTGCCCGTCCGGCCCGGTCACCTTCGCGCCCATCGGCTCCGAGTACTTGGTGCCGAAGTAGAAGATGTGGCCGACCTCGATGCCGCGGGCGGCCATCTGCTCTTCCGCCGGCACCTCGGCGAAGGCGGCGGCGTCGTGCATCTCGGAGGTGGCGGCGTAGCGCGAGGTCCAGTGATCGACGGTGGCTTGCAGGCCCGCGACGTCGTCGAAGTCGGTCGCGGCCTTGGGCGTCGCGAAGTCGAGATAGGCGCGGTCGCAGAAGACCTCGCTCTCGCCGGTCTGGGCCAGGATGATGAATTCGTGGCTGAGGTCGCCGCCGATCGGCCCGGTCTCCGCCCGCATCGGGATCGCCTTCAGGCCGAGCCGCGCGAAGGTGCGCAGGTAGGCGACGAACATCTTGTTGTAGGAGTGCCGCGCGCCGGCCTGGTCGAGGTCGAACGAGTAGGCGTCCTTCATCAGGAACTCGCGCGAGCGCATCGTGCCGAAGCGCGGCCGCACCTCGTCCCGGAACTTCCACTGGATGTGGTAGAGGTTCTTGGGCAGGTCCTTGTAGGAGCGCACGGCGGAGCGGAAGATCGCCGTGATCATCTCCTCGTTGGTCGGCCCGAACAGCATGTCGCGTTCGTGCCGGTCCTTGATGCGCAGCATCTCCTTGCCGTACGCGTCGTAGCGGCCCGACTCGCGCCAGAGATCCGCCGACTGGATCGTCGGCATCAGGAGCTCGACCGCGCCGGAGCGGTCCTGCTCGGCCCGGATGATGTCCGCTACCCGGTTGAGCACCCGCAGGCCCAGCGGCAGCCAGGCATAGATGCCGGCGGCCTCCTGACGGATCATGCCGGCGCGCAGCATCAGCCGGTGCGAGACGATCTCGGCTTCCTTGGGCGTCTCGCGCAGGATGGGCAGGAAATAGCGGCTGAGACGCATGTCGGACCTTGACGTGGCAGGCGGTGGCTTCGCCGGGACGCTCCCCGGGGAACGCCCTTTTGCACGCTTCCGGCCCTGTTCGCAAAACATGAAACGCGGACCGGTGCGCCGTCCGGCCCGCCTCCCCCGCGCCCGGCGCGGGCCGGAGAAGGAAAATGCGGGGGCCATGCAAAAAAACGCATCAGCCTGCTCGTAGCCAGGTGACAATGCGAATTCTTCTTCCTATAAGCGTCCTCGCGATGATGCGCAGGCAGGCCGAACGGCGCCGCGCAAGGTCCGAGTCTCGGGAGGAAAAACCAGCCTCAACGCCCCAACGGGTGAACAACAGATCATAGGCTGGTCAAAACATTCAGAAAGCTATCAAGCAAGGCTTCCGAGCCTTGCTTTTTTATTTGTGCCCTGACGAAGAGTACCCGCATTTCGCTGGTGCGGGCCGCGACCTCGAACGGTCGCGACCCGTTACAGTCCGGCGAGCGGGAAGGCCGCGACCGCCAGGATGAACACCACGTCGGACACGAGCGTGGTCCACACAGCCTTGCGGCGCATCTGCGGCTTGTGCGGCGCGCCGAGATCCTGCCCCGGCACGATCACCTCGGTGCCGTCGGGCGCGGCGCGGAACGGCAGCACCGCGAACAGCACCGTCCACCACACCACGAAGTAGAGCGCGCCCGCGCCGAACCCGCTGAGGCGGAAACCCCAGACCGCCAGCGCCAGCATCGGCAGCATCAGGAGCACGCACACCGCGAGGGTGCGCGGGATCGAGGCGGTGGCGCGGTCGAGGAGGGCGGTCACGCCTGTTCCAGCTCGACCAGGGTGCCGAGGAAGTCCTTCGGGTGAAGGAACAGCACCGGCTTGCCGTGGGCGCCGATGCGCGGCTCGCCGCTGCCCAGGATGCGTGCACCCTGCGCCTTCAGCTTGTCGCGGGCGGCCAGGATGTCGTCGACCTCGTAGCAGACGTGGTGGATGCCGCCGCCCGGGTTGCGCTCCAGGAAGGCATTGATCGGCGAATCGGCGCCCAGCGGCTCCAGCAACTCGATCTTGCTGTTGGGCAATTCGACGAAGATCACCGTGACGCCGTGCTCGGGCTGCGGCAGTGGGGCAGAGAGGGTCGCGCCGAGGGTATCGCGATACACCTTCGCCGAGGCCTCGAGATCCTTCACCGCGATGGCGACGTGGTTGAGCCGGCCGATCATGGGGGTGTTCCTCCGTGTCCCTGAGTGCGTTGTTGGTTTTAGGGTGCGGTGCGGGGTGGCGCTACGGCAAGAACCGTTCTTGCTTCGGAACGAGGCCGCCTGGGGCGCGAATACTCCCTCCCCCTCTGCGGGGGAGGGTGCCCCACGGAGTGGGGCGGGAGAGGGGACGCCGCTTCCGGATAGATCTGGACCGTTCTGAGGGGCGCCACCTGGATCAGCGTCGCGCTGCCCCTCTCCCGGCCCCTGCTGACGCAGGGACCACCCTCCCCCGCAGAGGGGGGAGGGTTAATGCGCTCCATCCAGCAACGTCAGTGAACGACGCTCCTCACACCTCCACCACCATCACGTGGCAGGCCGGCTTCTTGCCCCAGACCTCGTTGACGGCGGAGCGGATCGCCCGGTCGACGGCGTTCTCCACCGCCTCCGAATCCCGCCGCTTGGCCCGCGCCAGCCCGTTGAGCGTCCGCTCGACCGCGTCGCCGATGATGTCGATGATGACCTCGCCCTTGCGGCCGTAGCTCGGCAGGCCCATCAGGTCGATCGAGGGCTCGCCCTTGAGCTCGCCGTTGCGGTCGAGGGCAATGGCCACCGAGACGATGCCCGTGAAGGCGAGCTTGCGCCGCTCGGGGATCGCACGGTCGTTCGAATCGACGAGCACGTTGCCGTCCTTGTAGATCCGCCCGCTCTTGACGTGGGTGACGATCTCCGGCTCGCCCGGCGCCAGCCGGATCAGGGTGCCGTTGCGGGCCTTGACCACCTGATCGACGCCCTGCTTGCGAGCGAAGGTGGCGTGCTCGGCGAGATGCAGGGCCTCGCCGTGCACCGGCACCGCGATGCGGGGCTTGGTCCAGCGGTACATCGCCGCCATCTCGTCGCGCCGCGGGTGCCCGGAGACGTGGACGAGCTCGGTGCGGTCGGTGATGACCTGGATGCCGGCCTCGATCAGGTCGTTGATGATCGCGCCGACGGCCCGCTCGTTGCCGGGGATCGCCCGCGACGAGAAGATCACCCGGTCGCCGGGCGAGAGCGCGATCTCCGGGTGCTCGTCGCGCGAGACCCGGGCGAGCGCGGCCCGCGCCTCGCCCTGCGAGCCGGTCAACAGCGCCACCACCTTCTCCCGCGGCAGGTAACCGTAGGCCTCGGCGCCGCGGATCTCAGGGAGCCCGTCGAGGTAGCCGCACTCGCGAGCGACGTCGATCACCCGGTCCATCGCCCGGCCGACCGCGACGACGTCGCGGCCGCAGGCCTGCGCCGCGAGGCAGACCGCGCGCATGCGCGCGACGTTCGACGCGAAGGTCGTGACCGCGACCCGATGCGGCGAGTTGCGGATCAGTTCGGCGAGGTGGTCGGCGACCTCCGACTCGCTGGGCGAGCGCCCCTCGCGGGTGACGTTGGTCGAATCGCAGACCAGAGCCAGCACGCCCTCCTCGCCGAGGCGGGTGAAGGTCTCCTCCGAGGTCGAGTTGCCGGCGACCGGGGTGTCGTCGAGCTTCCAGTCGCCCGTGTGAAGCACCATCCCGAGCGGCGTGCGGATAGCCAGCGCGTTGGCCTCCGGGATCGAGTGGGCGACCGGCACGTACTCGATCGAGAACGGCCCGAGATTCAGCCGCCCGTCGGCCGGGACCTCGCGCATGTCGACCTTGGGCGCGCCCGGCTCGCCGAGGCGGCGGGCCTCGATCAGGTTCTTGGTGAAGCGGGTGGCGTAGATCGGCACCTTGAGCTTGGGCCACAGCTCGCCGATGGCGCCGATATGGTCCTCGTGGCCGTGGGTGATCAGGATGCCGAGCAGGTTCTCGCGATGCTCCTCGGCGAAGCTGAGATCTGGGTACATCAGGTCGACGCCCGGCATGTGCTCCTCGCTCGCGAAGCCCATGCCGAGATCGACCATGATCCACTTGCGGTGCTTCGGCGGCCCGAAGCCGTAGAGCGCGGCGTTCATGCCGATCTCGCCCACCCCGCCGAGGGGCACGAAGATCAGCTCATCTCCCTTGTTCGACATGTCCATACCATCATCACACGGACCGCCGTCGCGGTCCCACTCGAGGAACGGCCTCGTCTGCCGTCACGGTCACGGCGCCGTCATGTTGCGTGTGCGGCCGGGAACGGCCGCGCGGCGGCGGCGCCGTGAGGCGCCCCGCCGGGAAGACTTCGAACGTGTCGGGGAAAGCGTCGTCGCCGCGCCGGCGCCGGACCGCCTCCCCGTCAGGCCGCGCTGGCGGCCGCTCCGAAATGCACCTCGCCGGCCGCGACCGCGATGCGGTTCCCCTCCGGCAGCCGGACGACCAGACGGCCGCCCTCGTCGATCGTCTCGAACGTTCCCGTCACGGTGCGCCCGCCGGACTGGACGTTCACGGGACCGCCGAGACCCGCAGCCGAGGCGAGCCAGGCCTCGCGGATCCGCGGGAAACCCCTTCCCTCGTCCCACAGCCGCTCGGCCTCGACCCAGGCGCCGGTGAGCAGGCGAAACAGCCCCGGCGCGTCGACGGCGTAGCCCGCCTGCGCGAGCGAGGTCGCCGCGTAGGGCAATCCCTCCGGCGCGCCGGTCACGTTGATGCCGATGCCGACGGTGACGACCGCGCCGCGGCCCGGCAGCGTCTCCATCTCGAGCAGGATGCCGACGAGCTTGGCGCCGCCGAGCAGCACGTCGTTCGGCCATTTGAGCCGGAAATCGGGCGCTCGCCCGTCGAGTCCCGGTCCGCAGGCGCGGCGCAGGGCCCGGTCCACCGCCACGCCGGCGACGAAGCCGAGCGTCGCGACGCGGTCCGGCGCCAGGCCCGCCGGCACCGGCCAGAGCAGGCTCGCGGCGTGATTGCCCTGGATCCAGCTCCAGCCCTTGCCGCGCCGGCCGCGTCCGCCGGTCTGCTCCCGGGTCACGATCCACAGCGGCCCTGTCGCACCTTCGCGGGCACGGTCCAGGGCCTGCGTGCTCGTCGAGCCGAGGCTGTCATGGACCTCGATACGGTATCCCGCGGCCATGGCCGCGGGGTCGAGCACGAAGGTCATTCGCCTAGAACAGCGACTTCGCGGCGGTGCCGGCGAGGCCGACCAGCGGGGCCGGGATCAGCCAGAACAGCAGCACCACCACGCTCGACAGGCCGAGCACGATGCGCAGGCCGGGGCCCATCGGCTCGTAGGCCTCGGCCGGCTCGTCGAAGTACATCACCTTGACGAGGCGCAGGTAGTAGTAGGCGCCGACCACGCTGGTCACCACGCCGATCACCGCCAGGGTCACGAGGTTCGCCTTGATGGCCGCGGCGAAGACGTAGAACTTGGCGAAGAACCCGGCGAGCGGCGGGATGCCGGCGAGCGAGAACATCATCATGGCGAGCAGGAAGGCGACCCAGGGATGGGTGCGCGACAGGCCCGACAGGTCGTCGATGGTCTCGTACATCTTGCGGCCGCGGCGCAGCGACAGGATCACCGCGAAGGCGCCGAGCGTCATGGCGAGGTAGATCGCCATGTAGATCACCACGCCGCGCACCCCCTCCTGCGTGCCGGCGGCGAGCCCGATGAGCGCGTAGCCGACATTGGCGATGGAGGAATAGGCCATCAGGCGCTTGAGGCTGCGCTGGCCGATCGCCGCGAAGGAGCCGAGGGCCATCGAGGCGATCGACACGAACACGATGATCTGCTGCCACTCGGGCGTGATCACCGGGAAGGCGCCGATGAAGACGCGCACGGCCATCGCCATCGCGGCCATCTTGGGGGCCGACGCGAAGAAGGCGGTGACCGGGGTCGGCGCGCCCTCGTAGACGTCCGGCGTCCACATGTGGAACGGCACGGCGGCGAGCTTGAACGACACGCCGGCGGCGACGAACACCACGCCGAGCACCACGCCGAGGCCCGAGCCCTCGCGGAGCGCGGTGGCGATGTGCGGGAACGAGACGGTGCCGGTGAAGCCGTAGACCAGCGAGGCACCGTAGAGGAGCATGCCGGAGGACAAGGCGCCGAGCACGAAGTACTTCAGGCCCGCCTCGGTCGAGCGCACGTCGTCGCGGTGGAACGAGGCGATGACGTAGGCCGCCAGGCTCTGCAGCTCGAGGCCCATGTAGAGGCCGATGAGATCGTTGGCCGACGCCATGATCATCATGCCGATCGTCGAGAGGACGATCAGGATCGGGTACTCGAACCGGGCGATGCGCTCGCGCTCGAAATGCTCCTTGGCGAGGAGGATCGCGGCGGCGGAGCCGATGAGGGTCAGCGCCTTCATCACCCGGGCGAACCCGTCGACGATGAAGGAGCCGTTGAAGGTGGCGATCTTGGCGCCGAAGGGCTGGCTGACCACCGCGAA
This sequence comes from Methylobacterium sp. 17Sr1-1, assembly GCF_003173775.1. Taxonomy (NCBI): domain Bacteria; kingdom Pseudomonadati; phylum Pseudomonadota; class Alphaproteobacteria; order Hyphomicrobiales; family Methylobacteriaceae; genus Methylobacterium; species Methylobacterium sp. 17Sr1-1. The sequence goes on along the minus strand of NZ_CP029552.1, from coordinate 2,186,884 downwards.
CAGGGCGAGGATCAAGAGGATCAGGGCCCCGACGCTGACGCCCTCGGTGGAGCGCTCGCCCTTGAAGGCCCCGTAGAGGATCAGCACCAGGACGCCGACCGACAGGATCAGCTCCGGCAGGGCGGGCCCGAGGGCGGGCATGACGATCTGAGCGGCGTTCATCGCGAAAAACTCAGTGCGGGACCGGCAGGGCCGCGGCAGCGGTCTGGGTCGTGGAGAGGGCGGCGCGCAGGCCTTGCATCAGCGCGTCGGTCGAGGGCGCGAAGACGTCGAGGATCGGGCCGGGATGGACGCCGTAGTAGATCGTCAGCGCCACCAGCGGCGCGAGGATCAGCATCTCGCGGCGGTCGAGGTCGGTGATCCCCTGCAGGCTCGGCTTCTCGAGCTTGCCGTAGACCACCCGGGCGAACAGCCACAGGGCGTAGGCCGCCGACAGGATGATGCCGAAGACCGAGAAGAACGACACCATCGGGTTGGCCCGGAAGGCGCCCATCATCGCCAGGAACTCGCCGACGAAGCCCGAGGTGCCCGGCAGCCCGACATTGGCCATGGTGAACACCATCATCGCCACAGCGTAGAGCGGCATCCGCTTGACGAGACCGCCATAGGCCGAGATCTCGCGGGTGTGCATCCGGTCGTAGATCACGCCGACGCAGAGGAACAGCGCGCCCGAGACGATGCCGTGGGAGATCATCAGGAACAGGGCGCCCTGGATGCCCTGCTCGTTCAGCGTGAACAGGCCGAGCGTCACGAAGCCCATATGCGCCACCGAGGAGTAGGCGATCAGCTTCTTGATGTCGGTCTGCACCAGCGCGACCAGCGACGTGTAGATGATCGCCACCACCGACAGCGTGTAGACCATCGGGGCAAAGTAATGGGAGGCGTCCGGGAACATCGGCAGCGAGACCCGGATGAAGCCGTAGCCGCCCATCTTCAGCAGGATACCCGCCAGGATGACCGAGCCGGCGGTCGGCGCCTCGACGTGCGCGTCGGGGAGCCAGGTATGGACCGGCCACATCGGCATCTTCACCGCGAAGGAGGCGAAGAAGGCGAGCCAGAGCCAGATCTGCATGTTCGCCGGGAAGCGGGTCTGCAGCAGGGTCGGGATGTCGGTCGTGCCGGCCTGCCAGTACATCGCCATGATGGCGAGCAGCATCAGCACCGAGCCGAGCAGGGTGTAGAGGAAGAACTTGAACGACGCGTAGATCCGGCGCTTGCCGCCCCAGATGCCGATGATCAGGAACATCGGGATCAGGCCGGCTTCGAAGAACAGGTAGAACAGCACCAGGTCGAGGGCGCAGAACACGCCGATCATCGTGGTCTCGAGGACCAGGAACGCGACGAAGTACTCCTTCATCCGGTGCTCGATCGAGAGCCAGGAGGCGCCGATGCAGAACGGCATCAGGAAGGTGGTGAGCAGCACCAGCGGCATCGAGAAGCCGTCGACGCCGAGCTTGAACCGGATCGTGTCCGTCAGCCAGGCATGGGTCTCGACGAGCTGGAACTGCGCGGTCGAGGCGTCGTAGCGGCCCCAGGCCACGAGCGACAGCAGGAAGGTGGCGAGGGTGGCGATCAACGCCGCCCAGCGGGCGTTGCGCCGGACCGACTCCTCGTCGCCGCGGAGCGTCAGGATGAACGCGGCGCCGACGAGGGGCAGGATGAGGAGGCCGGAGAGGATCCCGAGGCCGAGCATGATTCTCTGTTCTCCGGTCAGGTCAGTGGGTGGCCGCGGAGACGCCGGTCATCAGGTACCAGCTCACCAGGGCGGCGACGCCGACCAGCATCACGAAGGCGTAGTGGTAGACGTAGCCGGTCTGGAAACGGACCACGCCGCGGGTGATGTCGACGACGCGGGCGGCGATGCCGTTCGGGCCCATCCCGTCGATGATCCGGCCGTCGCCGACCTTCCACAGGAACTCGCCGAAGCCCTTGGCCGGGCGGACGAAGATCCGGTCGTAGATCTCGTCGAAGTACCACTTGTTGAGCAGGAAGCGGTACAGCAGCGGCTGGCTCTGGGCGAGCTGGTTCGGCAGCTCCGGCCGGCGGATATACATCCAGAAGGCGAGCAGGAAGCCCAGGACCAGCATCACGAAGGGCGAGTTCTGCACCCAGCCCGGCGCGTTGTGGATGTCGTGCATGATGTGGTTGTCGGGGCCGTGCGCCAGCGCGCCCTTCCAGAACTCGTCCATGCCCTCGCCGATGAACCGGTTCTTGAACACCAGGCCGGCGAAGAGCGCGCCCAGGGCGAGGATCGCCAGCGGGATCGTCATCACCCGCGGGCTCTCGTGCGGGGTGTGGGCGTGGTGGTCGTCGTGGTGCTCGATCGCCGAGTGCGAGGCCGGCTCTATGTCGTGGCCCTTGTCGTCGTGGGCGACGCCCTCGTGGTGGCCCGGCGCGCCGTCGGCCTGGGCCGCAGCATGGGCCACCGCCGGATGGTGTGCGGCGTGCACGTCGGCGTGGTGGTCGTCATGCCCGTGCGCATGGCTGCCGCCATGGGCGTGCGCGTTCTGCCAGCGGGCCCGACCCTCGAAGGTCATGAAGAACAGGCGCCAGGAATAGAACGAGGTGAAGAAGGCCGCGATGACGGTCGCCAGGAAGGCCAGCACGTGGCCCGGCCGGGTCGACATGTAGGCCGCCTCGATGATGGCGTCCTTCGAGTAGAAGCCGGCGGTGAACGGGAAGCCGATCAGCGCGAGCGTCCCGATCGCCATCATGGCGGTGGTGAAGGGGATGTAGCGGCGGAGCGCACCCATGTTCCGCATGTCCTGCTCGTGGTGCATCGCGTGGATGACCGAGCCGGCGCCGAGGAACAGCAGCGCCTTGAAGAAGGCGTGCGTGAAGAGGTGGAACACGCCCGCCGCGTAGGCGCCGACGCCGAGCGCGACGAACATGTAGCCGAGCTGCGAGCAGGTCGAGTAGGCGATGACGCGCTTGATGTCGTTCTGGACGAGGCCGACGGTGGCGGCGAAGAAGGCCGTGATGCCGCCGATCACCGTGACGACGATGAGGGCGTTCGGCGCCGCGTCGAAGAGGGGCGACAGGCGGGCGACCATGAACACGCCGGCGGTCACCATGGTGGCGGCGTGGATCAGGGCCGAGACCGGGGTCGGGCCCTCCATCGCGTCCGGCAGCCAGGTGTGCAGCAGGAACTGCGCCGACTTGCCCATCGCGCCCATGAACAGCAGCAGGCAGCAGATGGTCAGCGCGTTCCAGTCGTAGCCGAGGAGGTGGAACGTCGCGTCCTTCAACTCCGGCACCTTCGGGAAGATGCCGTCGAAGGCGACCGCGCCGAACAGAACGAAGCAGAGGAAGATGCCGAGCGAGAAGCCGAAATCGCCGACGCGATTGACGATGAAGGCCTTCATCGCCGCGGCGTTGGCCGAGGGCTTCTCGTACCAGAAGCCGATCAGCAGGTAGGAGGCGAGGCCGACGCCCTCCCAGCCGAAGAACATCTGGACGAGGTTGTCCGACGTCACCAGCATCAGCATGGCGAAGGTGAAGAGCGATAGGTAGGCGAAGAACCGCGGCCGGTGCGGGTCCTCGTGCATGTAGCCCATCGAGTAGAGGTGCACGAGCGCCGAGACGCTGTTGACCACGACCAGCATCACCGCGGTGAGCGTGTCGGCCCGGAAGGCCCAGTCGACCGTCAGGCCGCCGGCGGTGAACCAGGTCGCGACGTGGTGCTTGGTGGCGCCGTGGCCGTGCCCGCCGGTCACCTCGAAGAAGGCGACCCAGGAGAGCAGCGCCACGAAGATGAGGATGCCGGTGGTCACCACCTCGCTGGCCCGCGGGCCGATGCGGCGCCCGAACACGCCGGCGATGAGGAAGCCGATCAGGGGCAGGAAGACGATCGCGTGGTACATGCTCGGGGTCCGGCCTCGCGTGACGGGTGCCGCTGCGGCGCTGGTTCTGGGGAGAAGGGGTGAAGGCCCGGAAGCCTGCGTCAGCCCTTCATCATGTTGACGTCCTCGACGGCGATCGAGCCGCGGTTGCGGAAGAACACCACCAGGATGGCGAGGCCGATCGCGGCCTCCGCGGCGGCGACCGTCAGGACGAACAGGGCGAAGACCTGGCCGACGATGTCGCCGAGATGGGTCGAGAACGCCACCAGGTTGATGTTCACGGCGAGCAGGATGAGCTCGACCGACATCAGGATGACGATGATGTTCTTGCGGTTGATGAAGATGCCGAGCACCCCGAGGGTGAACAGGATCGCGGCGACCGTCAGGTAATGGCTCAAACCGATCATCGTGCCTCTCGGCCGCGGGCGGCCGCCTTCGTGTCGCGAGGCGCGATCCGCCCCGCCGCTCGTGTCATCAGCCTCGCGAGACCGTCAGGCCCCGCACGAACTCGTCGGACCCGCGATCCCCGTCAGACCTCGACGCCCTGCCCCGTCGGGACCTTGCGCACCTCGACGGCGTCGGCCTGGGTGCGGGCGTTCTGGATCGCGATGTCCTGGCGCTTGACGCCCGGCCGGTCGCGCAGGGTCAGCACGATCGCGCCGATCATCGCGACCAGCAGGATCAGGCCGGCGACCTGGAAGAAGAAAAAGTAGTTGGTGTAGAGAACGAGACCCAGGGCCTGCGTGTTGGTCATCGTCTCCGTGCCCGGCGTCACCGCCAGCGGTCCGTGGACGAGGCCCGGATCGATCGCCCAGGAGCCGACGACGAGGAGCAGCTCGACCAGGAACACGGCGCCGATCAGGCCGCCGACCGGCAGGTAGTCCTGGAAGCCCTGGCGCAGCTCGGCGAAGTCGACGTCGAGCATCATCACCACGAACAGGAACAGCACCGCGACGGCGCCGACATAGACCACGACCAGGAGCATGGCCAGGAACTCCGCCCCCATCAACACGAACAGCCCGGCGGCGTTCACGAAGGCGAGGATGAGGAAGAGCACCGAGGTGACGGGGTTGCGCGAGGCGATCACCATGAAGCCCGAGGCGACGGTGATCGCGGCGAACAGATAGAAGAAGGCGGCGGCTGCGGTCATGCGCTGAATTCACGCCGCCTGGCGGCGGCCTCCTGCCCGACCCCCGGGAGCATTCCGGCGGCCCGTCTATAGAACCCGCTCCCGCGGCGCACAACCGGGGGAGCGGCGAATGTGGCGTCGATGTGGGGAGGATCAGCGCCCTCCCCGCTTGTGGGACCCCGGGAAGGGCGAGCGCCCTTCCCGCGGCACGGTCAGCGGTAGGGAGCGTCCGCCGCGATGTTGCGGGCGATCTCGCGCTCCCAGCGGTCGCCGTTCGCGAGCAGCTTGGCCTTGTCGTAGAGGAGCTCCTCGCGGGTCTCCACCGAGAACTCGAAGTTCGGCCCCTCGACGATGGCGTCCACCGGGCAGGCCTCCTGGCACATGCCGCAATAGATGCACTTCACCATGTCGATGTCGTAGCGCGTCGTGCGGCGGGTGCCGTCGTTGCGGCGCGGACCGGCCTCGATGGTGATGGCCTGGGCCGGGCACACCGCCTCGCACAGCTTGCAGGCGATGCAGCGCTCTTCCCCGTTGGGGTAGCGCCGCAGGGCGTGCTCGCCGCGGAAGCGCGGGCCGCGATGGCCCATCTCGAACGGATAGTTGATCGTCGCCTTGGGCTTGAAGAAGTAGCGCATCGCCAGGGCGAACCCGGTGACGAACTCCTTCAACAGCAGGCCGCGGGCGACCTGGTCGAGCTTCATGGCTCGTTCTCCGACGGTTGGGGTCAGGAGACCGGCGCGAGGCCGGTCAGCTTCAGGACGAAGGCGACGACGAAGACCATGACGAGCGAGAGCGGAAGGAAGACCTTCCAGCCCAGCCGCATGAGCTGGTCGTAGCGGTAGCGCGGCACCATGGCCTTCACCATGGCGATCATGAAGAACAGGAAGCTGGCCTTGAGGGCGAACCAGATCAGGCCCGGCACCCAGGTGAAGGGAGCGAACGGGATCGGCGAGAGCCAGCCGCCGAGGAACAGGATCGTGCCGAGCGCGCACATCGTGACGATGGCGACGTACTCGCCGAGCATGAACAGCAGGTACGGGGTGGAGGAGTATTCCACCATGTAGCCGGCGACGAGCTCGGACTCGGCCTCGGGCAGGTCGAAGGGCGGGCGGTTCGTCTCGGCGAGCGCCGAGATGAAGAACACCACGAACATCGGAAAGAGCCAGAGCCAGTACCAGCCGAGGACGCCGAGCGAGGTGTCCTGCGCCCGGACGATCTGCGACAGGTTGAGCGAGCCGGCGCACATCAGCACCGTCACGATCACGAAGCCGAGCGAGACCTCGTAGGACACCATCTGGGCCGCGGAACGCAGCGCGCCGAGGAAGGCGTATTTCGAGTTCGAGGCCCAGCCGCCCATGATGACGCCGTAGACGCCGAGCGACGAGATCGCGAAGATGTAGATGATGCCGACGTTGATGTCGGCGATCGGCCAGCCCTCGGCGAGCGGGATCACCGCCCAGGCGGCGAGCGCCAGGGTGGCGAAGATCAGCGGCGCCAGCAGAAAGAGGCTCTTGTTGGCGCCCGCCGGGATCACCGGCTCCTTCAGCACGAACTTCAACAGGTCGGCGAAGGACTGGAACAGGCCCCAGGGCCCGACCACGTTCGGGCCGCGGCGCAGCTGCACCGCCGCCCAGATCTTCCGGTCGGCGAGCAGCGCGTAGGCGATGAAGACGAGCAGTGCCACGAGCAGCACGACGCTCTTCAGCGCAACGAGGAGGACGGTGCCCAGCACCTCCCAGGCGGTCATCGGTCGGTGCTCCTCATTCGGCCGCTTCGAGGGCCCGCCCGCGGGCGAGACCCGAGCACTCGGCGAGCACCCGCGAGGCGCGGGCGATCGGGTTGGTGAGATAGAAGTCCTGGATCGCCGCCCGGAACGGCTCGCGGCCGGGCTCGCCGGAGAGGCCCGCCAGCGTCGTCAGCGCGGCCACGCCGTCGGCCGGGGCGACCTGGTCGATGCCGGCGAAGTGCGGGTGGGCGGCGTAGAGCGCCTTGCGCAGGGCGCCCAGCGAGTCGAACGGCAGGCGCTGGCCCAGCACGTCCGACAAGGCACGCAGGATCGCCCAATCCTCGCGGGCGTCGCCCGGCGGGAAGGCGGCCCGGTTGGCGAGCTGCACCCGGCCCTCGAGGTTGACGTAGGTCGCCGACTTTTCGGTGTAGGCGGCGCCCGGCAGGATCACGTCGGCGCGGTGGGCGCCCTTGTCGCCGTGGGTGCCCTGGTAGATCACGAAGGCGCCCGGGCCGACCTCGACCTCGTCGGCGCCGAGGTTGAACAGCACGTCGAGCGCACCGCCCTGAGCCATCTCGGCGAAGGTCAGCCCACCCTCCCCCGGCACGAAGCCGAGATCGAGGGCGCCGACGCGGGCCGCCGCGTTCTGGAGCACGCCGAGGCCGTTCCAGCCCTCGGCCTTGGCGCCGAGGCCCTGGACGAGCTTGGCGACGGCGGAGAGGAGAGCCGCGCCGTCCGGACGGGCGAGCGCCGCCTGGCCGACGATGACCAGCGGCCGCTCGGCGGCCTTGAAGCCTTCCGCGAAGCTGTGACGGCCCGCCGCCACCTCGGCCAGTGTCTCCGGACCCGCACCGAGATAGGTGTGGGGATAGGTGAGGTCGACATCCTCGCCGATCACGCCGATCTGCATCGGGGAGAGCCGCCAGCGCTTGCGGATGCGGGCGTTGAGAAGCGACGCTTCCGTGCGCGGGTTGGCGCCGACGATCAGGATCGCGTCCGCCTGCTCGATGCCGGCGATGCCGGGACCGAAGGTGTAGGCGGCCCGGCCCCAGGCCGGATCGATCATCGCCCCGTCCTGGCGGCAATCGAGGTTCTGGACCTTGAGCGCGCCCATCAGGGTCTTGAGCGCGAAGATCTCCTCCACGCCGGCGAGGTCGCCGACGATCGCACCGACGCGCTTCGGATCCGCGCCCTTCAACTTGGCCGCGACGGCGCCGAACGCCTCGGCCCAGGAGGCCGGGCGCAGGCGGCCGTTCTCGCGCAGGTACGGCCGGTCGAGGCGCTGGAGCCGCAGGCCGTCGACGACGTGGCGGGTCTTGTCGGAGATCCACTCCTCGTTGATCGCCTCGTTCACCCGCGGCTCGATCTGCATCACCTCGCGGCCGCGGGTGTCGACGCGGATCGCCGAGCCGACCGCGTCCATCACGTCGACGGACTCGGTCTTGTTCAGCTCCCAGGGACGGACGTTGTAGGATTGCGGCTTGTGGACCAGCGCCCCGACCGGGCACAGGTCGGCGACGTTGCCCTGCAGCTCGGATTCCATCGCGCGCTCGAGGTAGGAGGTGATCTCCATGTCCTCGCCGCGGCCGATGGCGCCGAGATCCGGCACGCCGGCCACTTCCGCCAGGAAGCGGACGCAGCGGGTGCAGTGGATGCAGCGGTTCATCGCGGTCCGCACCAGCGGGCCGATATACTTCTCCTCGACGGCGCGCTTGTTCTCGCCGTAGCGGGTCGAGTCGACGCCGTAGGCCATGGCCTGGTCCTGCAGGTCGCAGTGGCCGCCCTGGTCGCAGATCGGGCAATCGAGAGGGTGGTTGATGAGGAGGAACTCCATCACCCCCTCGCGGGCCTTCTTGGTCAGGGCCGACTTGGTCGACACCGCGGGCGGCTCGCCGTTCGGGCCCGGACGGCAGTCGCGCACGGCCCAGGCGCAGGACGCCACGGGCTTCGGCGCGCCCTTCAGCTCGACCAGGCACATGCGGCAATTGCCGGCGATCGACAGCCGCTCGTGGAAGCAGAAGCGCGGGATCTCGGCGCCCGCCACTTCGCAGGCCTGGAGCAGGGTGTAGTCCGGCGGGACATCGACCTCGATGCCGTCGACGAGGATTTTGGTCATCGGTTCAGCTCAATGTGTCGCGTCGGCGAGATCGAGCCGGCGCTCGATGCGCTCGACGCGAATCTCAAGGCGGTCGATCCGGCGGTGCACGCCGGCCAAGTTCTCTTCGACGCCGGACACCCGTCCCTTCAGGTCGTTCACGTCGTCGATGAGGCGATCGACCTTCTCGTCGATGCGCCGCAGGTACACGAGGACCAGGTTGTCGGGTTCGCCGGCCATGGCGCTTACTCCGCCGCCATCGGCACCGGGGTCGGGTGCGGGTTGGCGGTGTAGCGGTCGATGCGCTTCTCGATCTCGGGGCGGAAGTGCCGGATCAGGCCCTGGATCGGCCAGGCCGCGGCATCGCCCAGCGCGCAGATGGTGTGGCCCTCGATCTGCTTCGTCACGTCGAGCAGCATGTCGATCTCGCGCTTCTGCGCCCGGCCTTCCGCCATGCGCAGCATCACGCGCCACATCCAGCCGGTGCCCTCGCGGCACGGGGTGCACTGGCCGCAGGACTCGTGCTTGTAGAAGTACGCGATGCGGGCGATCGTCGCGACCATGTCGGTCGACTTGTCGAACACCATCACGGCGGCGGTGCCGAGGCCCGACTTCAGGTTCTTCAGCGTGTCGAAGTCCATCGGCGCGTCGATGATCTCGGCGGCCGGCACCAGCGGCACCGAGGAGCCGCCGGGGATCGAGCAGAGCAGGTTGTCCCAGCCGCCGCGCATGCCGCCGCAATGCCGGTCGATCAGCTCGCGGAAGGTGATGCCGAGCTCTTCCTCGACGTTGCACGGCTTGTTGACGTGGCCCGAGATGCAGAACAGCTTGGTGCCGGTATTGCCCGGCCGGCCGAGACCGGCGAACCAGGCGCCGCCGCGGCGCAGGATCGTGCCCGCCACCGCGATCGACTCGACGTTGTTCACCGTCGTCGGGCAGCCGTAGAGGCCCATATTGGCCGGGAACGGCGGCTTCAGCCGCGGCATCCCCTTCTTGCCTTCCAGGCTCTCGATCAGCGCCGTCTCCTCGCCGCAGATGTAGGCACCGGCGCCGTGGTGGACGTAGATGTCGAAGGGGTAGTCGTGGACGTTGCTCTCGCCGACGAGGCGGGCGGCGTAGGCCTCGTCCACCGCGCGCTGGAGCGCGTGCTTCTCGGCGACGTACTCGCCGCGGATGTAGATGTAGCAGGCATGCGCGCCCATGGCGAAGCACGCCAGCATGCAGCCTTCGATCAGGAGATGCGGATCGTGCCGCATGATCTCCCGGTCCTTGCAGGTGCCGGGCTCCGACTCGTCGGCGTTGACCACCAGGTAGTGCGGCCGGCCGTCGGACTTCTTCGGCATGAAGGACCACTTCAGGCCGGTGGGGAAGCCGGCGCCGCCGCGGCCGCGCAGGCCCGATTTCTTCATCTCCTCGATGATCCAGTCCCGGCCCTGCTGCAGCAGGAACTTGGTCCCGTCCCACGCGCCGCGTTTCTTCGCGGCCTCGAGACCGGGGGAGTGGAGACCATAGAGGTTGGTGAAGATCCGATCCTGATCGGCGAGCATGGCGATCGTCCTACAGGCCTGCTGTGAAAGGGGACATCATAGTCGATGATTACGGCTTCGCCTTCGGGCCGGGCGGACCCTTGTCGGCCGGCTTGTCGGCGTTGGTGATGCCGACGGGCTTGGCCTGCGATCCGTCGGTCTTGTCGCTCGCGGTCGCCGGCTCGGCGCCGGCCTCGGGCGTGGTGCCCTTCGCGGCCGCCACCGGACGGCCCTCTTCGGGCTTGACCGGCGTCATCGTGTAGGAGCGGCCGCTCTGGGGCGCACCGACCGTCTCCGGCCCGGTGCGCGGCACCGCGACGGTGGTGCGGTCCGGTGTCACCTCGCCCTTGTCCGACTTCGGATCGACCGCGCCCTGCGCCGGGGTCGCCGCCGCCTTGCTCTCGTTCGGCCGGCCGGCATCGGGACGGGCGGCCTTCGGGTTCTCGGCGGCCGAGGCGTCGGTGCGGGCCTTCTCGCCGGTCGTGTCGGCGCCGGTCTCCTTCAGCCCCTCTTCCGCGAAGCGCTTGCGCCAGGCGCCGACGCGGGAGCCGTCGAACAGGGTCTCGTCCTTGAGGGTCGTGACCGCGTCCTTGGGCTCGGACGAGGTGCGGCCGATCTGCGAGCCGACCTTGACCGGGCGGCCGGCCGCGAGGTCGTCCATCAGCTTGCCGAGGAGCTCAGGTGTGAGATCCTCGAAGTAGTCGTGGTTGATCTGCGCCATCGGGGCGTTGCAGCATGCCCCCAGGCACTCGACCTCGAGCCAGGAGAAGTTGCCGTCCGGGCTGACATGGCCCGACGGCCCGAGCCGCTCGTGGAGGTACTGCTTCAGCTCGCGGGCGCCGCAGACGTCGCAGGGCGCGGTGCCGCAGACCTGGATCCAGTAGCGTCCGACCGGCTCGAGGGCGAACATGGTGTAGAAGGTCGCGACCTCCAGCACCCGGATATGCGGCATGCCGAGCTGGTCGGCCACCGCCTCGATCGCGGCTCGAGGCAGCCAGCCGCCGTTCTGCTCCTGCGCCTTCCACAGGAGCGGGATCACGGCCGAGGCCTGGCGCCCCTCCGGGTACTTGGCGATCTGCCCCTTGGCCCATTCGGCGTTCTCAGCCGTGAACGCGAAGCTCTCGGGCTGCTCGGAAACCGGGGCAAGTCTGCGGTTGGCCATGTCTCAAACGTCCATGTCTCATACGTCTCCGGCGGGTGCGGGCGGGGGCGCGAGCCCCTTACCGGTCCACCTCGCCGAACACGATGTCGAGCGTGCCGAGGATGCACGACACGTCCGCCAGCATGTGGCCGCGGCACATCCAGTCCATCGCCTGGAGGTGGGCGAAGCCCGGAGCGCGGATCTTGCAGCGATACGGCTTGTTGGTGCCGTCGGCGACCAGGTAGACGCCGAACTCGCCCTTGGGCGCCTCGACCGCGGCGTAGACCTCGCCGGCCGGGACGTGGAAGCCCTCGGTGTAGAGCTTGAAGTGGTGGATGAGCGCTTCCATCGAGCGCTTCATCTCGCGCCGCGGCGGCGGCGCCACCTTGCCGTCCTGCGTGGCGATCGGGCCCTGGCCGGCCGGCTCGCGCAGCTTGGCGATGCACTGCTTCATGATGCGCACCGACTGGCGCATCTCCTCCATGCGGATGACCTGGCGATCGTAGGTGTCGCCGTTCTTCCCCACGGGGATGTCGAACTCCATCTCGTCGTAGGCCTCGTAGGGCTGCGACTTGCGCAGGTCCCACGGGATGCCGGAGCCGCGCACCATCACGCCGGAGAAGCCCCAGGCGAGCGCCTCCTCGACGGTCACGATGCCGATATCGACGTTGCGCTGCTTGAAGATCCGGTTGCCCATCACGAGGCTGTCGAGGTCGTCGACCACCTGCGGGAAGGTCTCGCAGAACTTCTCGATGTCGTCGATCAGGCTCGGCGGCAGATCCTGGTGGACGCCGCCCGGTCGGAAGTAGTTGGCGTGGAGACGCGCACCCGACGCGCGCTCGTAGAAGATCATCAGCTTCTCGCGCTCCTCGAAGCCCCAGAGCGGGGGCGTGAGGGCGCCGACGTCCATCGCCTGCGTGGTGACGTTGAGCAGGTGCGACAGGAGCCGGCCGATCTCGCAGTAGAGCGTGCGGATCAGCTTGGCGCGGCGCGGCACCTCGATGCCGAGCAGGCGCTCAATGCCGAGGCAGAAGGCGTGCTCCTGGTTCATCGGCGCGACGTAGTCGAGCCGGTCGAAATAGGGCGTCGCCTGGAGGTAGGTCTTGACCTCGATCAGCTTCTCGGTGCCGCGGTGGAGCAGGCCGATATGCGGGTCGACCCGCTCGACCACCTCGCCGTCGAGCTCCAGCACGAGGCGCAGCACGCCGTGCGCCGCCGGGTGCTGCGGGCCGAAATTGATCGAGAAGTTGCGGATGCTGTGCTCGCCCATGTCGGCTCAGCCTTTCGCCGGTGCCTTGTCGGCCTTCTCGTCGCCCGGGAGCACGTAGTCGGTGCCCTCCCAGGGGGACAGGAAGTCGAAGTTGCGGAATTCCTGCGTCAGCCGCACGGGCTCGTAGACCACTCGGGCCTCGTCCTGGTCGTAGCGGACCTCGACGAAGCCGGTGAGCGGGAAGTCCTTGCGGAGGGGGTGGCCCTCGAAGCCGTAATCGGTGAGCAACCGGCGCAGGTCCGGATGGCCCGAGAACAGGATGCCGTAGAGGTCGTAGGTCTCGCGCTCGAACCAGTTCGCCGCCGGGAAGACGGGAATCGCGGACGGCACCGGGGTGCGCTCGTCGGTCTGCACCTTCACGCGGATGCGCCGGTTATGGCGCATCGACAGCAGGTGGTAGACGACGTCGAAACGCTTGGCCCGGGCCGGATAGTCGGCGCCGCAGATGTCGATGAAGGTCGAGAAGGCGCAGGCCGGATCGTCCCGCAGGTGGGTGAGCACCCGCAGGATCTCAGGCCCCTCGACGATGAGCGTCAGCTCGCCGAAGGCGATCGCCCGGTCGGCGATGGCGGTGCCGAGCGTCTCGGCGAGGGTGTCGGAGAGCCGCGCGAGAGCGTCAACGCCCGGCTCGCTCTGGGTATGGGCGCGGATGGTGATGCCGTTGCTCATGGCCAGCCTCAGCGCTCGATCGTGCCGGTGCGGCGGATCTTCTTCTGCAGCAGCAGCACGCCGTAGAGCAGCGCCTCGGCCGTCGGCGGGCAGCCCGGGACGTAGATGTCGACCGGCACCACCCGGTCGCAGCCGCGCACCACCGAGTAGGAGTAGTGGTAGTAGCCGCCGCCGTTGGCGCAGGATCCCATCGAGATGACGTAGCGCGGCTCCGGCATCTGGTCGTAGACCTTGCGGAGCGCGGGGGCCATCTTGTTGGTCAGCGTGCCGGCGACGATCATCACGTCGGACTGGCGCGGCGAGCCGCGCGGGGCGAAGCCGAAGCGCTCGCAATCGTAGCGCGGCATCGACATCTGCATCATCTCGACGGCGCAGCAGGCCAGGCCGAAGGTCATCCACATCAGCGAGCCGGTGCGGGCCCAAGTGATGAGGTCGTCGGCGGTGGTCAACAGGAAGCCGCGATCGGCGAGCTCGTCGCTGATCGTCAGGAAGGTCGGGTCATTGGCGCCGATCGGCTTTCCGGTGGCCGGGTCGAGGATACCCTTCGGCTGCGGCGCGATCTCGGGGGCGCGGACGGTGGTGAGGGCCATGGTGGGGTCCGGTGCTTCTCGTCTCGGGGGCGGCGTCTACGCGTCTCGGGCTTCTAGTCCCACTCGAGGGCGCCCTTGCGCCACTCGTAGACGAAGCCGACGGTGAGCACGCCGAGGAAGAGCATCATCGACCAGAAGCCGAACCAGCCGAGGTCCCCGAACGTGATCGCCCACGGGAACAGGAAGGCCACTTCGAGGTCGAAGATGATGAACAGGATGGCGACGAGGTAGAAGCGCACGTCGAACTTCATGCGCGCGTCGTCGAAGGCGTTGAACCCGCACTCGTAGGCCGAGAGCTTCTCCGGGTCCGGGCTGTTATAGGCCACCAGGAACGGGGCCACGAGGAGCGCCGCGGCGATGAAGAGGGAGACGCCGATGAAGATCACCAGCGGCAGGTAATCCGACAGGAGGCCGTTCATCGAGCATCCTCAAGGGTAGGCGCGTGGCCTTGGGTGAGCGCGAGCCATAAACGTGAGCCTTGGCGCGTGCCCGGGTGGAACCCGGCCGCCGGGGCCGTTCTCGGAACGGTTCCAAAGCCCGGAAGGTGCGCGAGGCTTAAACGAGCGGGTATTGCGAAACAAGGGGCGTTCGCACCGCACAAACCGCGAACGTCTGCAAGCAAGATAGGAGCTCATGCCCGGCGCACAACGCCCGGAAGGGTCCGGCGGGCGGGGAGGATCGTCGCAGGGGCCCGGCCTTCCGGGGTGTTTCGGGGCGTTTCGGCCCCATTCCGCGGTGCGGCAGCGCGTTTTCAGCCGTCCGACAGGATCAGCGCCCAGAACCGTTTGTAGCGGCTGCCGGGCGCATCCACCCGGGCGATGCCGACGCGGCGGACCTGCGGCATCAGCATGTTGCGGTTGTGCTCGGGCGAGACCTGCCAGCGCTTCAGCACGTCGTCGAAGGTGGCGGAGCCCGCGCTCAGGTTCTCGGCGGCGTAGCGGCCACCGAAGCCGGCGCGCTTGAGCCGCGCGTCGAAGGTGCCGCCGATCTCGTGCGAGAGCTGGCCGGCCCGGGCATTGGCCTCTGCCTGGTAGGAGGCGGCGCGGATCAGCGAGGAATCGATCACCACCGGCCCGAGGCCGTGGCTCGCCCGATAGCGCGAGATCGCGGCCGCCGCCGCGGCCTCGTCGAGGATCACCGGCGTGGTCGGCAGGTCGGGCGCGGGCAGGATCGCCGAGCCGCTGCAGCCGGCGAGCGCCAATCCTGCGCCGACGAGCACGATCGTCACGAGGCCGCGCCGCGAAACCTCCGCCGGAACGGGAGCGGGAACCGTCGAACGGAGCGGATGCGACATCGTCTCTCGAAGCCCTGGACGCGGCGGCGCCGCGCGAGAGCGCCACCTGTCGGGCGATTGTGGAGATTTTCGGGGTGGGCACGTCCGCGAGGGTTTCCGGGCTCAGGCCGCCCGCAGGGTGGCGAGGAAGCGGTTCACCTCGGCGCCGATGCTGGCCGATTGCCGCGCGACGGTGTCGGCGGCGGTGAGCACCTGCCGGGCGGCCTGGCCGGTGGCCTCGGCGTCGAGGGCGAGCCCCTCGACCGAGCCGCTCACCACGGCGGTCCCGGAGGCGGCCTGCGCCACGCCCGACACGATCGCCTGGGTGGCGCCGACCTGCGCCTCGACCGCCGTGGCTACCCGGGCCGAGACGCCGCTGATGGCGCGGGCCTGGGTCGCGACCTCGCCCATCGCGCTCGCCGCCTGGCGCGTCGTGTCCTGGATCGCCGCGACCTGGGCGGCGATCTCCTGCGTCGCCCGGTCGGTCTGGCCGGCGAGCTGCTTGACCTCCGCCGCGACCACCGCGAAGCCGCGGCCCGCTTCGCCCGCCCGGGCCGCCTCGATCGTCGCGTTGAGCGCCAGGAGGTTCGTCTGCGAGGCGACGCCGGCGATCACCGAGACCACGTCGCCGATGCGGGCGGCGGCCTCGCTGAGGCTCTGCATGACGGCCGCCGTGCGGTCGGTCCCGGTCACCGCGTCCCGCGCCATCGCGGCCGCCTCGCGCACGTCCGCGCCGACCGCCGCGACCGAGCGGCCGAGCCCGTCGGCCGCCTCCGCCAGCCCCCCGGCCTCGCGGGAGGCGTCCGCCGCCGAGATGGCTGCGGTGCCGGCCCGTCCGGCGGCCTCGGCGGCGGTGCCGGACATCGCCCGCGCCGTCGCGTCGAGGTCCCGGGCGGCGGCGTCGACCTGCGCCAGCACCTCCGCCACCTTGCTCTCGAAGGTCCTGACCGCCTGGCCGACCTGCTCGGCGCGGCGGGCCTGCGCCGCGCTCGCATCGCGCTCGGCCGCCAGCGTCTCGCGCTCCATCAGCACCAGGCGGAAGCCGTCGATGGCGCGGGCGATGCCGCCGATCTCGTCGCGCCGCCCCGTGCCCGGCACCGCGAGGTCGTAGCGCCCCTGCGCGAGCGCTGCCGTCGCCCCGCTCAGGCCCTCGAGCCCGCCGACGATGGAGCGCCACCCGAGCAGCCCGAGCAATCCGACGCCGACCAGGGCCGCGCCTGCGATGCCGCACAGCCAGAGCGCCTGCCGCCAGAACGCCGCCTCGATGTCGTCGATGTAGACGCCGGTGAAGATCGCGAGCCCCCATGGCGCGAAGCCCTGGATGTAGCTGAGCTTCGGCACGTGGGCGGTGCCGCCCGGGCGGGGGAAGACGTAGCGCAGGGTGCCGGGCGTGCCCGACCGGGCGATGTCGACGATCGCCTTGACGAGGAGCAGGCCGCCGGCGTCCTTCAGCCCGCTCATGTCCTTGCCGATCCACTCGGGCTTGGGCGGGATCACCAGGGCGGTGCCGGAGACGTCGTAGACCGCGAGGTAGTTGTCGCCCTCGTAGCGCATGTCGTGGGCGCGGGCGCGGAACGCCGCGAGGGCCGCCTCGCGGCTCATCGTGCCGGCCGCGGCCTGCGCCTCCAGGCTCGTGGCGGCGGCGAGCGCCACGTCGGAGAGGGCGCGCATCTTGGCAACCCGCTCGGCGATCAGGCTGTCGTGGTTGGCCCGCAGGGCATAGGCCACCACGGCGGAGAAGCCGATCACCGCCGCTGCCATCATCACGGCGAACTGCCGGCTCACGCTCATGTTCGACCAAGATACCCCAGACCAAGTCATCGTCGATCCCCGCCTCGTCCGGCGAGACGATAAGACGGGGATGCTTGATGGTGCCTTAGCGTCAGGCTCTTACATCGATGCTTTTGATGGAAGATCGGTGTCGTCGGCGGCGAGTGGCGCGGGCGACGGGGCTCGAACCCGCGACCTCCGGCGTGACAGGCCGGCACTCTAACCAACTGAGCTACGCCCGCGCGGCGCGCTCGCATCAACCCTGCAGCTGTGGGCTGCCCCTCCTCCGAAGGAGAAGTGGCGCGGACGACGGGGCTCGAACCCGCGACCTCCGGCGTGACAGGCCGGCACTCTAACCGACTGAGCTACGTCCGCACAGGGCGCTATGCACTACAGAAACGCCTTTCCGATGAAGGAAGTGGCGCGGACGACGGGGCTCGAACCCGCGACCTCCGGCGTGACAGGCCGGCACTCTAACCGACTGAGCTACGTCCGCCCGGCGTCTCGCAGTGCTGCGATGGCCGCGGTGTATGGGGAGCCCCCTACCCTGTCAAGCCGCCGGCTCAAGAAAGTCGGGAGGGGTGGCGGGGGGCCGAGGCCGGGATGTCGGCGGCCCTCGCGGCGGTCCCCCGACGCGGGAGCACGGGCTGCACGCGAAGCCTTGCACTCTCGGGCGAGGCGCCTTAACGATGCCGGCACCCGGGCGGTTAGCTCAGTTGGTAGAGCATCTCGTTTACACCGAGAGGGTCGGCGGTTCGAGCCCGTCACCGCCCACCAGCATCCGTCACGCTCAGGCGCTACTCACTCGGCGCCAGTCGGCACCATGGATCGCCGGCTGCGACCGTGATCCGACGTTGCCAGTCAGCCGTCCGACGCGGTCCCTGGGGGGCTCAGGCTTGGCGCCGCCGGCGCATCAGTTCACGCGCTTGTCGCTTCGCCCGCTGCTCGATCGCCTCCGCACGTCGAGATTCCGCGCGAGCGGTCGGATGGCGAGAGCCAGGATGGAGTTGATCCGGGTCTCCCAACCGGGCCCGGTCGCCCTGAACGCCTCGACCACCTCCGAATCCAGGCGCAGGGTAACGAGTTCCTGGTGGGGCGTCGCTTCCGGCTGGCCGCTACGGCTCGGCAGGGCGGCGAACACGTCCGGCGGCAGCGCCTCGCGCGCCGGGCGCATCGTGGCAAGCTCCTCGGCCGTCAACTCAGGGATGTCGCCGTCCCAATCCCAGTTCTCATCCGAGGTCGTGATCGACGGATGTTCGGGCTCGGCGAATGGGCTCAAAAGTGTTCCTCTCACCCCACCTCGCGCGCCTCGGGCTCACCAGGGACAACGCCTCGCCGCCGAGCACCACGACCTCGTCGTTCCAGCGGCCGATCAGCAGGTAGCGCGCCCGACCGGTGCGGCTCGGGGCCGTCTCGATCCGCTCGGCACTGTCGCGGTCGAAGCAGCGGGAGAAGTCCGCGAGATCGAAGCCGTGCTTCTCCAGGTTGCGCTGCCGCTTCGGCTCGTCGAACTCGATCCGCATGGATCGACGTTGGTACGGCATGCCGACCGGCGCTAGCGGGTCTTGTCGGCACAGGCCTCCGGAGCACCATCCGATCGCAGGGCGATCGGATGGTGCTCCAACGTATAGATATTGCAGAATCTTCTATGGCGAGCCGGCATCCGCTCCGCCGATAAATGCTTTCGCCGAACGCGAGACCGCGGTGCGCAAGCAAGACGGTCCCGCCGCTCCGACGAATGTCGATGATCGGACAGACGCCCCGACCAATCTCAGCGATACGCCGCCGCGATGCCTAAGAAATCCTCGGCCTTCAGGCTCGCCCCGCCCACGAGCGCGCCGTCGACATGGGGAACGCCCATCAACTCGGCCGCGTTCGAGGGCTTCACCGAGCCGCCGTAGAGGATCCGCACCTTCGCCCCCTCCCCGCCGAGCCGGCTCTCCAGCTCCTGGCGGATCAGCGCGTGCACCTCGGCGACGTCGTCCACCGTGGGGGTGAGCCCGGTGCCGATCGCCCAGACCGGCTCGTAGGCGATCACCGTGTCGGCGGCCGTCGCGCCGTCGGGGAGCGAGCCGGCGAGCTGGCCGCGCACGATCTCAAGCGTCCGGCCGGCCTCGCGCTCCTCGCGGGTCTCGCCGACGCAGATGATCGCGACGAGCCCGGCCCGGCGGGCGGCGAGCGCCTTGGCGCGGATGTCGGCGTCGCTCTCGTGGTGATAGGCCCGGCGCTCGGAATGGCCGACGATGGTATAGGTCGCACCGAGATCCGCCAGCATCTCGGCCGAGACGTCGCCCGTATAGGCGCCGCTCGCCTCGGCATGCACGTCCTGTCCGCCGACCTTGACGGGGGAGCCCTTCAGCGTCGCGGCCATCGCGCCGACCAGGGTCGCGGGCGGGCAGACCAGCACGTCGATCCGCTGCGCCAACCCCGCATCGAGGCCGTCGCGGACGGACTCGGCCACCTTCAGCGAGGCCTGGAGGCCGTTCATCTTCCAGTTTCCCGCCACCAGCGGGCGCGGCCGTTCGGTCGTCATCACGTCTCCCCGGATCGTCACCAAGCGTTGCCGGGTAACAGGTCCGCCGCCGGGCGGCAAACCGGCAGCCGGCGCCGCTCTTTGCCTAGCGGCGCTTATGCGGTATCGCGGCCGGATTCAGGGCGTCCCCGTGCGGGCGGCGCCCCCAGGTTTTCGAGGATCGCGATGCTCCAGGGGTTCCGCGCCGCCAGCCAGAGCTGGCTCGGCAAGATCGTGGTGACGGTGGTGTTCGGCCTCCTGATCGCGGGCCTCGCCATCTTCGGCATCGGCGACATCTTCCGGGGCGGCGGCAGCAACGCGGTCGCCACGGTCGGCAGCACGCAGATCCCGGCCGAGGCCCTGCGCACCGCCTACCAGAACCAGCTCCAGCGCCTGTCGCGCCAGAGCCGGCGGCCGATCACCCCGGATCAGGCCCGGGCGCTCGGCCTCGACCGGCAGGTGCTGGCCCAGCTCATCACCGAGGCCTCCCTCGACCAGAAGACCAAGGATCTGGGCCTGCGCATCCCCGATACTGCCGTGGTGCGGCTGATCCAGGAGGAGCCGGCCTTCAAGGGCGTGAACGGCGCCTTCGACGTCAACACGTTTCGCGATACGCTGCGCCAGGCCGGCCTGACCGAGCAGGGCTTTGTGCAGGAGCAACGCGCCGTGGCCGCCCGCCTCCAGCTCGCCGACGCGATCACCGCCGACCTGCCGGTGCCGCTCGCCGCCCGCGAGGCGATCCACCGCTACACCGCCGAGCGCCGCGCGGCCGCCTATTTCACCCTGCCGGATGCGGCCGCGGGCGAGATCCCGGCCCCGACCGACGAGGAGGTGAACACCTTCTACACCGAGCGCAAGAGCGCGTTCCGGGCGCCGGAATACCGCAGCGTCAACCTGCTCGTCCTCGATCCGGCGACGCTGGCGAAGCCCGACGCGGTGCCGGAGGCCGAGGCCCGCGCCCGCTACGAAGCTGAGAAGAGCCGCTTCGGCACCCCCGAGAAGCGGTCGATCCAGCAGATCGTATTCCCGAACGACGCCGACGCGGCGGCCGCGCTCGCCCGCATCCGCAGCAACGCGGTGACCTTCGACCAGGTCGCGACCGAGCGCGGCCTCGACGCCAAGGCGCTCGACCTCGGCACCTTCGCCAAGTCCGAGCTGTTCGACCCGGCGGTCGCCGACGCCGCCTTCGCGGCCGAGCCGAACGCCGTGAGCGAGCCGGTCAAGGGCCGCTTCGGCACGGTGCTCCTGCGGGTGACCAACGTGCAGCCCGGCGCCCGCAAGCCGTTCGAGGAGGTGGCCGGCGAGGTCCGCCAGGAGGTCGCCCTCGACAAGGCCCGGGACGGGCTCGAGAAGGTTCACGACGCGATCGAGGACCAGCGCGCCGGCGCCAAGCCGCTGGCCGACATCGCCCGCGAGCAGGGCCTCGCCCTCGTCACCGTGCCGGCGGTCGATGCGCGGGGCCAGGACCCGCAGGGGAAGACGGTCGACGCGATCCCCGACAAGGACGCGACGCTGGCGGCGATCTTCCGCAGCGACATGGGCGCCGACAACGAGGCCCTGCGCACCCGCTCCGGCGGCTACGTCTGGTACGACGTGACCAAGATCGACCCGGCCCACGACAAGCCGCTGGCCGAGGTCCGCGACGCCGTGGTGGCGCAGTGGAAGGCCGACGAGGTCGCGCGCCGCCTCGCCGCCAAGGCGCGCGAGGCGACCGAGCGGCTTGACAAGGGCGAGGCGATCGAGGAGGTGGCGAAGTCCCTGGGCCAGGAGGCGAAGACCGCGACCGACATCGCCCGCGGCCGCGGCCGCGACGGCCTCTCGACCGAGGGCGTCGCCCGCCTGTTCGCGACCCCGGTCGGCAAGGCCGGCACGGCCTCGGGCGACGCGACCGCCCGGGTGGTCTTCCGGGTGACGGGCGCCACGGTGCCGGCCTTCGTGCCGACCGCCGCTGGCGCGGTCGCGGTGGAGGGGCAGTACCGCACGGCGCTCGCCGACGACGTGCTCGCCCAATACATCGCCGACGTCCAGAAGCAGGCCGGCGTCTCGGTGAACGAGGGCGCCTTCCGCCGCGCCATCGGCGGCGAGTACTGATCCCGTGCTCGTCTCACCGTCCCAGGAGGCCGCCGCCGCGGCCTACGATTCGGGCCGCCCGGTCCTCCTGCGCGCCACGCTGGTGGCCGATCTCGAGACGCCGGTCGCCGCCTTCCTGAAGCTGAAGGCGGGGCGCGACGGCGCCGCCTTCCTGCTCGAATCGGTCGAGGGCGGCGCCGTGCGCGGCCGCTACTCGATGATCGGGCTCGATCCCGACCTGATCTGGCGCTGCGCCAAGGGCCGGGCCGAGCGCGCGAACGCCCCCGACCTCGCCGCCTTCAGCCCGGAAGATGCCGCGCCCCTCGACAGCCTGCGGGCGCTGATCGCCGAGAGCGCGATCCCCGCCGAACCCGGCCTGCCCCCGATGGCGGCTGGCCTGTTCGGCTATCTCGGCTACGACATGGTCCGCGAGATGGAGCGGCTCGACGCCCCCCATCCCGACCCGATCGGGGTGCCGGACGCGATCCTAATCCGCCCGACCGTGATGGTGATCTTCGACGCGGTGCGCGACGAGATCGCCCTCGTGGCGCCGATCCGCCCTACGCCCGGCCTCTCGGCCAGGGCCGCCTACGAGGCGGCCCTGGCGCGGCTGGAGCGCGCCGCCGACGCGCTGGAGGGCCCGCTGCCGGTCGAGGCGCGACAGAACCCGACCGAGATTCCCGCCCCCGCCGCGGTCTCGAACATCGCGCCGCACGATTTCCTCGGCATGGTCGCCCGGGCCAAGGAGTACATCGCCGCCGGCGACATCTTCCAGGTGGTGCTGTCGCAGCGCTTCGAGGCGCCGTTCACGCTGCCGCCGCTGGCGCTCTACCGCTCGCTGCGCCGGGTCAACCCGGCGCCGTTCCTGTGCTACCTCGATTTCGGCGATTTCCAGATCGTCTGCTCCTCGCCCGAGATCCTGGTGCGGGTGCGCGACGGCGCGGTCACCATCCGGCCGATCGCCGGCACCCGTCGCCGCGGTGCGACGCCGGAGGAGGACCGGGCGCTCGCCGAGGAGTTATTGGCCGATCCGAAGGAGCGCTCCGAGCACCTGATGCTGCTCGACCTCGGCCGCAACGACGTCGGCCGCGTGTCCGAGATCGGCAGCGTGCGGGTGACGGATTCGTTCTTCCTCGAATTCTACAGCCAGGTCATGCACATCGTGTCGAACGTCGAGGGCCGCCTCGATCCCCGGCACGATGCCCTCTCGGCGCTCGCCGCGGGCTTTCCCGCCGGCACCGTCTCGGGGGCGCCCAAGGTGCGGGCGATGCAGATCATCGACGAATTGGAGCGCGAGAAGCGCGGGCCCTATGGTGGCTGCATCGGCTATTTCGGCGCCGACGGCCAGATGGACACCTGCATCGTGCTCCGCACCGCCATCGTCAAGGATGGCCGGATGCACGTCCAGGCGGGTGCGGGCATCGTGCACGATTCCGATCCGGCCTCCGAGCAGCAGGAATGCGTGAACAAGGCGAAGGCCCTGTTCCGGGCGGCGGAGGAGGCGGTGCGGTTCGCCGCGCAGGCGCGGCGGGGGCAGTAGCGGACCTGCTTTTCTGAGAACTGCTCTATCGCCTAGTCTACGAGCAGATGAACCCCGCCCCTATCACCCTCCGCGTCATCCCGGGGCTCGGCGAAGCCGAGAACCCGGGATCCATAACCGCTGACGTGAGCGGACGAGGCGGACAGCGTTCCGCTTCATTCTGCATCCGCGGCGGTGATGGATCCCGGGTTCCGCTGCGCGGCCCCGGGATGACATCGAGGGTTTCAGCCCCGGTCGCGGGAAAGGCCTGCGCCTCCCCTACTCCGCCGCCGCCGGCCGATGCGCTGCCTCGTGCCCCGGCGGCTCGTCCACCGCGCCGACGAACCGCCCGAGCAGCCGCCCCATCAGCCGCGACAGGTCGTCCATCAGCAGGAAGATCGCCGGCACGAAGACCAGCGACAGCAGGGTCGAGACGATCAGCCCCGAGATCACCGCGATCGCCATCGGCGAGCGGAACTCGCCGCCGATGCCGAAGGCCATCGCGCTCGGCACCATGCCGGCCGCCATGGCGATCGTCGTCATCACGATCGGCCGGGCGCGCTTGGCGCCGGCCTGGGTGATGGCGGTGACGCGGTCGACGCCGCGGCCCATCTCCTCGACGGCGAAATCGACCAGCATGATGGCGTTCTTGGTCACCACGCCCATCAGCATCAGGATGCCGATCACCACCGGCATCGAGATCGGCCGGTTGAAGATCAGGAGGCCGAGGATCGCGCCGCCGATCGACAGCGGCAACGAGAACAGGATGGTCAGCGGCTGGAAGAACGAGCCGAAGAGCAGGATCAGGACGCCCAGCACCATCATCAGGCCGGCGCCCATCGCCATCGCGAAGCCCTCGAACACCTCGCCCATCACCTCGGCGTCGCCGGTCTGGCGCAAGCTCACGCCGGGCGGCAGGTTGCTGGCGGTCGGGGTGCTCATCGCGAGCTTGATCTGCTCGCCGAGCGCGTCCGAGCCCTGCATGTTGGCCTCCAGTGCCACGCGCACGGCGCGGTCGTAGCGGTCGATCGCGGTCGGCCCGCGGCCGAGGCTAATGTCGGCCACCGCCGAGAGCGGCACCGAGGCGCCGTTCTTCGCCGGCACCTTCAGGCTCTCCAGCGCCGAGAGGTCGCCGCGCAGGGCCATTGGCAGCTGCACCCGGATCGGAATCTGCCGGTCGGTGGCGTTGAACTTGGCGAGGTTCTGGCCGATGTCGCCAATCGTGCCGACGCGCACTGTCTCGGCGATGGTGTCGGTCGAGACGCCGAGATCGGCGGCGACGCCGGGCTTGGGGCGGATGCGCACCTCGGTCCGGTCGAGCGGCGCGGTCGACATCACGTTGACGAGGTTCGGCAGGGCCGCGACCTCGCGCTGCATCTTCTCCGCCACCTCGGTCACCGTGGCGGTGTCGCCGCCGGCGACGATGAGGCTGAAGTCGCGCTGGCCACCCTCGCGGAGCGACCAGTAGCGCACGTCCGGCTCGTCGCGCATCAGGTCCATGATCGCCGCTTCCACGTCGGCCTGCTTGCGCACCCGGGCGTTCTTCGGCGTCAGGTTGATGGTCAGGGTGGCGAGCCGCACCTCCTTCTTGCCCGGCAGCTGGCGGCCGCCGTCGACGAAGACGGATTTCACCTCCGGCAGGGTGCGGATGCGCTGCGCGACCCGGTCGGTGACCGCGATCGTGTCCTCGAGCCGCGCCCCCGGCGGCAGCTCGACCACCATCAGGGTGCGGGCCGCGTCCTCCTTGGGCAGGAAGCCGGCGGGCAGCAGGCTCGTCGACATGATCGAGGCGGCGAACAGCGCGAGGCCGACCACCAGGGTCACGTATTTGTGCCGCACCGACCACAGCACGACCCGGTTGTAGGTCCGCATCACCGGACCCTCGCGCTCCTCGTGGTGGCCGTGGTCGCGCAGGAAGTAGGCCGCCATCATCGGGGTGATGAGGCGGGCGACCAAGAGCGACATGAAGACGGCCGCCGCGATGGTGAGGCCGAACTGCTTGAAGTACTGTCCGGCGATGCCGCCCATGAACGACACGGGGGCGAAGATCGCGATCAAGGTCGCCGTGATGGCGATGACCGCGAGCCCGATCTCGTCGGCGCCCTCGATCGCCGCGCGATAGGCCGACTTGCCGAGCCGGACGTGGCGGACGATGTTCTCGATCTCCACGATCGCGTCGTCGACCAGGATGCCGGTGACGAGGGTGATGGCCAAGAGGCTCACCGCGTTGAGCGAGAAGCCCATCGCGCTCATCGCCCAGAAGGTCGGGAAGACCGAGAGCGGCAGCGCCACCGCGGCGATCAGCGTGGCGCGCCAGTCGCGCAGGAACAGGAACACCACCAGCACCGCGAGGGCCGCGCCCTCCATCAGGCTGTGCATGGCGGATTCGTAGTTGCCGATGGTGTTGGTGACCGAGGAGTCGATCCGGTCGAAACGAACGCCCGGATACTCCTTGGCGAACTCGTCGATCTTCTTCGCCACCACCTCGCCCACCGAGGCGTCGCTGGCGCCGCTCGCCCGCGAGATCGCGAAGGCGACGACCGGCTCGCCGTTGAGGCGCGCGAAGGTGCGCGGCTCCTCGGCGCCGTCGGTCAGGGTCGCGAGGTCGTCGAGGCGCACCTTGCGCCCGCCCGGCAGCACGATCGAGGTCGCCGCGAGGGTGTCGAGGCTCGCGGAGGCGGCGAGCGTGCGGATCGACTGCTCCTGGCCGCCGACCTCGGCCCGGCCGCCGGCCATGTCGGCGGAGGTCAGGCGCAGCTGCTTGTTGACGTCGGCGGCGGTGATGCCGAGCGCCAGCAGCCGGTCGGGCTTCAGGGTCACCCGCACCTCGCGGGCGACGCCGCCCAAGCGCTCGACGCCGCCGACGCCGCGCAGGCCCTGGATCTGGCGCGCCACCACGTCGTCGACGAACCACGACAGGTCCTCGGGCGTCATCGCGGGCGCCGAGGCGCCGTAGACCATGATCGGCAGGCCGGCGATCTCGACCCGGGTGATGATCGGCTCGTCGATCGTCCGGGGCAGGTTCATCCGGATCTTGGCGATCGCGTCCTTGACGTCGTTGACCGCCCGGTCGGTGTTCACCTCGAGGCGGAACTCGATCGTCGTGGCCGAGGTGCCCTCGGTGATCGCCGAGGTGATGTGCTTGACGCCCTTCACCCCCGCCACCGCGTCCTCGACCCATTTGGTGACCTGGGTCTGGAGTTCGCTCGGCGCGGCGCCGGCCTGCGTCACCGTCACCGAGACGATCGGCACGTCGATGTTGGGGAAGCGGGTGATCGGCAGGCTGCGGAAGCTCACGAGGCCGAGCAGCCCGAGCACCAGGAAGAGCACGATCGAGGGGATCGGCTTGCGGATCGCCCAGGCGGAGACGTTCAGGCGCATCGAGCGGACCCGTTCACGAGAGAGGAGCGAAGCTCATATTTTTGCATCATTTTCGCCGCCGAACCGGTGACCTCTTCGGCGAATGATGCAGGGAGGCGTCAGGGACGCCCGGCCTCGGCGGTGGCCGGCAGGGCGGGGTAGATCGGGCGGACCCGGTCGCCGTCGCGCAGGAAGCTGCCCGCCCGGGCGACGACCGCCTCGCCGGCCTTGACCCCGTCGCGGGCCTCGATGAAGCCGCCGGCCGAGAGGCCGGTGCGGATCGATCGCGCCTCGACCCGCTCGCCGGAGACCACCAGCACGGTCGGGCCCGAGGCCCCGTAGACCACCGAGGCGATCGGCACCGCGACGCCGGTGCGCCGCGCCGCCTCGACCGCGCCGCGGGCGAAGGCGCCGATGCGCAGGCGCGGATCGGCCTCGAGCTTGACCCGGACCTTGCCGAGCCGCGTCGCCCGGTCGATCTCCGGGTAGACGACGCGCACCTTGCCGGAGACGGCGACCGGCCCCTCCGTCGTGTCGAGATCGAGGCTCGCCGGAGCGCCGGCGCGCAGGCGAGCGAGGCCGGTCTCCGGGACCTCGCCCTCGAGCTCGATCTCGCCGCGGGCGATCAGCCGGAACAAGGGCTCGGCGGAAGCCGAGGCCGTGGCGCCGACCCGGGCGGTGCGGCGGCTGACGATGCCGCCCTCCGGCGCACGGATCTCCGTGCGGGCGAGCTTCAGGTCGAGCTCGCTGCGCTGGGCGCGGGCCTGGGCGAGGTCGGCCTGGGCGATGGCGAGGCCGTTGCGGGCCGCCGACAGCTTGCCCTCGGCGGCCTTGGCGGCGGATTCGCGCTGCTCCAGCACCGCGGCGGTGCCGTTGCCGGACTTCATCAGCGACTGGGCACGCTCGAACGAGAGCGCCGCCTCGACCTGGGCGGCCTCGGCCTGCACGATGGTGCTGCGCGCCTGCGCCACCGCGCCCTCGGCCCGGGCGATGGCGGCGGCGTTCTGGGCGAGCTGGGTGTCGAGCATCTCGCGCGAGAGCCGCGCCAGCACCGCACCCTTGGCGACCCGGTCGCCCTCCTCCACCAGCAATTCGGTGATGCGGCAGCCCTCGATCTCGGGCGAGACCAGGATCTCGTCCCGCGGCACCAGGGTGCCGGTGACGACGGCGCGCTCGACGATCTCGCGCTCGGCGGCCACCGCCACCGTGACGGCGGGCGCCGGCGCCGCCGTGACGACCGGGCCGGCCGTGGGCAGGGTCTCGGCGGCCCCCGCGGGGGCAGCGACGAGGAGGGCGACGAGGGCGGCCGGAACGCCGGCGTGGCGACGGAGGCGGGTCATCGGGCAGGTTCCGGATGGGACGGCAGAGTGGACGGCACGGCGCCGGTCGGATCGAAGCGGCCCTCGAGCGCCGCCCCGATCAGGGTCAGCATGGCGTCGATGACGGGGCCGGGGGCGAAATCGGGCGAGAGGGCGCGGCGGACCAGGAGGCCGTCGGCCATCACCATGACGAGGCGGGCGAGCGCCTCCGGGTCGGCGCCGGGGATCGGCTGCACGGCGCGGGCCTGCTGCCGGCGGTAGAGGCCGGAGAGGCGTGCCGCGATCTCGCGCTCGAAGTCCCGGCAGATCGCCGCCATGGCGGGGTTGCGGGTCGCCTCGGCCCACATCTCCAGGCACAGGACGGCCTTCTCGGCCGGCGCCTCGGCGAG
Source organism: Methylobacterium sp. 17Sr1-1 (assembly GCF_003173775.1). NCBI lineage: Bacteria > Pseudomonadati > Pseudomonadota > Alphaproteobacteria > Hyphomicrobiales > Methylobacteriaceae > Methylobacterium > Methylobacterium sp. 17Sr1-1. Next base: position 2,158,684 of record NZ_CP029552.1, on the reverse strand, counting down.
GTGGCGCTGCGCCAGGGCGGCGAAGGCCTGCATCAGGTCCGGGGCGGTCTCGATGCCGGAAAAGTCCTCCGCCACCGCCGCACGGTCGCGCTCGGCGAGGCCGGCCACGATCGCGTCCTTGGAGGGGAAGTAGCGGTAGAGGTTGCCCGGGCTCATCCCGGCCTCGGCCGCCACGTCTTGCATCGTGGCACGATGGAAGCCGTGACGGACGAAGCAGGCCTCGGCCGCATCGAGGATGCGGGTGCGGCGCTCCTCGGCCGAGTCGAGGCGGGTGGGGTTCGCAGGGTTCGGTTGCGACGGCACGCGGGGGAGGTCCTGAGAATGAACGTTCATTCTCTACACCCAAAGGGGCCGTTCCTGCAACGTTCGATCCGGTGCAACCTCCACCGACCGGCTCGCGTTGACCGTCCGGATATCAGTCTTCAGCGGGAGGACAGTTTTCATGGCCATCTTCCAGGTCAGGCAGGCCGCGACCGGCGCCATCCTCTGGACCGGCGGTGCCGAGAACGAGCAGCAGGCCCTCGACGCGATGGCACGCGAGGCGGGCTACGCGGATTTCTCGGCGATCCCGGAATCGTTGCGCGGCGCGGGCACCAAGGTGGACCGCCTGAATCTCGGCTGAGCCGGGACGCGTCGTAATCGTCGCCGATGAAGAGCCGGGGTTCGCGCCCCGGCTTTTTTCATGCGCGACCAGGGTCGGGCGGAATGGTTAAGGAAAGGTTGCAAGGTGTCTCGCCGGTGTTTCGGGCGATTCTGCGGCCCGTCCGGCGGTGATGGTGCGCGGGGGCATCAAGCGGCGACGCCCGTTGCTGGGACGGCTCGGATCGCGGCAAGAATTCCGGTCATCCCGGGGCCGCGCAGCGAAGCCCGGGATCCATGACCGCCGACGGTTCATGATGAAGCGGAACGCGATCCGCCTTGTTCTCCGACGTCGGCGGTTTGGATTCCGGGTTCTCGCCTGTGGCGAGCCCCGGAATGACACGGAGGGATGTCGACCGAACAGCCTCTCAGGTGATCCGCCCGATGATCGCCTCCCGGGCCGCCCTCGACCCGGACAGCCGCTTCTTGGCGCGTTCCAGCACCTCCGGCGGGGCCTCGGCCGGGGTCCCGGCGCCGAAGGGCGGGGCCGGCGCGTATTCGAGGGCGAGCTGGACCGTCTCCGCCTCCTCGCGGCCGAGGAGTTCGGCCACGACCGCCAGCCCGAAATCGATGCCCGAGGTCACGCCGCCGGCGGTGATCAGGTTACCATCGCGCACCACGCGGTCCTGCACCGGTACGGCGCCGAAGCGGGCGAGGAAGTCGTGCGCGTACCAGTGGGTGGTGGCCCGCTTCCCCTCGAGCAGCCCGGCCGCGCCGAGCACCAGCGCTCCGGTGCAGACCGAGGTGAGGTAGCGGACCTCCTTCGCGCGGGCCCGCACGAAATCCAGCACCGCCTCGTCCTCGAGGAGCGCGTTCACCCCGGCGCCGCCGGGGATGCACAGAACGTCGAGGGGCGGGCAGGTCTCGAAGGTCGCGGTCGGCACGAAGGGCAGCCCGGTCGCGGAGCGCACCGACTCGCCGTCCTTCCAGATCAGGTGGACGGCGCTGTCCGGCACCGAGGCGAAGACCTCGTAGGGACCGGTGAGGTCGAGCTGCTGGACCTGCGGAAAGACGAGGATTCCGAAGCTGAGCGACAAGGGCGGGCCTCCCGTTTGCGCGGCAGGATCGTATGCGGAGGGATGGGGTGCAAGGGTCGTGAGCATCTCTCCTCCCCGCGTGCGGGTGGAAGGCGTCGATCACGTCTGGTCCTGAGGCGGCACCTCGCCGAACCCCAGCCGCGCCCGCACCTCCGCCGCCCTCACCCCCCGCTCCCGCAACGCCGCCAGCGCCTCGGAGCGCAGGCTCTTCGACAGCTTGTCCCCCGCCTCGTCCCGGATCAGCCCGTGATGGTGGTAGCGCGGGGTCGGCAGGCCGAGCAGGCGCTGGAGCAGGACGTGGAGGTCGGTGGCGGCTTCGAGATCCTGGCCGCGGACCACGTGGGTGATGCCTTGCGCGGCGTCGTCGAGGACCACGGCGAGGTGGTAGCTCGTCGGCACGTCCTTGCGGGCGAGCACCGCGTCGCCCCAGCGGGCCGGGTCGGGGTTGCGGGCCGCCTCGGGCGCGCCCGGGGTGAAGGCGGCGTAGGCGAAGGGGCCCGGGCAGAGCGCGAGCGCGCGGGCCATGTCGAGGCGCCAGGCATGCGGCTCGTTCGGCACGGGCCGGCCGCGGCAGGTGCCGAGATAAAGCGGCGCCCCGTCCGGGTCGCGGGCGCCGCCGGCCGCGTCCTGGATCTCCCGGCGGGTGCAGGTGCAGGGATAGATCAGGCCTCGCGCCTGCAACGACGCGAGGGCGGCGCGGTAGGTGGACATCCGGGCCGACTGGCGCCAGACCGGCTCCGGATAGGTCAGCCCGAGCCAGGTGAGGTCGGCGACCAGCGCCTCGGCCAGCTCCGGCCGGCAGCGGACCGGGTCGATGTCCTCGATGCGCAGCAGCACGGTACCGTGCAGCGCCCGCGCGATCTCCGCGTTGAGGAGGGCCGAGTAGGCGTGACCGAGATGCAGGCGCCCGTTCGGGCTCGGGGCGAAGCGCAGGCGGGGAGACGGCACGGCGGGATGCGGACGCGACAGACCCACCACCCCATAAGCCCGCCGGGCCCCGGCGTCACGGGCCGGCTGCTCGATTGCGAGGCGGCGTTGCAGGAGGGCGTGGCAGCCCTGAAGGCCCTCGATCCGGTGATGGCGCGGCTGGTGGCCGAGGGCGCTGTGCCCGCCTTGCGCAAGCGCGCGCCGGGCTTCGAGGGGCTGGCCGGCATCGTGGTGTCGCAGCAGATCTCGACCGCGAGCGCCGCAGCGATCTGGGGCCGGCTGACCGCCGCCCTGCCGGACCTCACCGCGGAGGCCCTGTCGGCCGCGCCTGACGACCTGCTGCGTAGGGCCGGCCTGTCGGCGCCGAAGATCCGTACCCTGCGGGCGGCGGCCGCCGCGATCGTCGCGGGCGACCTGCCGCTCGACGGCCTGCACGCGCGTCCGGCCGACGAGGCCCACCGGCTGATGGTGGCCGTGCACGGCATCGGGCCCTGGACCGCCGACGTCTACCTGCTGTTCTGCCTCGGCCACCCGGACGCCTTCCCGGCCGGCGACCTCGCCCTGCAGGAGGCGGCGCGCCTCGCCGACGGGCATGAGACGCGCCCGAACGCTGCCGCCCTAACGGCCCGGGCCGAAGCCTGGCGGCCGTGGCGCGGTGTCGCCGCCAAGGTGCTGTGGGCTTATTACCGGGTGGCGCGAGCGCGCGACGGCGCGCCTCTCTCACCTTGAGACCTCGCGACAGCGCCCCCCTTCCCTCACCCGAACGGAACCCGACCCGATGCCGATCCTCACCGGCCCGCGCCTGATGCCCCGCTCCGGCGCGAAACCGCGCCAGCTCGTCGTCCTGCTGCACGGCTTCGGTGCCGACGGCAACGACCTGATCGACCTCGCGCAGGAATGGCAGCCTCTCCTGCCCGACGCCGCCTTCGTGGCGCCGCACGCCCCCGAGCCCTGCATCCAGGGCTTCGGCCGGCAGTGGTTCTCCCTCACCTTCCGCGATCCGCACGAGCGCTGGCGCGGGGTGAACCGGGCCGGCCCGACGCTCGACGCCTTCCTGGATGCGGAACTGGAGGCCCACGGCCTCGGACCCCACCAGCTCGCGCTGGTCGGCTTCAGCCAGGGCTGCATGATGGCCCTGCACGTCGCCTTGCGGCGCCCCGCCCCGGTGGCGGCGGTCGTCGGCCTGTCGGGCATGCTGGTGATGGAGGAAGGCACCGGCCCCGACGGCCTGAAGCCGCAGGTCCGCGCGGTGCCCCCGATCCTGCTCGCCCACGGCGACCAGGACGAGGTGATCCCGGTCGACGCCCTGTTCCTCTCGGCCGAGGCGCTGGCAGCCGCGGACGTCCCGGCGGAGTGGCACCTCTCCGCCGGGATCGGCCACGGCATCGACGACGGCGCCCTGCACCATGGCGGGCGGTTTCTCGCCGCCGGCCTCAAGCGGGCGGCGCGGCGGAGCTAGCCTCCGCCGCCGGGAGTCAGCCCCGCGCCTCCCTGAGGGCGGCCGCGGCGCCGGCCCGCAGGAGGGCGCCGTCGCCCGAGAGCGCGATCAGGTCGAAGCCCTCGGCGATCAGCTCACGGGTGCGCGGGCCGGACAGGGAGTAGATGCCGATCCGCTTCCCCGCCGCCCGGGTGCGGGCCATCGCGTGCTTGAGCGCGTCGCGCACCGCCGCGCCGTCGGGGTCGAGGCCGGCGCCGTTCGACAGGGCGATCGAGAGGTCGGAGGGGCCGATGAAGATGCCGTCGATCCCGTCCACCGCCAGGATGTCGTCGAGGGCGGCGAGCGCCTCCCGGGTCTCGATCATCGCCAGCGTCTGGCAGAAGCCGTTGGCCTCCTTGAGGTAGACGTCGGGCGCGAGGCCCGACAGCATCAGCGCCGGGTTCGGACCCCAGCTGCGCTCGCCGAGCGGCGGATACTTGGCCATCGCGGCGAAGCGCCGGGCATCCTCCACGGTGTTGACCATCGGGGCGATGATCCCGGAGATGCCGGCATCGAGGAGCCGCGAGACGGTGGCGAAGCCGCCGACCGGCACCCGCGCCAGGGTCGGCTTGCCGCGGGCCGCCACCAGGGCGATGGTGCGGTTGATGCTGTCGAAGTCGTGGGCCCCGTGCTGCATGTCGAGGGTCACGGTGTCGAAGCCCTCCGCGGCGAGCAGCCCCGCGACCGCGGGCTCGGGAATGCCGCACCAGGCCGTGATGAGCGGCTTGCCCTCGCGGAATCGCGCCGCCAGCGCGGCCACCGCTCCACCTCGTTCCGCCATCGTGGTCCCTCCCGGATCGGCCGCGTGGGTGCCGCGGCTCGTCGCGCGAGCTTAGGTCAGCCCCGGGTGCGCCGTCGAGGCGCGAACGCCCTCGCCCGCGACATGCCGCCCCCTCCCGCCACGCTTGCAACACCGCCGCGCGATGCGCATATCGGCGCGACCAACGACCGCAATCCATCGCAGCGGCGTCCGGGCTCTCCCCGGCGCACCGGCTAACGCGTTGTGCTGCCTTCGCGGTTCGGGTAATTTGCCCCCGGCTGCCGGGACGCCCCGGATCGACGCGTCCCCCGGCCCGACCTCTTGTCGTCAGAGGTCGCCGCGCCGCGGGTCCCACACGTCGTCAGGAGCCTCGGCCCCATGGACTTCCTCAAACCACGGTACACGCCTATGAACCGCCGCCGTCGCATCTACGAGGGCAAGGCGAAGGTCCTCTACGAGGGTCCCGAGCCCGGCACGCTCATCCAGCATTTCAAGGACGACGCGACCGCCTTCAACGCCAAGAAGCACGAGGTGATCGACGGCAAGGGCGTGCTGAACAACCGGATCTCCGAGTTCGTGTTCCAGCACCTCAACGACATCGGCGTGCCGACGCACTTCATCCGCCGGCTGAACATGCGCGAGCAGCTGATCCGCGAGGTCGAGATCATCCCGCTCGAGGTGGTGGTGCGCAACGTGGCGGCGGGCTCGCTGGCGACGCGGCTGGGCCTGGAAGAGGGCACCCAGCTCCCGCGCTCGATCATCGAGTTCTACTACAAGAACGACCAGCTCAACGACCCGATGGTGTCGGAGGAGCACATCACCGCCTTCGGCTGGGCGACGCCGCAGGAGATCGACGACATCATGGCGCTGGCCATCCGGGTCAACGACTTCATGTCGGGTCTCTTCCTCGGCGTCGGCATCCGCCTCGTCGACTTCAAGATGGAGACCGGCCGGCTCTGGGAAGGCGACATGATGCGCATCGTCGTCGCCGACGAGATCTCTCCGGATTCCTGCCGCCTCTGGGACATCAAGAGCCAGGACAAACTCGACAAGGACCGCTTCCGCAAGGACCTCGGCGGCCTGATCGAGGCCTATACCGAGGTGGCCCGCCGCCTCGGCATCATGGGCGAGAACGAGAAGGTGCAGACCGGCGGGCCGCGGCTCGTGCAGTGACGCGCTCCGGCTGACGCCGGATTCGGGATCGAGGGCGGGGCCGCTTCCGGGAGGGGGCGGCCCCGTCGTCGTCTCTGACATCCTCCATCGTCATCCCGGGGCTCGCCGGAGGCGAGAACCCGGCATGACATTGGAGGGTGTCATGATCGTCGAGATGTCCGTCGACGACCCGCTCAACGCGGACCCGCCCCCTCCCATTCCCGTATCCGCACATACGTCCCGCCCCGCGGATCGAACCCCGGATGGTACCAGGGATCTGCCTCGAGCCGCCTTCCCCACCGCGCCCGCAACGCCGCCACCTCGGCCTCGTGGCGGTGGCGCGCCTCCGGGTTCCAGCGCCGGCTCGCCGCCTCGTGGTGGTAAAGCACGGCGCCCGGCACCATCATCGTCCGGTAGCCCGCCGCCTCCAGCCGCAGGCAGAGATCGACGTCGTTGAAATCGACTGCGAAGGCCGCTCCGTCGAAGCCCCTCACCGCCCGGAATTTCTCGGCCTCCACCACGAGGCACGCCGCCGTCACCGCCGAGACCCGGTGCGTCGCCCGCAAGGAGGCGAGGTAGCCCGGCGCCGTGCCGGGGAAGTGGCGATGGGCGTGGGTGACGAGGCCGCCGGTGCCGAGCACGATGCCGCCATGCTGGATCCGCTCGCGGATGTCGAGGAGCTTCGCCCCCACCGCCCCGACCTCCGGCCGCAGGGCCTCCTCGGCCATGCGGCGCAGCCAGTCGCTCCGGTGGGCCACCACGTCGTTGTTGACGAAGACCAGCAGCGCGCCGCGCGCCTTCGCGGCGGCCCGGTTGTTCATCGCCGCGAAGTTGAACGGGCCCGGGCAGGGCAGCACCCGCACCCCCTCCTCCGCCAGACGCTGGAGATAGGCGAGCGTGCGCGGATGGCGGCTGTCGTTGTCGCAGACGATGATCTCGAGGGACGGCCAGTCGGTCTGGGCGCGCAGGCTCTCGATGCAGGCCTGCAGGAGTTCGACCCGGTCGCGGGTCGGGATGATCAGGCTGGCGAGCGGCGGCGCGGGCAGGTCGCGGCGCAAGGCGAGGATGCCGCCCGCCGCCTCGACGCGGCCGGCCCCGGCGAGGTGGCGCTCGGCCAAGGCCCGGCGCGACTCCGCCCAGCCCGCCGGAGGCGCGGCCGCGGAGGGAGCCCAGGTCGAGAGCGGGCGGGGCAGGTGACGCACCTCCCCGGCCGCGAGCCGCAGCAGCAGGTCGGCGGCTTCCGCCCCCGGCAGGGCGGGATCGAGCCCGAGCCGGTCCAGCACCGCCCGGCGACAGGCGACCACCGGGCCGATGTAGTCCGCGGCGAGCAGGTAATCGGGGTCGAAGGCCGGGCGCAGCACCGGCAGACGCGGCGCCCCCTCGGGCCCCAGCACCACGGCGTCGCCGTAGAGGGCTTCGATGGCGGGATCGGCCGCGAACGCCTCGGCGATGGCGGTGGCCGCCCCCGGCACCAGCCGATGGCCCGGCGCCGTCAGCACCACGATCCCGGCCGATCCGGCGCCGCCGGACAGGATCTCCGCCGGCGTCGCCACGCGCAGGCCGGGCACAACCTCGGCCTCGCCCGCCGGCACGGGCGGCGGCGTCAGGGCGTGGCGGGCGCCCCAGAGAATCGCGGCGCGGTCGCGCGCCCGCACCCTTTTGCCGGTGAGGAGGGCCCGGGCGACCTCCCAGGCCTCGCCCGGGCGCTTCAGCGCCAGGAGCAGCCGGACGAGCCAGCGCCGGGCGGGACCGGGCCGGTCTTCCGCGAAGCGTAAGGTATCGAAGGCCGGATGAGGCGGCAGCCTCATTCCAGCTCCTCCCCGAAGGTCGTGACCGAGAAGGCCGGGTGGTAATACGGGTCGTCGCGGATCACCGCCCGCCAGCGGGCGGCGAAACGGTTGCCCTCCGCCTCGAACCGCGCCCGGGCCGGGCCGACGCTCGGGCCGCGGCTGACCGATTCGTGGTGGGCGAGCGTGGCCCGCGGGGTCCAGAGCGAGCGCCAGCCCGCGGCGGCGAGGCGCAGGCAGAGGTCGATATCGTTGAAATCGACCGGAAACGACTCGGCGTCGAGCCCGCCGACCGCCTCGAACTTGCGGCGCGTCACGGCCAGGCAGGCGGCGGTGACGCCCGCGACCTCGTGCGCGACGGTGAGCCGGCCGAGATGGCCGGGCGTGTCGGCGGGGCGGTTGCGCAGGATGTGCCCGGCCCGGCCGCCGAGCCCGACCACCACGCCGGCATGCTGGATCCGACCGTTGCCGAACAGGAGCCTGGCTCCGACCGCTCCGACCTCCGGCCGCAGGGCCTGGCGCACCATCGCCGAGAGCCAGTCGGGGTGCAGCACCTCGACGTCGTTGTTGAGGAGCACCAGGATCTCGCCGCGGCTCGCCGCGGCGCCGTCGTTGACGAGGCGCGAGAAGTTGAACGGGCCCGGCCGGTCGAGCCGGCGCACCCGCGGATCGGATTCCCACTCGGCGTAGAGGGCGGCCACCGCCGGATCGGTCGAGCCGTTGTCGACGATGACGAGTTCGAGCGCCGGATAGGTGGTGTCGTGCAGCACGCCCCGCACGGCGACGCGCAGCAGGTCCGGCCGGTCGCGGGTCGGGACGATGACCGAGACAAGGGGAGCCGGGTCGGGAAGCGGCCAGTCGAGGTCGAGGGTGTCGCCGTTCCGCACCAGGGCGGCGGGCGAGCCGGCCCGATCGAGGGCCCGCGCCAGGTCGGCGGCGTGGCCGTCGGGATCCGGCAGGTCCGGCGCGACGCGGCAGAGGATACGGGGAATGCGGCGCACCCGCTCGGGGCCGGCGAGGGCGGCGGCGAGGAGGAGCGCCCGGGCCCCCTGCCCCGGCGCCCAGCCGCTGCGCTCGACGAGATCCCTCGCGATCAGGACCGGCCGCCCGGGATAGAGCGTGGTCAGGGCAAGGTCCGGGCTCCAGCCGGGCTTGAGCCGGGGGCGCAGACCTTCCGGCGTCTCGGCCTCGCTGTCGGCATAGGCGAGGTCGGCGGGCGTTGGCCCTGCGAAGGCGGCGGCGAGATGGGTGAGCGCGTCGGGTGCCAGCGCATCGCCGGGGTTCAGGACACCGATCGCGACCCCGTCCGGAAGGGCATTCGCGGAGATCCGCGGGTCATCGGCGAAGTCGGTCGGCGCCGGTCCGCGCCAGTGCAGGGCGAGGCGCCAGTCTCGGTGCCCTTGTGCCAGCAGGGTGGCGAGGGTGCGCCGCAAGGCCACCTCGTCGCCTGGGCCCGCCTCGAGGATCAGGCCGAGGCGCGGCAGGTCCGGCGGCACCCGGTCGAAGGCCGGCTCGAACGGCCGCGCCCGCTCGGCCTTCCAGAGCGGGTACTGCGCCAGCGGCCGCACGGCGGCGGCGATGCGCAGGGTGTTGCGCAGGCGGCGCGCGTCGCGGCGCAGCCATTGATAGAGCGCGACCGGCATCTTGTCCGGCCGGCGCCGGGCGCAGAGGGCGAGGACCGCCGTGCGGGAAAGGAGCCGCGCCGCCTCGATCCGGAACCCCTCCGCCGGGGCGGCGAGCCGGATCTCGTCCGTGCCCGGCGGCACGGGGCCGAGCCAGGCGGCGCGGCCGAGCACCGGGCCCGGCAGCAGCGCGTCCTCGTGCGACCCGTCCGCCCGCGCGAAGCGCAGCATCGGCCGCACCGGCGCGGCGAAGCGGTCGAGGGCGTAGTCGAGGGCGAGCCAGCGCCCGGCGGTCGGCCGCTCGAAGACCAGGGCGCGGGCGAAATCCGGATCGTCCGGGCGGGGGGCGATGCGCCAGGGCGCCACCCTGTCGGTCAACCGTCGGCCGGCGCCGGGGCGGCGGGCTTGCGCCGCGGCGCCCGCGCGGGCTTCGACCCGCCGCCGAGGCCGACCTCGATCTCGAAATCCTGCGCGAGGTTGGCCGGGACGGAGATCCCCTCTTCCACCACCGTGAAGCTGCCGTTGGCGCTGCCGGCGGGAATCGTCGCCGCGGCCTGGCGGCTGCGCCGGGCGATGATCTGGGTGCCGTGCTTGACCGTGATGGTCACGGGAGCGTTGAAGCGGCCGGGGGCGCCGCCGGGCCCGAGCAGGACCACGCCCTGCACGCCGACCGCGACGGTGACGCTTCCGTTCGGCCCGGGCTGGCAGGAGCGGCTGATCTGGCCGAGGCGGATCTGCGTGCGCACCGTGCCGCCCGCCATGGTCTGCAGCGAGGAGCCGCCCTCGCTGACGTCGAGGGTCGGGCAGTAGACGTCGTCGGGGTTCGGGGGCGCCTCGGGCGGCTTGGTGGTGCCGCCGTACTTGAAGATGTTGAGGAGCGGATTGCCCCCCTCCTGCGGCGCCGCGTCCTGCGCCCGCGCCGGGGTGGCGAGCCCACCGAGCGCCGGGGCTACGCCCAGCAGCGCCAAAGCGAGGCCGAGGGTGCGGAGACTACGAGCCGTCACGGTCCTCTCCCGATCGTCGATCACTTCAGGCTGTCGAAGCCTTCCTTGAACCCCTTGAGGGAGAGCGGGATGCCCACCCCCTCCTCCGGCGTCTGGAAGACGATGAAGGTGGCCTGCTGGCCGCCCTTGAGCTGGCTGATGAGCTTGTCGTCCATCACCACCTCGGCGACGCAGCCGGTGGAGAGGCAGCGCACGAAGGAGGTGCGGCCGATCTCCGCCTGGTCGACCTTCAGGCCGAGGCCGGAGGGCAGGAGCACGCCGAGCGGCGCCACCACCCGCAGCAGGATGCCGCGGTTGTCGGCGGTCTTCAGCACGATCACCACCAGGGAGAGGTTCGGCCGGTCCTCCGCCGCGACGTACTGCACCAGGGCGCATTGCTCGGCCTTGGCGCCGGCGGGCGTCTCGCAGCGCAGCTGCCAGTCGTCGAAGCTCTGCTTGACCGCGCCCTGCGCCAGGGCGGCCCCGGCTGGCAGGCCGAGCGTCAGCGCGAGTCCGAGGGTGGCGGCCCGCACCCGGCGTCCGATCCGTCGCAAGCTGTCTCCCACGCCGCTCACCGCTCCGCTGTCCGGGCCATCCGCCGGCCCGGGGGCGTTCCGACCACGGGGCCGGGATGCTGTCAAGCCGAGGCGCCGTTTCGACATCGGGAACTCTTGCGGGAACCCTTGCCGGAACCGGCGGCGCCGGACAGGCTTAGCTTTATCACCGAGCCGGGCTGCATCCGTCGTCATCCGCCGTTAGTGGTTGTGCATGGTTTCCGGTTCATATCGGATCGACCGATCCGGATTCGCCCTCTCACCCTCCTCGCGAGAGCCCCCGATGAGACCCGCCGCCACCTCCCTCGTCCTCCTTGTCCTGGCCGCCGGCCCGCTCGCCGGACACGCGGCCGCCCAGTCGCTGCTGGTCGACTCGCTGCCGGTCGACGAGACCACCTATGTCGAGCGCTCGCTCAACCGGGACGCGATGCTGACGATCGAGCACCCGCCGGTGCCGCGCAACCCGCGCGGGCGCCGGGCCTCGCGCTCGGCCGAGATCGCCGGGTTCTGCCGCGACGGCGGGGTGATCCGGCGCCGGGGCGAGCAGGGCGAGATCATCCTGCGCCAGCGCGAGATCTGCGACAGCATCGCGCCGCGCACCCTCGCCCCGGGCGAGGTCGATCCGCGCCCGGCCTGGCCGGTGCGGCGCCAGCGCGTCGTGGTGGTGCGCACCAAGGGCTGAGGTCAGCCGTAGCGGTGCAGCTCGGTGCCGTGCCGCTTCAGCCAGGCCTCGGGCTCGTCGTAGCCCGGGGAGAGTTTCTGGACCACGCGCCAGAACCGGTCCGAGTGGTTCATCTCGGCGAGGTGCGCGACCTCGTGCGCCGCCAGGTAGTCGAGCACCGGGGGCGGCGCCATGATCAGGCGCCAGGAAAAATTCAGCTGGCCCGCCGCGGTGCACGAGCCCCAGCGGCTGCGGGTGTCGCGCACGGTCAGGCGCTTCGGCGTGCGGCCGAGCGCCCCGGCGTGGCGCGTCACCGCCGCGGTGAGGTCGCGGCGCGCCTCGGCCTCCAGGAAGTCGCGCACCCGCCGCGCCACGTGGGGCAGCCCGCACGACACCGCGATCACCGGCACGCCGTCGGCATCCGTGGTGGCGACCGTCGGGCCCGACGTCGCCGACCAGTGCAGGATGCGATGCGGCACGCCGCGCAGCGGCACCACCGCGCCGGGCACGAAGGCGACGCGTTCAGGGAGCTTCGCCACCCGGGCGGCGATCCAGGCCCCGTGCGAATCGGCGAAACGCTGCGCAGCGGCGAGGTCGGTGCGCTCCGGCAGGGTGAGGACGATCTCGCCGGTGGCGCTCGACACCCGCAGGGTGATGCGCCGCGCGGCCGCGCGGCGGCGCACGGTGACCGGGTAGCAGGTGCCGGCGTGGATGACGGTGACGTGGGTGGGTTCGGGCGCCGAACGGCGCAGGAGCGCGACTCGCATGCCACCTTTGTACTCGGGAGACCCGGAGCCTGTCAGCGTCCCGCGTGATCGAGCGAGGCCGACGAGGTGCGCGAACCAGGAGCGCAAGGAGCGGGCCGGGAACATCGGCGGGAGCCGGCGCCGCCTCAGGCGGCGCCGAACGGGACGATCAGGAGGCTGCGCGCAGCTCCTCGACGGCCTGGGTGCCCTGCATCGCGTGCATGAAGGCGGAGATGCGCGGCGCGATGTTGGCGCGGAAGCGCGAGCCGTTGAAGACGCCGTAATGGCCGACGCCCTTCTGCAGGTGGTAGAGCTTGCGCTCTGCGGCCAGGTTGGGGGTCAGGTCGTGGGCCGCCAGGGTCTGGCCGACGCCAGAGATGTCGTCGTTCTCGCCCTCGACCGCCATGATGGCGCAGTGGCGGATCGCCGTCGGGTCGACGGGCTTGTCGCGGTGGCGCATCTCGCCCTTCGGCAGGGCGTGCTCGACGAACACGGTGTTGACCGTCTGGAGGTAGAACTCCGCCGTCAGGTCCATCACCGACAGGTACTCGTCGTAGAAGTCGCGGTGCTTCTCGGCTGAGTCGCCGTCGTTGCGCACCAGGTGCTTGTACATGTCCCAATGGGCCGTCAGGTGACGGTCGAGGTTCATGCCCATGAAGCCGGAGAGCTGGAAGAAGCCCGGATAGACCTCGCGCCAGGTGCCGGGATAGCCCGGCGGCACAACGGTGATGCAGTTGCGCTTGAACCATTCCGAGCCGCGCTCCGCGGCGAGGCAGTTCACCGCGGTGGGCGAGCGGCGGGTGTCGATCGGGCCACCCATCAGGGTCATCGAGGTCGGCACGCCCGGCATGCCGTCCGCCTCCATCCGGGCGACGGCGGCGAAGACCGGCACCGACGGCTGGCAGACCGCGATCACGTGCAGGTCCGGCCCGAGGGCCTGAAACATCTCGATCAGGTAGTCGATGTAGCTGTCGAGGTCGAACCGGCCGGCCTCGAGAGGCACCATGCGGGCGTCGATCCAGTCGGTGATCATCACCTCGTGGGAGGGCAGCAGCGCCTCGACCGTGCCGCGCAGGAGCGTGGCGTAATGGCCCGACATCGGCGCCACGACCAGAACCTTCGGCTGGGCCTGGGTCGTCGGGCGCTTCAGGGCCCGGTCGAACTTGAGGACCTGGCAGAACGGCTTCGACCACACCACCCGCTCGGTGACCTCCGTCACCAGACCCTCGACCACGGTGGTAGGCAGGTTGAAGGCCGGCTTGCCGTAGCGGCGCGTCGTGCGCTCGAACATCTCGCAGGCCGCCGACACGGTCCGGCCATAGGGCGTGTAGGTGATCGGATTGACGGGATTCTTGAACACGAGCTGCGTGGCGTCGGCGGCCGCTCGGGCAGGCGTCAACATCCAGTGCGCAGCTTCATACCAGAAATAGGAGAGATCCATGACGCCACCGTCCAAGATTGACCCAACGACGCGCGCACCCGCCGTTATGAGACGCCTGTCCCGACTGGGAGCCAGGACAATAGAGGCCTGATATAGAAGGGCAACATCTGCGGAAATCCAAGGTGTCAAAAGGTGGAACTGTGCCTTTTTTGCCTCAACTCCCGCGTGTGCCTTGTGCAGTGCGATAGCCGGTGCAGAATCGCCCCGTCGGCGATCCTGAGCCCGGGACTGCACCGTCGACAATAACGCACTGGACCGCGAAGGGTTTCCGCCCCGTCGCCCTGGCCGGCGGGCGGCGGCGCGCTATGGTTTCCGCCATGTTCGAGACCTTGCAGACCGATCTGGTGCGCGATGCCCGCCACCTGCGCCTCGATACCCTGGTGCGCCTGCGCTGGCTCGCGGTGGCCGGCCAGGGCGCGGCGGTGGCCGGCGCCCATCTCGGGCTCGGCCTGCCCCTGCCGTTCGGCTGGTGCTTCCTCGTCATCGCGGCCTCGTCCTGGCTCAACCTCACCCTCCGGATCCGCTACCCGGCGAGCCACCGGCTCAGCGACGACGCCGCGGTGCTGCTGCTCGCCTTCGACATCATCCAGCTCGCCGCCCTGCTCTTCCTCACCGGCGGCCTGCAGAACCCGTTCGCCCTCCTGTTCCTCGCCCCGGTGCTGATCTCGGCCACCGCCCTCCCCCGGCCCGGACCCTCGCGCTCGGCCTCCTGGCGGTCGGCCTCTCGACGCTGCTGGCGCTGGTCTACCGGCCGCTGCCGTGGTTCGCGGGCGAGAAGCTCGAACTGCCGTTCCTCTACGTCTCGGGTGTCTGGACCGCGATCCTGCTCGGAACTGCTTTCACGGGGGTTTACGCCTGGCGCGTCGCCGAGGAGGCGCGCCAGCTCGCCCAGGCTCTGGCCGCGACCGAGCTGGTGCTGGCCCGCGAGCAGCACCTGTCGCAGCTCGACGGGCTCGCCGCGGCGGCCGCCCACGAGCTCGGCACGCCGCTCGCCACGATCACGGTGGTGGCGAAGGAGCTCGACCGCCAGCTCGGGCCCTCCGCCTCACCGAGCGTGGCGGAGGACTTGGCGCTCCTGCGCGACCAGGTCGAGCGCTGCCGCGGTATCCTTTCCAAGCTCACCTCGCTCGATGCCGACCAGGGCGGCTTCATCGAGACCATCACGCTCAGCCACCTCGTCGAGGAGCTCGTCGCGCCGCAGCGTGCGCTCGGCATCGTGCTCGACGTCAAGACGAAGGGCGACGGGCCGGAGCCGGCCTGCCGTCGCAATCCGGGCGTGATGTTCGGCCTCGCCAACATCGTCGACAACGCGGTCGACTTCGCAGAGAGCTGCGTGGCGATCGAGGCGCGCTGGAGCCCGGACCGGGTCTCGCTCGAGATCCGCGATGACGGGCCGGGCTTCGCCCCCGAGGTGCTGCTGCGGGTCGGAGAGCCCTATGTCAGCACCCGCAGCGCGGCCAAGACGGTCGCCAAGAGCGCGCAGGAGCAGGCCGGACCGGAGGGTGGAACCGGCCTCGGCCTCGGCCTGTTCATCGCCAAGACCCTGATCGAGCGCTCGGGCGCGCAGCTGAACCTCGCCAACGCGGTCGATCCCTCGACCGGCGCGGTGGTGCGGATCGTCTGGCCCCGTCACGTTTTCGAGAGGGAGGCCAAAGGCCACCGAAACCCGGGCACGGGGGGCGCCGCACCCCTGACGCAGGCGCGCGACGTTCCTATATAACGCTCTGAAGAGACTGACTGAAATCGCAAGGAGCGTCGCCTGATGACGCAGTACGGAACACTGAGCCCGGAGGCCGCGGCCGGCACCATCCCGGAGGGCGACGCCCTCCTCAACCACGCCGACCGCAGCCTGCTGATCGTCGACGACGACAAGCCGTTCTCGACCCGCCTCGCCCGGGCGATGGAGGCGCGCGGCTACCGGGTGCACGTGGCGGAGAGCGTGGCCGAGGGCGTCTCGGCGGTCGACGCGCAGCCGCCGGCCTTCGCGGTCATCGACATGCGGCTGGGCGACGGCAACGGCCTCGACGTGATCGCCCGCCTGAAGGAGCGCCGGCCCGAGGCCCGCGGCGTGATCCTGACCGGCTACGGCAACATCGCCACGGCGGTGACCGCGGTGAAGCTCGGCGCCTTCGACTACCTGGCGAAGCCCGCCGACGCCGACGAGATCCACGGCACCCTGATGGCCGAGCCCGGCGAGCGGGCCGACCCGCCCGAGAACCCGATGTCGGCCGACCGGGTACGCTGGGAGCACATCCAGCGCGTGTATGAATTGTGCGGCCGCAACGTCTCGGAGACGGCGCGCCGGCTCAACATGCACCGGCGCACGCTGCAGCGGATCCTGGCGAAGCGCGCGCCGCGCTAGAGCCGGTCGGGATGGATGGCCAAGGGCCCGGTACCGCGAGGTGCCGGGCCCTTGGCATGTGTCGCCGCCATGCGCGAAGGTCACGCCATGTAACGGGTGTTCGTCTTCATGGTCCTACGACAATATGACAATATTCCCGGAAAGGCTCCTCGGCTGTGGAGCGGAAACGCCATGACGGCGAACCTCCAACGCCATTTCGGCGGCGCGATCCCGGATTTCTACGAGCGCGGCATGGCGCCGGTGATGTTCGCGCCGGCCGCCGCGGTGACGGCGACCCGGGTCGCCGCCCACGCCCCGGAGCGGGTGCTCGAGACCGCCGCCGGAACCGGGCAGGTGACCCGGCTCCTGGCGATGCGCCTGCCGGCCGGGACGGCGATCACCGCCACCGATCTCGCCCCGGCGATGCTGGCGCTCGCCGCGGAGACCCTGTCGGACGCCCCCGCGGTCGAGCTGCAACCCGCCGACGCCCAGGCGCTGCCTTTCGCGGACGCCGCCTTCGACCTCGTGCTCACCCAGTTCGGCGTGATGTTCTTCCCCGACCGGGCCGGCGCGATGCGGGAGGCGGCGCGGGTGCTCCGTCCCGGCGGGCGATTCGTGTTCACCACCTGGGATTCCCGCGAGACCAATCCCTATGCCGCGGTCGCGGCCGACCTCGTCGTCGAGGCGACCGGCGAGCCCGGGGTCTTCGGCCTCGCCTACGGCCTGACGAGCCTCGACGCCGTTCGAACGCTGGTGGAGGAGGCGGGCTTCACGGGCTTTCGCGCCGAGGTGGTCCGCCTCGACGCGCCGGTGCCGGATGTCGGGCTGTTCGCGGCCGGCCTCCTGCGCGGCAACCCGACCGCCGCCCTGCTGCACGAGCGCGGGGTCGAGCCGGAGCCGCTCGTCGCGGAACTGGAGCGCCGGCTCCGGGACACGCTCGGCGACCCCGCGACGGCCCGGTTGCAGATGCTGCTGTTCGAGGCGGTGAAGCCGTGAGACGAGGCTAGAGCCCGGCCGCCCCGCCATCCGAGCGCGGGTCGTGCGTCGCCTCGACCCGACCGTTGCCCGGGTGGCGCACCAGCAGCCCGGCATGGCCCAGCGAGTCGATGTAGGATCCGCCCAGTTCCTCGACCTCGTGGCCCATCCGCGCGAGCGCCGCGATGCAGGACGAATCGAACCGGTCCTCGACCTTCACGGTCATGGATTCCGCGCCCCAGGTGCGGCCGAACAGGAAGCGCGGCGCGTCCACCGCGTCCGCGACGCCCATCCCGTAGGTGGCGTAGCGGGTGAAGACCTGCGCCTGGAATTGCGGCTGCCCGTCGCCGCCCATGCTGCCGTAGGCCATCACCCGCCCGTCGGCGAGCACGGCGAGAGCGGGATTGAGGGTGTGGAACGGCCGCCGCCCCGGCTCCAGCGGGTTCACGGCCTTCGGATCGAGGGAGAAGGCGAGACCGCGATTCTGCCAGGTGATGCCGGTGCGCGGCAGGACGAGCCCGGAGCCGAACTCCCAGTAGACCGACTGGATGTAGGAGACCGCGACGCCGTTTCCGTCGATTGCCCCCATCCACACCGTGTCGCCGTCGCCGACCGGGCGGACAGGATAGGGCGAGGCGCGGTCCATGCGGATCGCCGCGGCCTCCGCCTCCAGGCGCTCCGGCGCCAGGAAGGTCGCAGGGTCGTGGCGCAAGCGGTCGAAATCGGTCACCACCACGTCGCGGATCCGGAAGGCCCGCTTCGTGGCCTCGATCAGCCCGTGATAGTGCGCCGCCGTCTCGGGGCGGATGGTGCCCAGACGCTCGTAGAGGCCGAGGATCAGCAGGGCGGCCAGCCCCTGGCTCGGCGGCGGGCAATTGTAGACCGTGCCGCCCGATAGCTTCAGCGCGAGCGGCGCCCGCGACACCGCCCGGTAGCGCTCGATGTCGCTCCGTGTGACCGGGCTCCCGGCGCGCTCCAGGTCGGCGGCGACCTCGCGGCCGATATCGCCGCGGTAGAAATCCTCCAGCCCGGCATGGCCGAGCTGCTCCAGCGTCGCGGCCAGAGCCGGCAGCGCCCGCTTCGTCCCGGCCTTCGGGGGCTTCCCGTCGATCAGGAAGGTCTCGCGAAAACCCGGCTGGTCGTGCAGCGTATCGAGTTCCTTGGGGACGTAGCGCGCCTCGGACGGCGACACCGCCACGCCCTCGCGGGCATGCCGGACCGCGTCGGAGAGGAGCAGGGGCAGCGGCAGGCGCCCGCCGAGGTCGCGGGCGATGCCGTGGGCGAGCGCCCAGCCGCCGACCGCGCCGGCCACCGTCAGCGCCGCGTCGGGCCCGCGCTCGGGGATCGCGTCGTAGCCCTTGTCGCGGTAGCGCTTGACCGTCGCGAGGCTACCGGCCGGGCCGCAGGCCTCGATCGCCCGCACCACGCCGTTCGGGCCCCGGATCAGCCAGAAGCCGTCGCCGCCGATGCCGTTCATGTGGGGGTAGACCACCGCGATCGTCGCCGCCATGGCGAGCATCGCCTCGACGGCGTTGCCGCCCTCGTCGAGGATCGCCCGGCCGGCCTCGGCCGCGAGGTGGTGGGGAGCCGCGCAGGCGGCGCGGGAGAAGACGGGGGTCTCGGGCATCTCACCGATGGATGATAGGGCGGAACGGGCCCGCGCGGTTGCGCCGGCCCTGCGGTTCAGGCTAGTCCCCGCAGCCATGAAACGATAGGCGTCCTCTCGCCCGTCGCCCTGCCACCAGGACAAGGATCAGGCCGCGTGCCCGCATCAGGTTCCCTCAAGCCCCGCAGCCTCGTCACCATCCTCAGCATCATGGTGCTGGTCGGCGTCGAGGTCTTCGCGGTCGCGATCGCGGCGGGTTGGGCGCTCGCCGGCATCTTCGAGCTCGGCGACACCGTCGGCCACGTCCTGATGGTGCTGTTCAGCCTGGGCGCCCTGTCCATCATGGTTCAGCTCTGGCGCCGGGCCACCAGCATCGAGCCGATCCGCTAGAGCCCCATCCGATCGGAAGACGATCGGATGGGGCTCTAGGACTTTGATCTTGCCGCATTTTCTTCGACGAACCGGTATCCACTTCGTCGGAAAATGCTTGAGAGGCACCCCGCGATGATCGACCGCCGTACGCTCCTCGCCGGCGCCGCGCTGCTGCTCGGCTCCGGCCCCGCGGTGCTGTCCGCCGAGCTGCCGCTGGGCACCCCCGAGCCCTTCAGCTTCGACAGCCTCAAGGCCCGGGCGCGGGACCTCGCCGCCCGGCCCTACACGCCGCCGGCGATCCCCGACCGCGACGTCCTGCAGGCGATCGACTACGACGCCCACGGCAAGCTGAAGTACAAGCCCGACCACGCTCTGTGGGCCGACGGCCCGAGCGCCTTCCCGGTCACGTTCTTCCATCTCGGCCGCTACTTCCAGAAGCCGGTGCGGATGCACGTGGTCGAGGGGGGTAAGGCGCGCGAGATCATCTACGACCCGGCCGCCTTCGAGATGCCGGCGGATTCGCCAGCCCGGCGCCTCCCGCCGAATCCGGGCTTCGCGGGCTTCCGCTTCCAGGAGCGCCGCGGCGGCCCTCTCGACTGGCGCCGCAACGACTGGGTCGCGTTCCTGGGCGCCTCGTATTTCCGCGCGATCGGCGAGCTCTACCAGTACGGCCTGTCGGCCCGGGGGCTCGCCCTCGACACCGTGATGCCGGACCGCCCCGAGGAATTCCCGGACTTCACCCATGTGTGGTTCGAGACCCCGGCGCCGGAGTCCGACACCGTCACGGTGCTGGCCCTCCTTGACGGCCCCTCGGCCGCCGGCGCCTACCGGTTCCGCATGCGCCGCACCAAGTCGGTGGTGATGGACATCGAGGCGAGCCTGCACCTGCGCAAGGATGTCGGCCGCTTCGGTCTGGCGCCGCTGACCTCGATGTACTGGTTCTCCGAGACCGCCAAGCCCACGGCGACCGACTGGCGCCCGGAGGTGCACGATTCGGACGGACTCGCGCTGTGGACCGGCGCCGGCGAGCGGATCTGGCGCCCCTTGCGCAACCCGCCCCGCACCATGGTCTCGGCCTTCTCCGACGAGCGCCCGCGCGGCTTCGGCCTGATGCAGCGCGACCGCCTGTTCGACCACTACCAGGACGGCGTCTACTACGACCGCCGGCCCTCGCTCTGGGTCGAGCCGCTCGGCGACTGGGGCCGGGGCAGCGTGCAGCTGGTCGAGAACGCCACCGACGACGAGATCCACGACAACGTCGTGGCGATGTGGGTGCCGGCGGAACCCGCCCGCGCCGGCTCCTCGCACGACCTCGCCTACCGCCTGCACTGGGTCGCGGACGAGCCCTATCCGAGCAACCTCGCCCGCGTGGTCGCCACCCGCGAGGGCAATGGCGGGCAGGCCGGCACCGACCGGCCGAAGGGCGTGCGCAAGTTCGTGGTCGAGTTCCTGGGCGAGCCCCTGGGGCGCCTGCCGGCCGGGGTGAAGCCGGAAGCCGTGCTGACGGCCTCCCGCGGCACCTTCCCGCTCGCCCGCACCGAGGCGGTGCCGGACGACGTGCCGGGCCACTGGCGGGCCGAGTTCGACCTCGCGGTGACCGGGCCGGAGCCGGTGGAGCTGCGGCTGTTCCTGCGCCGGGGCGACGAGACGCTGAGCGAGACCTGGACGTATCAGTACATTCCGGCGGCCTAGGTCAGGCCGACGATTCTCATACCCTCGATGTCATCCCGGGGCTCACCGAAGGCGAGAACCCGGGATGACGCCGTGGAACGTCTACATCGGTCAGTTTAGCTTTAGAGCAGAAAGCCCCGCGGCTCGCGCCGCGGGGCTTATCATTTCCATCACACGGTCGGGCGTGATCAGCCCACCCGCACCCGCCAGATCTCCTCGGCGTATTCCCGCATCGTCCGGTCCGACGAGAACCACGCCGTGCGGGCGGTGTTGAGGATCGCCGCGCGCCACCAGGTCCGGGGCCGGCGCCAGGCCGCGTCGACCTCGCGCTGGGCCCGCCAGTAATCGTCGAAATCGGCGGTCAGCAGGAAACGGTCGCCGTGGGTCAGCTCGTCGACGAGCGGGCGGAACCGGCCCGGCTCACCGGGCGAGAACCCGCCCGCGGCGATCAGGTCGAGGGCGTTGCGCAGGCGGGGCGAGGCCGCGATGGCCCGGCCCGCATAGCCCGGCTGGCTCTGGGTGCGCTGCACGCCCGCCGCGTCGAGACCGAAGATGAAGATGTTCTCCGGGCCGACATGGTCCTTGATCTCGATATTGGCGCCATCGAGCGTGCCGATGGTCAGCGCGCCGTTGAGCGCCAGCTTCATGTTGCCGGTGCCCGACGCCTCGAGGCCGGCGGTCGAGATCTGCTCCGACAGGTCGGCGGCCGGGATGATCGATTCGGCGAGGCTCACCGAGTAGTTCGGCACGAAGGCCACGGTCAGGCGGCCGGCCACGTCCGGATCGGCGTTGACGCGCTTCGCCACGTCGCTGGCGAGCCGGATGATCAGCTTGGCCTGAGTGTAGCTCGGCGCCGCCTTGCCGGCGAAGAGCTTGACCCGGGGCGTCCAGTCGCGGTGCGGCTCGGCCTTGATCGCCTGGTAGAGCGCGACCGTCTCCAGGATGTTGAGGAGCTGGCGCTTGTACTCGTGGATGCGCTTGATCTGGACGTCGAACAGCGCCTCCGGATCGAGGGTGATGCCGGTGCGGTCCTCGACGACGCGGGCGAGCGCTTCCTTGCGCTCGCGGCGCACCGCCGCGTAGCGCGCCTGGAAGGCGGTATCGTCGGCGAAGGCCGCCAGGCCCTCGAGGTGGCGCGGATCGTCGAGCACCTTCGCGCCGACCGCCTCGACGGCGAGGCGCGTCAGGCCCGGATTGGCGTTGTGGAGCCAGCGCCGGAAGGTGATGCCGTTGGTCTTGTTGACGATCTTGTCGGTGTCGAGGGCGTGGAGCGGCGCGAACACCGTCTGGCGCATCAGCTCGGTGTGGAGCGCCGAGACGCCGTTGACGCGGCGCGCGCCGAGGAAGGCGAGGTGCCCCATCCGCACCCGCTTGCCGTGGCTCTCGTCGATCAGCGAGACCTCGGCGAGCTGCGCGACCGAGGCGCCGTGCTTCGACACCTCCTCGAGATGCATCCAGTTGATCAGGTAGATGATCTGCATGTGGCGCGGCAGCAGCCGCTCCATCAGCTCCACCGGCCAGGTCTCCAGCGCCTCCGGCATCAGGGTGTGGTTGGTGTAGCCGAGCGTCTGGGTGGTGACGTGCCAGGCATCCTCCCAGGACATCCCGTGCAGGTCGACGAGGAGCCGCATCAGCTCCGGCACGGCGATGGCCGGGTGGGTGTCGTTGAGCTGGATCGCCGCATGGTCGGGCAGCGAGCGCAGGTCGCCGCGCTCGGCGACGTGGCGGCGCACCAGGTCCTGGAGCGAGGCGGAGGTGAAGAAGAACTCCTGGCGCAGGCGCAATTCCTGGCCGGCCGGCGTCCCGTCGCTCGGGTAGAGCACCCGCGAGATCGCCTCGGCCCGGGCGCGCTCGGCCACCGCGCCGACATGGTCGCCGGCGTTGAAGCGCGCGAGGTCGATCGCCTCGGGCGCGCGGGCCGCCCACAGGCGCAGGGCGTTGACGTGCTTGGCCCCCCGCCCGATCACCGGCGTATCGTAGGGCACGGCGCGCACGATCTCGGCCGGGCGCCAGACGCGGCGCAGCGTGCCGTCGGGCTGGACGCTCATCGCCACGTCGCCGCCGAAGCCGACCTCGCAGGCCGCCTCCGCGCGCTCGAACTCCCAGGGGTTGCCCTCGGCGAGCCAGGTCTCCGGCACCTCGCGCTGCACGCCGTCCTCGATCACCTGCCGGAACAGGCCGTGATCGTAGCGGATGCCGTAGCCGTAGGCCGGAATCGCGAGGCTCGCCATGCTCTCCATGAAACAGGCGGCGAGACGGCCGAGGCCGCCATTGCCGAGCGCCGCGTCGGGCTCGGCGCCCGCCACCGCGTCGAGGTCGACGTCGAGGCCCGCGAGCGCCGCCCGCACGGTCTCGGCGACGCCGAGATTGCCCATCGCGTCGGAGAGCAGGCGCCCGATCAGGAATTCGAGGGAGAGGTAGTGCACGCGCTTCACCGGCACGATCCCGGCCGAGATCGCGCTCGCGGCGACCGCCCGGTCGCGCAGGGCCAGCGCGGTGGCCACGAACCAGTCGCGGTCGCGGGCGGTGGCGGGCGTCTTGCCCAGTGCATAGGCGAGCTTGGCGAGGATCGCGGTGCGCATCACCGTGACCTCGTCGCCCGCCGGCGCGGCGGGCGACGCCTGCGGCATCCAGGAGCGCGACGTGTCGGCCTCGTGTGGGGCTTGCACCTCCCGCTGAGCCTCTTCGCGCTGGCGACCGGATAGAAGAACTTCGTTCAGCACCTTGGAACCCCCTTCCCTGCCGCAGGTCTCTCGGGTGCTGCAGCGCGATCTCACGTCGCGTGCTGTGCAGCAAACCTTTGGCCACGGCAGCATCGTGTGGCTGTGGGACGGCGATGTCGAGACGCCGTGACTAAGCTTGAGCACGCGAGTCGCTGCGTGTTGCTGTCCCGACACGTCTCACGGAAACGAGACTTGATTTTGGCGAAGCGGCCTGAAGCGAGTGTGAACGCTTTCGAGCCTCCCCGCAGGTCGGACCTAAGGGTTAAGCGATGCCCCTGGGGAACGGATAACCGTTAGGGCAGGGTTGCACCGGAGGTCTGATCTTCCGGCCACGGCGCGTCGCTCTTCCGGCGGATCGGCCGCGGGTCGTCCCGGCACGAGCGCGGACCGCGCCTCCCCCCATGCCGGGGCCGTCATGACGGTGTCGCGGCCGCCGGTGATGCAGGCGTGCCACGCTCTCGGTCGCGCGCGCGGGGACGCGGGAACCGGAGGCGGCGGGACGGTTTCCCTACGGGACGCCCCGCCGCGGGCGCTCCATATATGGGCGGTCGCCCGGCGGCTCAACCCCGTGCCTTTCTCGCCCGGTTCCCGTCTCGCCCGTCCCGCCGCCAGGAGCCCAGCATGACCGACGACCCGAAGCCCGCCACCCTCCTGGCGGGCGAGCTGTGGTGGAAGGCGGGGGTCGTCTATCAGGTCTATCCGCGCTCGTTCCAGGACACCGACGGCGACGGCGTCGGCGACCTCGTGGGCGTGACCTCCCGGCTCGATTACCTGGCCTGGCTCGGGGTCGACGCCGTGTGGCTGTCGCCGGTCTGCCGCTCGCCGATGGCCGATTACGGCTACGACGTCTCGGATTACTGTGACATCGACCCGCTCTTCGGCACGCTGGCCGATTTCGACGCGCTCGTGGCCGAGGCGCATCGCCGGCGCCTGCGCGTCATCATGGATTTCGTGCCGAACCACACCTCGGAGGAGCATCCCTGGTTCCGCGAGGCGCGGTCCTCGCGCGACAATCCGAAACGCGACTGGTACATCTGGCGCGATCCCGGCCCCGACGGCGGGCCGCCGAACAACTGGATCAGCAATTTCGGCGGTCCGGCCTGGACGCTCGATCCGGCGACCGGCCAGTACTACTACCACGCCTTCCTGCGCGAGCAGCCGGACCTGAACTGGCGCAACCCGCAGGTGCGCGCCGCGATGATGGACGTGCTGCGCTTCTGGCTCGACCGCGGCGTCGACGGGTTCCGGGTCGACGTGATCTGGCACCTGATGAAGGACGAGGGACTTCGCGACAACCCGGTCAACCCGGATTACGTGGCCGGCGAGCCCGAGATCAACACCCTGCTTCAGCTCCATTCCGCCGACCAGCCCGAGGTGATGCAGGTCATCGCCGAGATGCGGGCGGTGCTGGAGGAGTACGAGGCGCGGGTGTTGATCGGCGAGATCTACCTGCCGCTGGAGCGGCTGGTGGCCTATTACGGCGTCGATCTGTCGGGCGCGCATCTCCCGTTCAACTTCCAGCTGATCCAGACGCCGTGGCACGCGCAAGCCGTCGCGCGGCTGATCGCCGAGTACGAGGCGGCCCTGCCGGACGGCGGGTGGCCGAACTGGGTGCTCGGCAACCACGACCAGCCGCGCATCGCCGCCCGGGTCGGCGACGCGCAAGCCCGGGTGGCGGCGGTCCTGCTCCTCACCCTGCGCGGCACGCCGACGCTCTATTACGGCGACGAGATCGGCCTCGGCCGGGTGCCGATCCCGCCGGAGCGCGTCCGCGACCCGTGGGAGCACAACGAGCCCGGCCGCGGCCGCGACCCGGAGCGCACGCCGATGCAATGGGCGCCGGGGCCGCAGGCCGGCTTCTCCACCGTCGAGCCCTGGCTGCCCCTCGATCCTCAGGCCCAGACCCGCAACGTCGAGGTGCTGCGCGACGATCCCGCCTCGATCCTGACCCTGCACCGGCGCCTGATCGCGCTCCGGCGCGAATACCCGGCGCTGAGCGTCGGCGCCTACCGGGCGGTCTCGGTCTCCGACGACGTTCTCGTCTACGAGCGCCTGCACGGGGACGAGGTGATCCGCGTCGCCCTCAATTTCGGGCACGAGGCTTGCAAGATCCCGGTGCCGGCGGAGGCCGCCTGGGAGGTGCTCTTGTCGAGCGCCGGCGGTCGGCGCGGCGAGGGGCATGACGAAGGTCATTTCGCACTTGCGGGAGACGAGGCCCTGGTGCTGATCCGGCACGCGCCGGCGGCGAACGGCTGAGCCCGACCTTTACCCGCCTAAGCTCCCGGCGGGGTGCGGCACAGCTTCGAGATTCGGCAAAGAACGGGATTTTTGCTTTTCGTTAATCAAATTCGTCTTGCCGCATCTGCGATCCATGATATTGTGCAGTGCACTGGAACCTGGACCGGCATCGCGCGTTGTCGTGGCAGTACGCCGCGGCATCGTCCGCTCGCAATCCGTCCGGCTCGCGGCGTGGGGGCTCTTCATGACATTTCCGGCGTCGGCACGGTCGGCTTCGCTAGCGCCGGTCCTGCCGTCTGGTGGCTCCTCCAGGGGTGCCGTCGAGGCATTGCGCGGCTCGCTCAAGCCTCGGATCCTCTACACCACGCCGGAGATGGCCGATTTCGTGAAGACCGGCGGCCTCGGCGAGGTCGCGGCCTCCCTGCCCCGGGCCCTGCGCCAGCACTACGACGTCCGCATCCTGATCCCGGGCTACCGCCAGGTCGTCGACCGCCACCCCGAGATCACCGTGGTGGCCCAGCTTCCCGGCAGCGCCGAGATGCCGCCCTGCGACCTCGGCCTGATCGAGACCGGCGACGGCCTGCCGGTCTACGTCATCCTCAGTTCCGGCCTCTACGAGCGCGACGGTACGCCCTACGGCGACCAGGGCATCGACTTCCCCGACAACGACCTGCGCTTCGGACGCCTCAGCCTCGCCGCCGCCGAGATCGCCCAGGGGATCGATCCCGAGTGGCGCGCCGACCTGCTGCACCTCAACGACTGGCAGACCGCGCTCGCCCCGGCCTACCTCGCCTGGCGGGGCCTGCGCACGCCGAGCGTGCTCACCATCCACAACCTCGCCTACCAGGGCCTGTTCCCGTGGGAGAATCTCGGCCGCCTCGGCGTGCCGGAGAGCGCCTTCCACATCGACGGGGTCGAGTTCTACGGCAAGCTGTCCTTCCTCAAGGCCGGCCTGTACTACGCCTCGCACGTCACCACCGTCAGCGAGACCTACGCCCACGAGATCACCACGCCGGAATTCGGCTGCGGCCTCGACGGGCTCCTGCGCACCCGCGCCCATCAGGGCCGGCTCGCCGGCATCCTCAACGGCATCGACGAGTCCTGGGATCCCCGCACCGATCCCCACCTCGCCACCCGCTTCGAGCCCGACGACTGGAAGGGCAAGCGCGCCAATGCCGATGCGGTGCGCAGCCGCTTCGGCCTCGGCGTCTCGCGCGGACCGCTCTTCGCCATCGTGTCGCGGCTCGTGCACCAGAAGGGCGTCGACCTGACCCTCGCGGCGGCCGAATCGATCGTCGCCGAAGGCGGGCAGCTCGTGGTGACCGGCCAGGGCGAGCCCCGCTTCGAGGCCGCCTTCCTCGACCTCGCCCGGCGCCATCCCGGTTCGGTCGGGGTGCGGGTCGGATTCGAGGAGACCGACGCTCACCGGATGTTCGCCGGCAGCGACTTCCTGCTGATGCCGTCGCGCTTCGAGCCCTGCGGCCTCGCCCAGATGTACGCCCAGCGTTTCGGCTCCCTGCCGATCGCCCACCGCACCGGCGGCCTCGCCGACACGGTCGAGGACGGCGTGACCGGCTTCCTGTTCGGCGAATCCTCGCTCAAGGGCCTGAGCGGCGCGATCCGCCGCGCCTTCGACGTCTTCGCCTCGAAGCGCCGTCTCGGCGCGATGCGCCGCAACGCCATGGCCCGCGAGTTCGGGTGGGACAAGGCGGCCGACGGCTACTCCTCGCTCTACACCCGCGTCGTCGGCAACGGCGCCGACCTGATGCGCGGGCGCGCGGCGGCCTGAACGCCGCCGTTCCTCTCGGCCGGTTTTCCAACGACCCCGCGGCGCCCCGGACGCGCCGCGGGGTCGTTCGCGTTCGGCACCACCGAATGGGGCGGCAGACGGCCGCGCTGCCGGACGGCAGAGTGGGGTCGGCGAGGCGTCACGTCTCGGGACGAGGGAGGCGACGATGAGGGCGGTGGTGGCAGCGGCCCTGCTCGGCGCGATCTGCGCTGACGCCGGCACCGCCCTGCTCGCGCAAGGGGCGGACGACGTGCCGATCCAGCGCGACCTCCGGCGCGAGCGGCGCCTCGAGCGCCGGCTTCAGCAGGACGGCCAGCCTCCACCCGTCGATCCCAACGTCACCCCGGACAACCCGGACGGTGTCGTCGGCTTCGATGGACCGCCGGGCCTGTTCGACGACAACGATGTCGAGGAGAGCGGCCCGATGGCACCGGGCTCGCCGGCCGACATCGACGACGACTGATCTGTCTTCCGCAAGCGATTTTCCGAAAGACAGATCAGAAGCCCGCGCAGCGTGTGAGCGAAGCCGATCTCCGCATCGCGAAAGCGATCCGACAGGATCGCCTGCGCATCGTGCTCGCCTGTCTGGAGGTGGGATGCACGGTCGGCGAGATCGGCGAGGCGCCCGGCCTGTCGCAATCGCTGACCTCGCATCATCTGCGCCTGCTGCGAACCGCCCGCATCCTGCGCGCGGTCCGCCACGGCCGGCATGTCGCCTACGCGATCGACGACGATCACGTGCGGGACGTCCTGCGCGGCATGGTCGCCCACTTCACCGAGCCGCAAGAGCACGCCCACCGCGCCCACGATCACCCAGGAGTGGAACAGGCCCCATGACCAGCACCAGTGCCGAGACCGTGACGTGCGCCTGCGAGGATTGCGTCTGCGTGGTCCCGGTGGCCAACGCCGTGTCCCGCGACGGCAAGGCCTTCTGCTGCGAGGAATGCGCCGAGGGCCATCCCCACCACGCCGGCTGCGAGCATGCCGGCTGCGCCTGCCACGGCTGAGCGGGAGAGCGGGGTCGCGCATCGACCCCGATTTGCTCAAGATCTTTGGCATCGCCGCATTTTCCGCGACGAACCGGTACCCACTTCGTCGGAAAATGCTCTAGAGCCCCGCACACGAGCAAAGCCCGGGCCCCCGCCCGGGCCGGGGATGGATGGCGCCGATGATCGCGGGCTGGACGGTGGTGCTGGCGGCCCTCGTCTATATCTGCGCCCTGTTCGCGGTGGCCCATTGGGGCGACGTGGCCGGGCGGACCCTGATGCGCGACGCGCGGGTGCGGCCGACGATCTACGCCCTGTCGCTCGCGGTCTACTGCACGTCCTGGACCTTCTTCGGCTCGGTCGGCCTGGCGAGCCATGCCGGCCTCGACTTCCTCACCATCTATGTCGGCCCGGTCCTGGTGGTCGGCCTCGGCTACCGGCTCGTCGCCCGGGTGGTGCGGATCGCCAAGGCCCAGAACTCGACCTCGATCGCCGACTTCATCGCCGCCCGTTACGGCAAGAGCGAGCGCATCGCCGCGCTCGTCTGCCTGATCGCCGTGGTGGGCGCGGTGCCCTACATCGCCCTGCAATTGCGGGCGGTGACGGCCTCGCTCCAGGTCTTCCTGCGCGCCACCGACGGGGTCGGCGCGCCGGCCGGGATGCTGGGCGATCTCGGCCTGTTCGTGGCCCTGGTGCTCGCGGGCTTCGCGGTCGCCTTCGGCACCCGCCACGCCGACGCCACCGAGCATCAGGACGGGTTGACCCTCGCGGTGGCGCTCGAATCCCTCGTCAAGCTGCTCGCCTTCCTCACCGTCGGCGGCTTCGTGGTCGGCTGGATGCTGGGCGACCTGCCGGAGGCCTCGAGCGCCGTCCACGGGTTCGGCACCCTGGTCGGGCAGACCTCCGGCCCCGCGACGCTGATCGTCCAGACCCTGCTCTCGGCCGCCGCCGTGCTGCTGCTGCCGCGCCAGTTCCACATGGCGGTGGTGGAGAACCGCGCGGTCGCCGATGTCGGGCGGGCGGCCTGGACCTTTCCGCTCTACCTCGTGATCATCAACCTGTTCGTGGTGCCGCTCGCGCTCGCCGGCCTCGCCCTCTTCCCCGAGGGCACGGTCCAGCGCGACATGACGGTGCTGGCACTGCCCCTGCACGAGCGGGCCGACGGCATCGCGCTCGTCGCCTTCATCGGCGGCCTCTCGGCGGCGACCGCGATGGTGATCGTCGAGTCGGTCGCCGTGGCGATCATGATCTCGAACCATCTCGTCATCCCGGTCGCTCTGCGCCGGCGCAACCTCGTGGCCGGCGCCCCCTCGCCGGAACCCGGCGCACCGGATCTCGGAGGCTACGTGCTGGTGGTGCGGCGCATCGCGATCGTCGCGGTGGTGCTGGTGGCCTACGCCTATTCGCGAATCGCCGGCGAGGTGGCGCTCGCCTCGATCGGGCTGCTCTCCTTCGCGGCGGTGGCGCAGATCGGCCCGGCCTTCGTCGGGGCGCTCTCCTGGGGCCGGGGCACCGGCCTGGGGACCGCGGCGGGGCTGATCGTCGGCTTCGCGGTCTGGCTCTACACCCTGCTGCTGCCGAGCCTCGTGACGGGCGACGGCTGGGCGGCGACGCTGATCGCCGAGGGGCCGTTCGGCATCGCGGCGTTGAGCCCGACGGCGCTGATGGGCGTCGACGACTTTCCCCGCCTCGTTCACGGCACGCTGTGGAGCCTCGGCCTCAACACCCTGGCTTATATCGCCTTCTCGCTCCTGCGCCCGCCGAGCGCGATCGAGCGCCTGCAGGCCGAGGCCTTCGGACAGGTCGCCGGCTTCGACGAGGCCGGCGCCGTGGCCCCGAGCTTCCGGCTGTTTCGCAGCGCCGTGACCCTCGCCGAACTGCGCGCGACGGTGGCCCGTTTCCTCGGCGAGGAGCGGGCGGTGCGGGCCTTCGAGGAATTCGCCCAGACTCAGGGGCGCGGGCGCTTGCGCGACGACGCGGTCGCCGGCCTGCCCGAGTTGCGCCACGCCGAGCACCTGCTCGCCTCGGCGATCGGAGCGTCGTCGGCCCGGCTCGCCCTGTCGCTGCTGCTGCGCCGGCGCAACGTCTCGCCCAAGGCCGCGCTCAAGCTCCTCGACGACGCCTCGGCGGCGTTCCAGTACAGCCGGGACGTTCTCCAGCACGGACTCGATCACGCCAAGCAGGGCATCACGGTCTTCGACCGCGACATGAAGCTGATCGTCTGGAACAGGGCCTTCGCCGACCTCTACGACCTGCCCCCCGACATGATCCAGACCGGCATCGGCCTGGAAGCGATCGTGCGCTTCAATGCGGGGCGGGGCGCCTACGGGGCGCGGGACGCCGACACCCTGGTGCGCGAGCGCATCGCCGCCTTCCGGCTCGAATCCGGGCCCCAGCGCCTGCGCCTGCACCCGAGCGGCCGGGTGATCGAGATCCGCGCCAACCTCCTGCCCAATGGCGGCGTGGTGGCGACCTATACCGACGTGACCGATTCGGTCGCCGCCGAGGAGGCCCGCACCCGCCTCAACGAGGAGCTGGAGACGAGGGTGCGCGAGCGCACCGAGGAGCTGACCCGCCTCAACGCGGCGCTCACCCGGGCCAAGGCCGAGGCCGAGGAGGCCAACGCCTCGAAGACGCGCTTCCTGGCGGCGGCCAGCCACGACATCCTCCAGCCGCTCAACGCCGCGCGGCTCTATGCCAGCGCGCTGGTCGAGCGCGACCGGGCCACCGACCCGACGCTCGCCGAGAACGTCGACGCCTCCCTCGACGCCGTCGAGGAGATCCTGACGGCGCTGCTCGAGATCTCGCGCCTCGATACCGGGGCGTTGAAACCCCAGCTCTCGATCGTGCGGGTGTCGGAGCTCTTCCGCCAGGTCCAGCGCGAGTTCGGCCCGCTGGCGCAGGAGAAGGGCTTAGCGCTGACGGTGATGCCCTCCTCGCTGGCGCTCCGCTCCGATCGGCAGATGCTGCGCCGGCTCCTGCACAACCTGGTGTCGAACGCCATCAAGTACACGCCGGAGGGGCGCGTGCTCGTCGGCGCGCGGCGGCGCGGCGACCGGGTGGTGCTGATGGTGCTGGATAGCGGGCTCGGCATCCCGGCGGCGCAGCAGAAGCTGGTGTTTCGCGAGTTCCAGCGCCTCGACCAGGGCGCGCGGGTCGCCCGCGGCCTCGGCCTCGGCCTGTCGATCGTCGAGCGCACCGCGCGGCTCCTCGACCACCCGGTGAGCCTCGCCTCGCGGCCGGGCCGCGGCTCCGCCTTCTCGGTCGCCGTGCCGAGCGCGCCGTTGCGGCCGGTGGTCGAGGCGCAGGGCGAGGCGCCGCGCCCGGCCACCGTGCCGCTCGCCGGGCTGACGGTGCTCGCCATCGACAACGAGCCGGCGATCGTCGACGGGATGCGGGTGCTCGTCGGCAGCTGGGGCTGCAGCTTACACACCGCCGGCTCGCTGTCCGAGGCCCTGGCCCTGGTGCTCGGCGGGCGGTTGCGCCCGGACGTGATCGTGGCCGACTACCACCTCGACCAGGGCACCGGCCTCGACCTCATCGCGGGTCTGCGGGCGGCGCTCGCCGCCGACATCCCGGCGGTGCTCCTCACCGCCGACCGCTCGCCCGACGTGCGCGATGCGGCGAACGCGCAGCGGGTCCATGTGCTGAGCAAGCCCTTGAAGCCGGCGGCTTTGCGCGCCCTGCTGACCCAGTGGCGCAACCGGCGGGCGGCGGCGGAATAAGATCTAATGCCGCACCCACATCACCCGGGCCATCCAGGCGATCTCCGAGGCCGGGACGACCCGGTCGGGATCGCCGGGCGCCGGCCCGCTGAGCTCGGCGGCCCGGGGGGTGCGCCGCTTCAGCTCGGCGACCAGGATGCTGCCGCCGCCGAGACAGGTCACGACCCGGTCGCCCTTGCGGATCGCCGCGGTGGCGGAGACCACCAGCACGTCGCCGTCCCGGTAGAGCGGGGACAGGGCGCCGTCGCGGACCTCGATGGCGAAGCAGCGCTCGGGACCGAGGCCCGGCAGCTCCACCTCCGCCGTGGCGCCGCCGTTGCCCGGCAGGCCGTTGGCCCCGATATGCCCGATCGCGCACTCGCTGCCGATCAGCGGCACCGCGACGCGGCCGCAGCCGCCGTTCCGCGGCTCGATCAGGCTCAGGAAGTCGTCGAGCGTCGCCCCCGTCGCGGCCAGGATCTTGGCGACCGATTCGGTCGAGGGCCAGCGCTTGCGTCCGTCCGGGCTGATCCGCTTCGAGCGGTTGAAGCTCGTCGCGTCGAGCCCGGCCCGCTTGGCGAGGCCCGACGCCGTCAGATTGTTGCGTTGGGCGAGGTGGTCGATCGCGGACCAGATCCGCTCGTGAGACAGCATGGGAGACCTGGCTTGCCGCGGGGGTACGTTCACCAGCGAACTAACAAATGTAAACTACCGAACCCTCACCGAAAGGCAACGGGCGTTGCCGGGTCGCCCAAGGACGATTATCGCTCACCCGCACCCCGTCGAAAAGGCTCACGGCGCCCATGACCCTCATCTACAAGATCTGCCCGGCACCCCTGTGGCGTGAAGCCGAGGCGGCCGGCCGGTTCGACGGCGCCCCGATCGATCTGGCGGACGGCTTCATCCACTTCTCGACTGCGGCGCAGGTTGCCGAGACGGCCGCCAAGCACTTCTCGGGACAGGACAATCTTCTTCTGATCGCGATTGACCCTGAGGCATTGGGAGAGGCCCTGCGTTACGAACCATCCCGGGGCGGCGCCCTGTTTCCACACCTCTACGGCACGCTGCCGCTCTCGGCGGTGCGGCACGTCGCACCGCTGCCGGCCGGGCCCGGCGGAACCCATGTTTTTCCTGATTTCGCAAGGGGTTGATCTTGCTCTCGGCCGTCTTTCCGCTCGTTCGCCCGCTGCTGCATGCCCTCGATGCCGAAACCGCTCACGCCGTGACCGTCGGGGCCCTCGCCTGGCTTCCCGTGCGGCGTCCGCCGGCCGATGACCCCCGTCTCGGTGTAACCGTTATATCGCGGGATTTCCCGAACCCTGTCGGTCTCGCGGCAGGGTTCGACAAGGGCGCACGGGCGCCGGACGCGCTGCTCGGGCTCGGATTCGGCTTCGTCGAGGTCGGCGGCGTGGTGCCCCTGCCGCAGCCGGGCAATCCGCGCCCGCGGGTCTTCCGGCTGCCGGAGGACGGGGCGGTGATCAACCGATTCGGTCTCAACAGCGAGGGGCTGGCGGTCGTGCGGGCGCGGCTGGCGGCCCGTCGCGGCCGGCAGGGGATCGTCGGGGTCAATATCGGGGCGAACAAGGACTCGGCCGACCGTCTCGCCGACTACGTCGCCTGCACAAGGGGCCTCGCCGGGCTCGTCGACTTCATCACCGTCAACGTCTCCTCGCCCAACACGCCGGGCCTGCGCGACCTGCAGGGGGAGGCGTTCCTCGACGACCTGCTCGCCCGGGTGGTCGCGGCCCGCGACGAAGTCGGGCGTGACCCGGGACGTCGCACCGCGGTGCTGCTCAAGATCGCCCCCGATCTCGGCCTCGACGGCCTCGACGCGATGGCGGCCACCGCGCGGCGCCGCGGCGTCGACGCGCTCGTCGTCTCCAACACCACCGTGGCGCGGCCGGCGAGCCTCGCCGGGGCGGCGAAGGGTGAGACCGGCGGCCTGTCCGGCCGTCCGCTCTTCTCGCCCTCGACCCGGCTCCTCGCGGAGGCCTATCTGCGGGTCGGAACCGCGCTGCCGCTGATCGGCGTCGGCGGTGTCGATTCGGCGGAAGCCGCCTGGACCAAGATCCGGGCCGGCGCCAGCTTGGTCCAGCTCTACTCGGCGCTGGTCTATGCGGGCCCGGGCCTCGTCGGGGAGATCAAGGCGGGTCTGTTGCGCCGGATGGAGGCGGAGGGGATCTCGCGTGTCACGGACGTCGTCGGGCGCGACGCGGCGGAGCTGGCGCGCGCGGCGTGAGGTGCCGGACGATTGTGAAGACCGCGCGTCTGAGCCCTCCCCCACGGATCTCGGGCAAGCCCGAGATCCGCATCCACGTACCGAAGTCGGGTAAGCCCGACTTGGATCGGGGGGAAGGCGGCCCCTGCGTCAGCAGGGATCGGGAGAGGGGCAGCGCGACGCTGATCCAAATGGCGCCCTTCATGGAGCGCGCGACCTCTCTGGAAGCGTCGCCCCCTCTCCCGCCCCGCTCCGCGGGGCACCCTCCCCCGCGGAGGGGGGAGGGTTCAAGGCCGTGCCAGGTTCAAAAAAAAATCACAATTCCGGGTTCGTCGGCTCGGTGCGCCGCGCCACCACCGTGTAGCAGAGCCGCTTCTGCCCGAGCAGCGACTGGCGGTGATAGGTCACCGTCGATTCGCCGAAGCCCAGGATCGCCAGGAATTCCTGCATCGTGGTCGGGGCGATGGTCCACCAGGCGTCGAAGCGGATCCGCTGGTCGGTGCGAGGCAAAAGGAACAGTGGCAGGCCGAGGCTGCGCGGCAGCCAGCGCAGGAATTGCAGCGATTTCGGCAGCATCTCGGTCACCACCACGGTCTCGCGGGTGAGCCGCAGGGTGCCGTGCAGGGCCCGGAACGGGTCGCGCAGGCGCGCCAGCGCGTTGCCGAGCACCGCGACGTCGACGGGGCCGATCGCCGCCGGCACGTCGTAGAGCGAGCCGCCGGCGCGGCGCGACCGCGAGCCGAGGGCGGCGTGGCTGTACCAGTAGGCGTTCTCGAACCGGCGCAGGTGGTTGCGGATCTCGGGCGCGATCACCGCGCGCTCGAAATCCGGATACGGCACCATCTCCCAGCAGGCCTCGCCGGCGAAGTCGTAGGACACCACCTCGGCGCCCCGCGCCTCCATGGCGAAGCCGAGGAAGCCGCTGGTGGCACCGAAATCGAGCACGCGCTTTCCCGCCACCGCGACGTGGCCGAGATACTCGTCGAGCGCCGGCCGCAGGTCCCAGGCCCCCGCCACGGTGCCGTGGCCGGGCAGGTCGATGGTGTGGTTGAAGGTGCAGGCCGCCGGGTCGTCGACCGCGCGGGGGGCCAAGTACGGCGCAGAGTGCGGCGCAGAGTACGGCGCATCGGTCTCACAGGGAGCTGTCGGGTCCGCCATCGTCATGCGGGATCGTCTCGTGCGGCGGGTTCGGGTTGAGGCGTCAGGACCCGCGCGCCTGCGGGTAGGCCGGCAGCCCGGGCGGCAGCACGACCCAGGACAGGCGGCGCGAGACCCAGACGTGGTCGCGCGGCGGGTAGTGCTCCGGATCGTCGAGGCTCGCGAGCGTCAGGTCGATCTCCCCGGGCAGGTCGTCGGCGCGGTAGGCGAGCGGCGTGCCGCAGGCCGGGCAGAAGCCGCGCTCCGCCCGCGGGCTCGAGCGGAACCAGGCCGGCTCCGTACTGAGGCGGCAGGAATCCCGCCGCACGGTGAGCCAGCCGACCATCGGCGCGCCGGTGGCGCCGCGGCAATCCGCACAGTGGCAGACCGTGACGTTCCAGGCCTCGCCCCCCGCCTCGTAGCGCACCGCGCCGCACCGGCATCCACCCGCGATCATCGCGCGGCCTCCGTCAGGGTTCCGGCCCGCGGCCGCGGGAAGGCGCCGGCCGCGAGCCGCGGGTAGAACGCGGCCTGGCCGAGGCCGCGGACCGCCAGGAAGGTGAGCATGGCGAGCCACAGGCCGGTATTGCCGAGATCTCGCGTCACCGCCAGCATCGCGGCGTCGACCGCGAGCGCCGCGAGCATCAGATTGCGCATCGCCCGGGTCCAGGTCGCCCCGATATAGACGCCGTCGAACGCGAAGGCGGCCGCCGCCGCGAGCGGCGTCAGGGCGGCGTAGACGAGGAAGTCGCGCGCGAGCGCCCGCACCTCCGGCGCGGTGGTGATCGCGTCGATGAACGGGCCGCCGACCGCGAGGAACAGGCTGGACACCGCCAGCGCGAAGCCGAGGCACCAGCCGAGGGAGAGGCGCACCGCACCCCGGAAGGCGCCCTCGTCGCGGGCGCCGAGCGCCTGGCCGCACAGGACCTCCGCGGCGGTGGCGAAGCCGTCGAGGAAGAAGCTGCCGATCAGGAAGAGGTTCTGCAGCACCGCGTTGGCGGCGAGCGTCGCGTCGCCGGCCCGCGCCCCGAGGCCGGTGAACAGGGCGAGCGCGGTGATGAGCGCGAGGGTCCGCACCATCACGTCGCCGTTGACCGCGAGCATCCGGGTCAGGCCCGCGCGCTCGGCGATCTCGGGGAGGGGCACGCGCCAGGGCCTGGAGCCGAGACGGTGGAGCACGACGAGGCCGAGGACCGTGCCGGCGACCTCCGCCAGCAGCGTGGCGAGGGCCGCCCCGGCGACGCCGTAGTCGAGGCCGAGGACGAAGAGCAGGGTGAGCACGACGTTGACGACGTTGATCGCCACCTGCAGGCCGAGGCCGAGATCGGTGCGCCCGCGCCCGAGGGTCGAGCCGAGGATGGCGTAGTTGGCGAGCGTGAACGGCGCGCACCAGATCCGGATGGCGAAATAGCCGGCGAGCGCCATGGTCACCGCCGGGCTGGCGCCGAACAGCCTGAGCGCCAGAGCCCCGAGCGGCCCCTGCAAGGCCACCATGACGAGGCCGACCGTGACGGCCGCCGCGAGCGCCCGGGCGAGGGTACGGTCGATCTCCGCGCGATCGCCCGCCCCGGTCGCCTGCGCGGTGAGGCCGGCGGTCGCCATGCGCAGCGCCCCGAAGGTCCAGAACAGGTAGTCGAACACCACCGCGCCGAGCGCCAGCGCCCCGAGCAGGGACGCGTCGCCGAGCCGCCCCACCGCCGCCGTCCCGACGAGGCCCAAGAGCGGCGTCGTGACGTTGGCGAGCGTCATCGGCAGGGCGAGCGCGAGGATCCGCCTGTGCGTGACCTCCGGGCTCGCGCCGGGCCGGCTCGGGACGGCGCGATGCATCGCCGGTCAGCGGCCGCGGGCGAAGACGCGGGACAGGAGCCAGAGCGGCACCACCACCACCGCGCCGGCGACGAACCAGCGGCCGGCATCGTGGAAGGTCTCGAAGCCGAGCGCGATCAGCGAGTGGATCGTGTCGTAGGCCTGGGCGAACAGCAGCCCGGGCGTGACCCCCATCATCGCCATGCCGGCGCCGACGAGGAGCGACAGGAACACCAGCCGCACCAGCACCGCCCCCGGCGAGCCGCCGAGGAAGCGGTGCAGGGCCGAGCGCCGGTCCTGCCGGTAGCCCGACTCGTAGGGCTCCTGCCCGAATTGAGGGCCGCCCTGGGGGCCCGCACCCTGCCCGCCGAAGGGACGGTGGAATCTCTGCTCGCTCATGCTTCCTCGCGACCCTGCCGTTGCGGATGGACGGTGAACCGTGACGCAACGCAACCCGCGCGTTGCGGGCGAGCGTTGCGGGATTGTCACATCCCGGACGAAACCCTGCGCCGCCCGGCGCATTGCACCGTTTGGCAATCCGGACCTGAGATGGCAACCTTCGCGGATTATCCCAAGATGCCCGGTGTGCCACACCGGGCAGGACGGTGGCCCACCCGCAACCCCGAGACGCTCCGCCGCCCGCGAGGCCGGCGGCGCAGCGCCGCGAGATTGATACCCCGAGCATGATCGACCACGCGCTCTTCGACCCGGCGAAAACCGATCCCGACGCCGAGCGGCTGAACCGGGAGATCATCGCCGCCCAGGCCCAGGCGCCGGACCCCTGGTCGATGCCGGTGGCCGAGGTGCGCGAGCGCCGCCGGCGCGGCAGCGTCGCCTATCCGGCGATGCCCCGCAGCGAGCGGGCCGAGACGATCACGATTCCCGGTCCCGGCGGGCCGCTGGCGCTCCGGGTGATCCGGCCGCAGCGGAAGGCCCGGGGCGCCTACCTGCACATCCATTCCGGCGGCTGGATCTGGGGCGGGGCCGACGAGCAGGATCCCTGGCTCGAGCGCATCGCCGAGCGCTGCGGCTTCGTCTGCGTCTCGGTCGAGTACCGGCTGGCGCCCGAGCACCCCTAC
This sequence comes from Methylobacterium sp. 17Sr1-1, assembly GCF_003173775.1. Lineage (NCBI taxonomy): Bacteria > Pseudomonadati > Pseudomonadota > Alphaproteobacteria > Hyphomicrobiales > Methylobacteriaceae > Methylobacterium > Methylobacterium sp. 17Sr1-1. The sequence continues at coordinate 2,120,253 of NZ_CP029552.1, read as the reverse complement.
CCGGCCCCGATCGACGATTGCGAGGCCGCCGCGCTCTGGCTCTACCACGAGGGCCGCAAGCTGTTCGGCGTCGAGGCGCTGACCATCGGCGGCGAATCGGTCGGCGCCCACTTGAGCGTCATGACGCTCCTGCGCCTGCGCGACCGCCACCGGCTGCCCAAGGCGTTTCGCGGCGCCAACCTCTTTTCCGGCCTCTACGACCTCGGCGTCACCGCGAGCGCCCGCAACTGGGGCGACGAGCGCCTCGTCCTCAACTCGACCGACATCCGCCGCTTCGCCGACGGCTTTGTGCCGGAGGGCGTCGCCCGGCGCTCGCCCGACGTGTCGCCGCTCTACGCCGACCTCGCCGGCCTGCCCCCGGCGCTGTTCTCGGTCGGCACCCGCGATCCGCTCCTCGACGATACCCTGTTCATGTCGATGCGCTGGGCCGCGGCCAACAACGGCGGCTACACCTCGGTCTATACCGGCGGCTGCCACGTCTTCATCCGCTATCCCATCGCCATGACCCAGCGGGCCCTGGAGCTGATCGAGCGTTTCCTGATGGCGCTGGCGTGAGGCCCGGCCGCTCGGCGGCCGCTGCCTACGCGCTGCTCGCCTTCGCGACGTTTCTCTGGGCCGGCAACGCGGTGGCGAGCAAGGTCGCGGTCGGCCTCGTCTCGCCGCAGGCGCTCGTGGCGCTCCGCTGGTCGATCGCGCTGACGGCCATCGCCGCGATGGCCGGGCGCGAGACCTGGGCCCACCGGCGCACTCTCTGGGCGCACTGGCCGCTGATCCTGCTGATGGGCGGCGTCGGCTATACCGGCTTCAATGCGCTGACCTACGAGGCGGGGGCGCTGACGAGCGCCGTCAACCTGTCGCTGATCGAGGGCACGATCCCGGTCCTGGTGCTCGTCCTGAACTTTCTCGTCCGCGGCGTCGCGGTGCGGGGCGGGCAGATCCTCGGCGCCGCCATCACGCTGGCCGGAGTGGTGCTGGTGGCCAGCCACGGCGACCTCGCGCGGCTGCGGGCGCTGGATGTCAACCGCGGCGACCTCCTGGTGCTGCTGGCCTGCCTGTTCTACGCCGGCTACACCATCGCCCTCCCCTTGCGGCCGGCGGTGCCGGGCCTCGCCTTCTTCGCCGCCATGGCGGTCGCCGCCTGGGCGACCTCGGTGCCGCTCCTCGTCGGCGAATGGGCGGCCGGCCGGGTCCTGTGGCCCGGCGGCGCCGGCTGGGCGCTGATCGCCTTCACGGCGCTCGGGCCGTCGCTCGTGGCGCAGCTCGCCTATATGCGCGGGGTCGAGACGATCGGGCCGAACCGCGCCGGGCTGTTCAACAACCTCGTGCCGGCCTTCGGGGCGATCCTGGCGGTGGGACTGGTGGGCGAGCCGTTCGGCCTCGTCGAGGCGGCGGCCCTCGCCCTGGTGCTGGGCGGGATCGCGGTGGCGGAGATGTCGGGACGGCGCAAGCGGGCGTAGTGTCGAAGCCCAGTCAGCTTGACCATGTCAGGGGGCTGCTTTCGACCCGTGGCAGACGCGGGCCCTGCTGCCCGGCTCAGGACGCGCGTGGTAGGCCGAGCCGATGAGCGACATCGACCTCCGCGCCCTCTCCCGATGCTACGGACGCATGTTCGCCGGCTGCGCGTTGGTGGTCCCTGGCGCGAACCGAACCTATCGTCTTACCGCGGACGACGCTGCCTACTACCTGCGCCTCTACCGGCCCACCGGCCGATCCGCAGCCGAGATCGCATTCGAGATGTGCCTGCTGAACGAGGTCCGGCCGAAGCCGGGCGTCGACGTGGCGCGTCCGATCCCGACCACCGATGGTACGGATTGCGCGCGCGTGCTGTTCGAGGGCGTGGACCGTGTTGGCAGCCTGTTCCACGCCCTCGACGGTCGACCGCTCGCTGATGTCCCGGAAGACGTGGCGCTGTTCGGCTCGGCGCTGGCGCAGTTGCACGGGGCTCTCGCCGGGATCGAGGCCGGCGGTGCGCGTCCGCTCGATCCGGCAACGCTGTGCGCACACCCCGCTGCATCGCTGGTGCGCATCCCCGGCAGCGAGGCTGTGCGGCACGCCGTGGACCGATGCCGGGCGGAGATGCTGGGCGATCCTGCAACGCACGACCTGCCTTCCGGAAACTGTCACGGGGACGCCCGGCTGGCCAACGCCGTCGCTCGGGACGGCGCGATCGGCTTCTTCGACTTCGACGATTGCGGCTACGGTCCCTACGTGCTCGACCTCGGAACTGCGGCTTGGCATTTCTTGCGCGGTGATCCGGCGAAGACGGCGGCGCTCGTCGCCGCGCTCTTAGCGGGCTACGAACGCGTACGCCCGCTGTCCAGGGCGGAGCGGCGGGCCTTGCCGCATTTCGTCAAGCTGGCCGAAATCCGCGCGCTGCTGTTCCTCGCGGGGTTCTGCATCCTCGCGGACGGCCTCTGGCCACGCGTCCTCGATCAAGCGACGACCGTGCTGGATCGCGGGGTGACGCTCTGACGCTGCGCCGCGCGCGATCGTCCGCTCTCCACCCTCAGTCGCCCTTCGCACGGTCAAGCTGATTGGATCGACGCGAGAGGCGTCACCCCTTCTGCCCGCCGAGCCCGAGCCGACGGATCAGCAGGAAGGCCGCGGCGGCGGACAGGGCCGCGATTCCGATCGCCACTGTCGAGCCGTCGTCCCACTCGGCCAGCGGCAGGCCCTTGGTGTTCATGCCGAACAGGCCGGTGACCAGCGTCGGCGGCAGGAACAGGGCGGTCAGGATCGACAGGGTGTGGAGCTGGCGGTTCGACTGGCGGGCGAGCAGCCCCGACAGCTCCTCCTGCAGCAGCCGGCTGCGCTCGGCCAGCACCACCATGTCGCGGTCCAGCGCATCCAAGCGCTGGGCGATGCGGGCGGCCGCCTCCCGGGTCTCCTCCGGCAGGTCCTCGCCGTCCTCCTCCAGGCGATGGAAGACCGCCCGCAGGCCGTTGAGCTGGCGGTGCAGCCGCACGGCGTCGCGCCGGATCGGGCCGAGCTGGCGGGTCTCGTCGCGGATGCGCTCGTCGAGGATGTGGTCCTCGATCCCGTCGAGGCGCTCGGACAGGAGCGTGCCGCGGGCGCCGATCGCCGCCGCGACTCGGCCGATCAGGGTTTCGAGCAAAGCCACCGGCCCGGGCAGCGCCCTTCCCTCGGCGATCGCCTCGCGCACCGCGTCGGGTCCCATGATCGGGTGCCGGCGCCCGCTGACGAGGGAGTTCGGCCCGAGCACGAAGTGCAGCCGCCCGGCGGCGTCGGGCAGGCGCTCGGGAGCGGCAGGCACCTCGGTGTCGCGGGCGAGGTCGGCGTCCCGGGTGAGGTCGGCGATGACGCCGCCGACCTGGCCGTCTTCGACCGTGACCCGCTGGTGCGGGTCGCTGGCGAAGGCCGCCGCCGCGAGGTCCGGCGGGCCGAGGCGCCCCTCCGCCACCAGGGCCGGCACCCGCGCGTCGTTGAGGTTGACGTGGAGCCAGACGAAGCCCTCGCCGAAGCGGCCGAGCGCCGGAATCTCGTCGCCCGGCTCGAGCAGCCGCCCGCGGCCCGCCGCGTCGAACCGCATCGCCCAGATCAGGCCCGGCAGGGCGGGTTCGTCGCTGAGGAGGGGCGGCATCGGGCGTCCTTCGTCCCCGCCTGTCGAGAGAGGCGCGACCGGGACGCCGCCGCACCCGGCCGCCGTCGCTAGGGGCCGGGCGCGACGGTTCGATGACGGCTCACCCCTCCATCGCCTCCAGCTCCGCGATCATGCCCTCGATCATCGACAGGCCGATCTGCCAGAAGGCCGGGTCGCGGGCATCCAGCCCGAACGGCGCCAGCAATTCGCCGTAGGGCCGGCTGCCGCCGGCCGCCAGCAGCGCGAAGTAGCGCTCGACGAAGCCCTCCTCCGCCGCCGGATCGCCGCTCGCCCGCTGGTAGACGCCGTAGAGGGAGTTCACCAGGCAGTCGCCGAAGGCGTAGGCGTAGACGTAGAACGGCGAGTGGATGAAGTGCGGGATGTAGGCCCAGTACGGCTCGTAGCCCTCGTCGAGGCGGATCGCCGGACCCAAGCTCTCCGCCTGCACCGACATCCACAGGGCGTTGATCGCCTCGGCGGTCAGCTCGCCCTCGCGGCGGGCGAGGTGGACCTTGCGCTCGAAGGTGTAGAACGCGATCTGGCGCACCACCGTGTTGATCATGTCCTCGACCTTGGCGGCCAGCATCGCCCGGCGCTGGACCGGGTCGGTGGTGGCCTCCAGCACGCGGCGGAAGGTCAGCATCTCGCCGAACACGCTGGCGGTCTCGGCGAGCGTGAGCGGCGTCGGCGCCATCAGGGCGCCGTTGGGACCCGCCAGCACCTGGTGGACGCCGTGGCCGAGCTCGTGGGCGAGCGTCATCACGTCCCGCGGCTTGCCCTGGTAGTTGACGAGCACGAAGGGGTGGGCCGAGGGCACGGTCGGGTGGGCGAAGGCGCCCGGCGCCTTGCCGGGGCGCACCGGCGCGTCGATCCAGCCGCCGTCGAAGAAGCGCCGGGCGATCTCGGCCATCTTCGGGGAGAAGGCGCCGTAGGCCGACAGCACGGTCTCGCGCGCCTCGGCCCAGGGGATCGTGCGTTGCTCGACCTTCGGCAGCGGCGCGTTGCGGTCCCAGTAGGCGAGGTCGTCCCGACCGAACCACCGCGCCTTCAACTTGTAATAGCGGTGCGACAGGCGCGGATAGGCGGCCTGGACGGCGGCGACCAGCGCCTCGACGGTGTCGCGCTCGACCCGGTTGGCGAGGTGGCGGGCATCCGACACGTCGCTGAAGCCGCGCCAGCGGTCGGAGATCTCCTTGTCCTTGGCGAGCGTGTTGGTGATCAGCGTGAACACCCGCAGGTTGCCCCGGAACACGGTGCTGAGCGCGCTCGCCGCGTCCCGCCGCACGGTCTCGTCGGGGTCCTGGAGCTTGTTGAGCGTTGGCTCCAGCGTCAGCTCCTCGCCGCGCAGCGGGAAGCGCAAGGACGCGATCGTCTCGTCGAACAGCCGGTTCCAGGCGGCGCGGCCGGTCACCGACTTCTCGAGGAAGAGCTTCTCCGCCTCGTCGCTCAGCTGGTGCGGCTTCTCGCGGCGGATGTCCTCGAGCCAGGGGCGGTAGCGCGCGAGCGGCGGGTGGGCGGCGGCCGCGTCGATCAGCGCATCCTCGATCCGGTTCAGCTCGAGGGTGAAGAACAGCAGGTCGCTCGCGGCGTTCGTCAGCCGCTCCTGGGTGTCGCCGTAGAACTTCGCCCGGGCCGGATCGGTGGTGTCGCCCGAATAGACGAGACCGGCATAGGACATCAGCCGGCCGAGCCGGTCCTCGATCGCCTCGTAGGCGGCCACCGCGGTCCCGAGCCGGTCGGACGCCCCCTCGCCGGAGACGAGGTCCCGGACGCGGCCGCGATAGCTCTCGGCGAAGCCGCGGCACTCGGCCTCGGCACGGGCGAGGTCCTCGGCGAAGGCCGGGTCGTCGAGGCCGGCATAGAGGTCCGACAGGTCCCATTCCGGCAGCGGCCCGAGATCGACGGCGCGGGCCGTGGCCTTCGCGGTGCTCAGGGCGCTGTCGGACGGCGCGGCGGCACTCAGCGGCATGGACGATGTTCCTTCAGGCGCAAGCGATGCGGGGGACATATCGGCCGCGACCCGCCCGCGATCAACCGACGCCGCGGCGATTGCGGCGCGAGGGGGGATTGGCGGGAGGGAGGCTTGCCCGAAGGCAAGCTTGTGCCCCGGTAACCTCTCGTTGGCGTTAAGAGCCACTTTACGCTTGTGACGCAGCATGCGGCTCGAAACGAAACAGCCGCGTGATTCGCCGGTCGTCCGCTCGCCGGGCCGGACGCACCGAGGGCATTCAGGGCGGCGCCTCCCGGCGCCGATCCTTCCGAGGAGTACAGATGACCACCACGGTCCTCATCGTCGACGACGATCCCGTGCAGCGCCGGCTGGCGGAGGCCATGGTGCGGCGCCTCGGGTTCGAGGCCGTGGTGGCCGAGAGCGGCGCGGCCGGCCTCGACGCGATCCGGGCGCCCGATTCCAGCATCGACGTGGTGCTCCTCGACCTCGCGATGCCGGGCGGCCTCGACGGGCTCGGGGTGCTGGCCGAACTGCGCAAGGCCGGCATCGACACCCCCGTCATCGTCCAGACCGCGAACGGCTCGATCGACGCCGTGGTCAACGCCATGCGGGCCGGCGCGGTCGATTTCGTGGTCAAGCCCGCCGGCCCCGAGCGGCTCCAGGTCTCGATCCGCAACGCGCTCCAGGTCGACCAACTCCAGGACGAGATCCGGCGCATGCGCCGGCGCGCCTCGGGCGCCCTCTCGTTCCGCGACCTCACCTCGAAGAGCCCCGACATGGGCCGGGTGATGCGGCTCGCCGAGCGGGCGGCGAAATCGAACATCCCGGTGCTGATCGAGGGCGAATCCGGCGTCGGCAAGGAGGTGCTGGCCCGCGCGATCCAGGGCTCGGGCGACCGCCGCGGCAAGCCCTTCGTCACGGTCAATTGCGGGGCGATCCCCGACAACCTCGTCGAATCGACCCTGTTCGGCCACGAGAAGGGCGCCTTCACCGGCGCCACCGAGCGGCATCTCGGCAAGTTCGTCGAGGCCTCCGGCGGCACGCTCTTCCTCGACGAGATCGGCGAGCTGCCCCTCGACGCGCAGGTGAAGCTCCTGCGCGCGCTCCAGGAGGGCGAGGTCGATCCGGTCGGCGGCCGCAAGAGCGTGCGGGTCGACATCCGGCTGATCTCGGCGACGAACCGCTCGCTCCTCGACCTCGTGAAGCAGGGCCGCTTCCGCGAGGACCTGTATTACCGCCTCAACGTCTTCCCGATGACCCTGCCGCCCCTGCGGGCCCGGCGCGAGGACATCCCCGACCTCGCCCGCTCGTTCTGCGCCCGCTTCGCGGCGGAAGAAGGCAAGCGGGTGCGGGGCATCGCCGCGGAGGCGATGGCGCTGGTCACCCGCTACGACTGGCCCGGCAACGTGCGCCAGCTCGAGAACGCACTGTTTCGCGCCGTGGTGCTGGCCGACGGCGACGAGCTGACCGTGGCGGAGTTCCCGCAGATCGCCGCCCAGGTCGAGGGCTTCGACGTGCGCATCCCGCCCCTGCCGGCCTCGCCAGAGCCCGGCGCCGGGCCGGCCCCGGTGCGGGAGATCGTCCGGGTCGAGGTGCGCGACCCCCACGCCCTCTCCCTCGTCGCCGAGGAGACGGGCGAGATGAAGACGATGGAGGGGCTGGAAGGCGAGATCATCCGCTACGCCCTGCAATTCTACCGCGGGCGGATGTCGGAAGTCTCGCGCCGGCTCGGCATCGGCCGTTCCACACTCTATCGCAAGTTGAAGGAGCTCGGCCTCGACGACGAGAAGGCCGAGGACGCCGCCTGATCTACGCGCCCGCGCGGGATCCGGTCCGAAGAAAACCGCATTCTTCCCGTCTTGGGCGGCGTATCGCTCGGTCGCCGCCACGGTTTCGCACCGCGATCACCGTCGCGGTGCGCCAGAACACGCGGCGCACGCCCAAGGTTGCAAGTCGTCAAGGTTGCATGTCGCCTGGGTGTGGCTGCCGTGCGATGGCACGGCCTGCACCGGCGTGTTTACTAGTCTAGATTGACCAGCGTGGCCGCTTTCGTCCGGCCGCGGCTTCGAGGAGAGGACCATGGCTCCCAGGCGCAGGACCGGCCGGAACGCGGGCGCGGCAGCGACCCTCGCGGTGCTGCTGGCGGCGCAAGCCGGCCTGCCGGCGGCGCGGGCCGAAGGCGTCGCCGCGGCGGCACCGGGGGCCGTGGCCACGACGCCGCCTCCCGCGATCACGACGATCCCGGACGTGCCCAAGGATTCGTCCGGGAAGGACGCGACCCGGGCCGGCATCGACGTCCTCCCGCCCGGCCCGGACAGTTTCAAGCCCGTCACGGCGGTGCCCGATCCCGCCGACGCGCCGAAGCCGGCCTCCACGACCGAGCCCGCTCCCGTCCTGCCCGACTCCGCCCCGACCCAGCCCGCGAGCCTGCCGGGCAATCCGGCGCCCGCGGAGGCGGCCCCCGCCCCGGCGGAGGCGGCCGCGCCCGCCCTGCCCCCGCCCGCCCCCGGCGACCCGGTCGCCGAGGTGGTGGCCGCACGCCTCGCCGACCCGAACTTCACCCTGATCCGCCGCCTCAATACGAAGCAGCGCGAGGCGATGCAGGCCTTCTACGCGCTCGGCGCCTTCAAGTCGGTCTGGCTCACCGAGACCGGCTGGAGCGACGCCGCCAAGGCGGTGATCGCCCGGCTCCAGGCGGCGGGCGAGGACGGGCTCGACCCCCTCGCCTACCCGATCCCGCTCCTCGATCCGCCCCACGCCAAGCCCGCCGACCGGGCCGAGGCCGACCTGAAGCTCTCGGCGGCGGCCGTGCTCTACGCCCGCGACGCCCGCGGCGGCCGCATCGAGCCGTCGCGCCTGTCGCGCTTCATCACCCCGAAGCTCGACCTGCCCTCCGCCGATGCGGTGCTGACCCGCCTCACCCCGGCAGGCGCCGCCGCCGGCGGCCTGCTCCAGGCCTACAATCCGGGGCAGCCCGGCTACCTCGCCCTGAAGGCGAAGCTCGCGAGCCTGCGCGCCCAGCAGCCGAACCGCGCCGTGCCGATGGTGCGCCTGCCCAAGGGCCCGGCGCTGAAGACCGGCATGCGCGACCCGCGGGTGCCGCTGATCCGCGCCCGGTTCGGGCTCGGCGGCGCGACCGATGCCACCGCCTACGACGAGGGCGTGGCGACGGCGGTGGCGAGCTTCCAGCGCCAGCGCGGCATGAAGGCCAGCGGCGTGCTTGATCCGGCCACCGTGGCGGCGCTCGCCGGCCCCGCGCCGGACCGGCAGGAGGCCGACCTCCTCGCCAACATGGAGCGCTGGCGCTGGCTGCCGGCGGATCTCGGCCGCACCCACGTCTTCGTCAACATCCCCGAATACAATGTGCGGGTGATCCGCGACGGCCGCGTCCTCGATGAAGCGCGGGTGATCGTCGGCAAGCCCGATTCGCCGACGCCGATCTTCTCCGGCGAGATGACCTACGCGGTGGTCAACCCGTCCTGGACGGTGCCGCCCTCGATCCTCAAGAGCCAGTTCCTCCCCGGCCTCGCCCGCGACCCGAACTACGCGGCGCGCCTGGGCTATCAGGTGGTCAAGCGCGGCAACGGCATCGCCATCCGGCAGCCGCCGGGCGAGCGCAACGCCCTCGGCTTCATCAAGTTCATGTTCCCCAACGACCACGCGGTCTACCTGCACGACACGCCGAACCGCAGCCTGTTCTCCCGCTCGGAGCGGGCGCTGAGCCACGGCTGCGTGCGCGTCGACGATCCGTTCCGCTTCGCGCAGGTCGTGCTCGGGCCGCGCTGGCCGACCGAGCGGCTGAAGACACTGATCGGCAAGGGCGAGCGCACGGTGATGCTGCCCGAGAAGCTGCCGGTGCACCTGGCCTACTTCACGCTGGAGGCCGACGGCTCCGGACCCCTGCGCAGCCTGCCCGATCTCTACGGCATCAACGCCCGGGTGAAGGTGGCGCTCGGCCTCTCGACCGAGGCGCTGCCGCCGGAGGCCGGCCACAAGCCGAAGGTCGCCGGCTCGAGACCCGCCGCGACCCCTCCCGGCCATCCCGGCACGGCCCCGCGCCCGCATCGCGATCTCGCGCAGCAGCAGCAGGCCGCACCCCGCCCGAGCCCCCGCCGCCCGGTCGCCACCGCGACCGAGCCCGAGGAGCCGGCGGTGGTCCAGCCGGCGCCGGATTACTTCGGCGAGACCGGGGCGATCCGGCGGGGCTGGTGGTAGCCATCAAAGGACGGAAGGGACGCGGGACATCTCCTCTCCCCGCGGGCGGCAGGGCTGTCGGGGGAAACGAAATAGCGCGGGTTTCTCCCTCCCCCCTCTGCGGGGGAGGGTGCCCGGCGGAGCCGGGCGGGAGAGGGGCAGCGCGACGCTGCTCCAGGTGACGCCTGTCATCATGGTCGCGACATCCCCGGAAGCGGCGTCCCCTCTCCCGGCCCCCTCCCCCGCGGAGGGGGAGGGAAAAGCATGCGCCACTTCTTTCCCCGGACGGCCCTGCCGCCCGCAGGGAGAGGAGGAGTTCCGCGCCTCGTCCGTCCACGGGCAGCCCGCGTCCAAGAGGCTGGGTCGCGCTCCGTCGTGCATGGCCGTCGGGAAAACCGCTGTCTCCATTCCCCTTTCGGCCGAAACCGCCTAGATGCTCACCATGTCGCAGCCTCCGACCGCCCCCGCGCCCGTCACCGTCCTCGTCGTCGACGACAGCAAGCTCGCGCGCGCCGTCGCCGTGCGGCTGCTGCGGCAGGCCCGGCCGGACTGGGTCGCGCGCGAGGCCGCCAATGCCGACGAGGCGGCGACCATCGTGGCGGCCGAGCCCGTCGACATGGCGCTCCTCGACTTCAACATGCCGGGCAAGGACGGCCTCGCCCTCGCGGAGGACCTGCGCACGACGCGGCCGGGGATGCCGATCGCGGTGATCTCCGCCAACATCCAGGACGAGGTGATCGCCCGCGCCCGCGAGCTCGAGGCGACGTTCCTGGCCAAGCCCCTCACCGGCGAGGCGCTGGCGGGCTTCCTCTCGGGCGTGAGCTTACGCCTGCGCCGGGGCGGCACGCCGTGAACGATGACACCATGAGTTCCGCTGCATCGGCGGGCCTGACCGAGATGCAGCAGGACGCCTTCACCGAGCTCGTCAATATCGGGGTCAGCCGCGCCGCCGCGAGCCTGCGTCAGATGATCGGCACCCAGGTGCTGCTCTCGGTGCCCTCCGTCGAGATCGTCTCGCGCCAGGCCGCCGCGCGGCTGATCGGCGAGCGCGAGGCGGCGCCGCTCGTGGTGGTGCACCAGGATTTCGAAGGCGCCTTCGCGGGGCGCGCCCTGCTGATCTTCCCGCAGGAGAACGGCCGCGAGCTGGTCCGGGCCGTCGCCGGCGAGGAACTGTCGCCCGAGGAGGTCGCCGCCCTCGAGGACGAGGCGTTGGCCGAGACCGGCAACATCATCCTCAACGGCTGCCTCGCCACCATGGCGAACATGCTCCAGCGCACGCTCACCATGTCGCTGCCCGGCATCGTGCGCGGGGACGGCCCGCGGATCTTCGGGCTGGAGACCGGCGAGGCGGCGGGGGCCGACGCCCTGGTGCTGTTCCTCTACATCGACTTCTCGGTGAGCGAGCGCGACATTCGCGGCTACCTGGCGATGCTGATGGACCTGCCGTCGCTGGAGAACCTGCGGCTCCTGGTCGACGAGTTCATCGCCCGCGCCCTCGGCGATCTCGACGCATGACGCCCGGCCCCCGTCCCGGACCCACCGCGTGAGCGCCCCCGACGGCACCGCCCTCGCGGCGGCCATCGCGGCGGCGCGCACCCGCGCCGGGCCGCTCCTCGTCGCGCTGGAGCACTCGCGCCAGCCGATGCTGATCAGCGACCCTAAGCTCCCCGACAACCCGGTCGTGTTCGCCAACCAGGCCTTCCTGACGCTCACCGGCTACGACGCCGCCGCGGTGATCGGGCGCAATTGCCGCTTCCTGCAGGGGGCGGACACCGATCCGGGCGCGATGGCGGCGATCCGCGAGGGCCTGCGCGAGGAGCGCGTGGTCCGGGTCACGCTCCTGAACTACCGCCGCGACGGCAGCCGGTTCTGGAACCAGCTGCTGATCTGCCCGATCCACGACGAGGCCGGCCGCCTCGTCAACTTCTTCGCCTCGCAGGTGGACATGTCGCATGTCCACGAGGCCGAGACCGGGCGCGAGCGCCTCGCCGACATCGAGCGGCGGCTGGCCGAGGCGCAGCGCCAGCTCTCCCTGACCCTGTCCTCGGCCGGCATCGCCGGCACCTGGGACTGGGACATCGCGGAGAAGCGCCTGCACGTCGACGGGCGCTTCGCCGCGCTCACCGGGCTCAGTCCCCCGCCGCGGCCCGGCACCGTGCCGCTCGCGCCCGGCCCGCTGCCGGCGAGCGCCTTCTTCACCGGCATCCATCCCCTCGACCGCCTGCGGCTGCGCCTCGCGGTGAGCGGCATCCTCGGCGGGGCCGAGGTGTTCGACAAGGAGTACCGCCTGCTCGCCCAGGACGGCTCGGTGCGCTGGGTCCATGCCCGCGGCCGCTGCCATTTCGGTGCCGACGGCCGGCCCGCCCGCTTCACCGGCGTGCTGGTCGAGGTCACCGAGCAGAAGCGGGTCGAGGAGCGGTTGCGCATCGCCCAGTCGGCAGGCCGGGTCGGCGCCTTCGAGCACGTGCCGGGCTTCGCCACCGTGACCGCCTCGCCGCAATTCTGCAGCCTGCTCGGCCTGGTGCCGGCCCGCACCGTCGCGGCGAGCGCCGTCAATGCGCTGGTGATCGAGGGCGACCCGCCGCTGCTGGCCCCCGACCAGCGCCACGAGGGCGAATTGCCGCCGATCGAGACCCGGGTGCGGCTCGCCGATACCGGCGAGGTGCACTGGCTGGTGCGCCGCGGCGAGGCGATCCGCGACACCGAGACCTCGGGCCTTCGCCATGTCGGGGTGATCTACGACGTCACCGAGTCGAAACGGGCCGAGGTGGCGTTGCGCGAGCTCAACGACACGCTCGAAGCGCGGGTGCGCGAGGCGGTGGCCGAGCGCGAGCGGGCCGAGGAGCAGTTGCGCCAGTCGCAGAAGATGGAGGCGGTGGGCCAGCTCACCGGCGGCATCGCCCACGACTTCAACAACCTGCTCACCGGCATCGTCGGCTCCCTCGACCTGATGCAGACCCGCATCAACGAGGGCCGCACCGAGAACCTCACGCGCTATGCCGGCCTCGCCATGGCCTCGGCCCAGCGCGCCGCGGCGCTGACCCACCGGCTCCTCGCCTTCTCGCGCCGCCAGCCGCTGGAAGCCCGGGCGGTCGACGCCAACCGGCTGGTAAGCTCGATGGACGAGCTGATGCGCCGCACGCTGGGCGAGCGGGTGCAGCTGGAGGTGGTGGTGGCCGGCGGCCTGTGGCTGACGCTCTGCGACCCCAACCAGCTCGAGAACGCGATCCTCAACCTCGCCATCAACGCCCGCGACGCGATGCCGGAGGGCGGGCGGCTCACCATCGAGACCGCCAACGCCCATCTCGACGACGCCTATGCCGCGCGCGACATCGGCGTGCGGGCGGGGCAGTACGTGTGCATCAGCGTGACCGATACGGGCACCGGCATGCCGCCGGACGTGATCGCCCGGGCCTTCGACCCGTTCTTCACCACCAAGCCGCTCGGCCAGGGCACGGGCCTGGGGCTCTCGATGATCTACGGCTTCGCCAAGCAGTCGGAGGGCAACGTCAAGATCTACTCGGAAGCCGGCCAGGGCACGACGGTCAAGCTCTACCTGCCGCGCTACCACGGCGAGGTCGAATCGACCGCCGAGGTGCGGGGCGAGGTGCCGCGGGCCGAGCGCGGCGAGACGGTGCTGGTGGTGGAGGACGATCCGACCGTGCGGGCCCTGGTGGTCGAGGTGCTGCACGAGCTCGGCTACCGCACCCTGGAGGCCGGCGACGGGCCGGCGGGCCTGCGCCTGCTGCAATCGGCCTCCCACATCGACCTGCTGGTGACCGATGTCGGCCTGCCGGGCTTGAATGGCCGCCAGCTCGCCGACCAGGCCCGGCTGGTGCGCCCTCAGCTGAAGGTGCTGTTCATGACCGGCTACGCCGAGAACGCCGCCTTCGGCAACGGCCATCTCGGCCCGGGCATGCAGATGATCACCAAGCCCTTCCCGGTGGAGGGCCTGGCGACCAAGATCCGGTCGATCATCGAGGGGTGAGGCAGGGGACGGCGACCAAAAGACTAAGTTCCATCGGTCGGACGATCCCTGTTTCACCTCTCCCCCTTTCCCGGATGACTGCAGCGAAGCGGAAGGAGATCCGGGATCCAGCACAAGAATGCGCGAAGCGTCCGTCTCTCTGCAACGTCGCAATTGGCAGAGCCGCTTCGCGGCACATATCCCCTGGATCCCGGATCTCCTTTCGCTGACGCTCCAGTCGTCCGGGAAAGGGGCGTGTGAAACAAGCGCCCAGCCTGCCGTGGCCCCATCATGGACCGAGCTCCGCTTTCGCCATCCCGGGAACCGTGGAGGGTTGCAATCTGATCGGCCACCGTAAGCCGGCTCAGATCACCTCGGCGCCCGCCGGATTCCGCGCAGGGGCGCCTTGCGTCGCCTGGAACAGGCGCTCGCTCGTCAGCTTGAGGAAGTAGAAGCCGAATTCCGGGTTCTGGTAGTAGAGCTGCTTCACGTCCGCATAGGCCACGCCGAGGACGATGCCCGGCTCGGTGCAGACCAGGGTGCCGGTGCGCAGGTTGCCGGGCGAGAGCATGCCGAGCTCGCCCACGATGGCACCGGGCAGGATCTCCAGATCCAGCTCCTCGATGCGGAAGCGGCCGCTCTCGATCAGGAACATCTCGTCGGCCGGGTCGCCCTTGCGGAACAGCACCGCGCCGGCCGCGATGCGGCGGGACTCGCCGAAGGGCCGGAGCCATTCGAGGGAGAGGTCGCCCTCGGCGGCGCGCTCGACGTCGCGCACCAGCCGGACCATCTGGTACAGCCGCCAGGCGTTGAACGGGATCTGGATCGCCTCGGTCAGCACCACCGGCATGCTGCCGGTCAGGAGGCCGTAGGTCATCACCGCCACGCTGGCGAGGATCGAGACGACCCGCAGCGGGATCATGGTGCTCATCGCGGTCGACGCGATGGTGAGACCGGTCCCGAGATAGCCGATCGCCTCGACCCAGTTCACGGCCTGTCGCGCTCAGCGCCGTCCGACGGCCGATCCGCTGAAGCGGCCGGTGCCGGGCGCGTCCTCGGACGAGCCGTTCTGGAACCGGGTCGCCACCGTGCCGGCGGGCGCCGAGACGAGGCCCGCGGGCGGGGTGCCGCCCTTCGGCCGCTGGATGATCCGCACGGTCGCCGCCTCGACCGCCGGGGCGGCCGCCGCGGCGCTGAACAGGGCGCGCAGCTGCGTCTTCTGGTCGGTGGGCGCGGGCATCACGGGCACAGGCGCGGGCGTCGCCCGGGGGCGCGGCTGGAGCATGGCGCCGAGGGCCGCCGGGTCGGCCTCGGCCGAGGCGACCTGGATCGAGGCCGGTCGGGCGGGGGGCAGCGGCACGCTGGCCGGCAGGTGCCCGGCGAACGGCGGCGGCGCGGCGACCAGGGCCTCCGCCAGGGCGGCGAATTCCGACGGGCGCCGGGGCGGCAGCGGCGTGGATGCCAGGGTGGTCTTCGCCGGCGCCTCGGGCGCCGGCTCGGCGCTGCGGGTATCCGGCTCGGGCGCGGCGGCGGGGGCGGCCTCCGGCTGCACGGGCACCGGCTCCGGCAGGGCGGCCTGCCGGGCGGCCGCCTGCGGCAGCAGGGCGGCCGGCGCGGCGGGGGCCGCGTAAGCCAGGGCGTCGCGGGTGCCGGCATCCTCCGGCTGGGCGCTGGCGAGGGCCACCGGCCGGACGCGGCCGGCGCGGCCGGACAGCACCACGGGAGCCGGCGGCGGGGCGGCGGGCTTCGATCCGCCGAACAGCATCGCGAAGAACTGGCCGACGACGTTCGGGCTGTCCTCCTCGTCCGCCGCGGCGATCGCCTGGCTCACGCCCATCACGCTGCCGCCGCGGGCCAGGATCTCGGCCTTGGCGACCTCGTAACCCGGCATCGGCCGGCCGTCGGCGGGCAGGTGGACGGTGCGGCCGTCGGGGAAGAGGCGGGCGAGCTGGTCGTGGCTCATCCGCGGCCAGGAGCGCACCGAGCCGACGTCGAGATGGACGAAGGGGCTGTTGGCCTGCGGGTACCAGCCGACGCCGCCGCGCTGCATCCGCATCCCGATCGCCCGGATCTGGTCGATCGAGACGTCGGCGAGGTAGAAATCCATCGCCTTGCCGAGCATGTGCTGGCTGTGCTCGGCCACCGCGCGGGAGCGGCGGCGCAGGGCGGCGTTGGTCTTGGGCGAGCGATAGGCCGAGACGACGTGGATCGCGTCCTGCGAGCCGACGGCGCGGTGTGCCTCCCACACCACGTCGAACAGGCGTGGGTCCATCTTGGTCGGCTCGTCGAGGCGCCAGTCGCGCAGGAGCCAGTTGAGCTGCTCCAGGGCCGCCCGGTCGTACCGCCCGTCACGCTTGAACGTGATCGCGGCGCTCTCCTTGGTGTGCTCGTGGAAGATCGAGATCGTGCGGGTGTCGCCGTTGGCGACCGCGTCCTGGGTGCCGCTGGTCGAGCCGAGGACCGCCCCCAGGCAGGCGACGAGGGCCATCGCGCCGCGACGGCAGGCGCGGGATCGACGGAGGAGGGGTTCCCGGGCCGGGTCGGCCGCGCCGCGGCCGGCACGCTTGAGCGCTCGCACGATCCCTCTTCCTCGCTCGGGCCGCGTGGCCGCCATGGTGAACGCAGGGTTGCCGAGAACCGTCAACAAACGGTTACCAGGTCCCCGCGCCAGGGTTGGCCGCAGGGCTAAGCCGCAACCGTGGCGAAAATCGGCCCGCCGTCACGATCCCGTGCGCCCGAGGGGAAGGGGAAGGAACGGGACTGCGCCGGGGGCCGCTTCCGCCGTCCTGAGCGGTACATGTACGTCGTATTGCGGTCTGGATCGCAAGTGTGCCGCGCCGTGATTCGGGCGTCATCGCCGACCCATTATGCTTTTTTGGCGTTGCAAAAAACTTTCCCAATTTTTTTGCACTTGCGAGATGATCCCTGCCGTGCTGTGGTCCGGCCTCATCTCGGACGGCAAGAGATCCCGAGATGGAAAGACATGTCGTGTGGGCGCGACGTGTCGGGAGATCAAGACATGGGCTACCAGAGCCAGATGGCCGAGCGTCTGTCACGGTACGGTGTTCGGCAAGGCGAGAGCTCCATCTCCGGCTTGTCTTCCGGCGCATTCATGACGGTGCAGATGCACCTCGCCCATTCCAGCAAGTTCAAGGGGGCCGGGATCATCGCGGGCGGGCCGTTCCGCTGCGCCGAATCGTTCCGCGGGGCGGCTTTGCTCGCGGCCGATGCCTTCCAGCTCGGCGCGCTGGCCATCGGGATGAACCCGCTCATCCCGCAGATGGCGCCGGATGCCGGGGATCTCGCGGCGCTCGCCCGGGACGCGGCGGGCCTCGGCCTGATCGACCCGCTCGAGGCCCTCGCCGATCACCGGCTCTACATCTTCACCGGCCGGTCCGACTGCGTCGTCTATCCGGACGTGGTGAGCCGCACGCGGGAGTTCTACCTGCGCCTCGGCGTCGATCCCGCCAACATCCTCTATGACGACGTCGTCAATGCGGGCCACTCGATCATCACCGACAACCTCGAGGATTCGCCCCTCGCCGACAACCGGCCGCCCTACATCAACAACGGCAATTTCATGCAGTCGCATGCGATCCTCCGTCAGATCTATGGCGACCTGAACGAGCCGGCTGAACATCTGACGGGGCGGCTGATCCGCTTCGACCAGCGGGAGTTCTTCGGCGGCAACAAGCGCGCGAGCATGAGCGACTTCGGCTACGCCTACGTCCCCTCGGGGGTGCTGGCCGGGCGGGCGCAGGCCCGGGTGCACATCGCGCTGCACGGCTGCAAGCAGGGCTACAATTACGTCAACTACGTCCGGGGCCTGCCCGATGCCGCCAACCAGCCGCCCTACGGCAACCGCTACATCACCACGACCGGCTACAACCACATGGCCGAGAGCAACGACATCATCGTCCTCTACCCGCAGGTGGAGGGAAGCGACGGCGGCGACCTGCAGAACCCCGACGGCTGCTGGGATTGGTGGGGCTACAGCTCGCCCACCCCGCGCAACCCCGATTACTACTCGAAGAACGCCGTCCAGATCCGGGCGATCGCCGCCATGCTGGAGCGCCTCGGCGGCTAGAGCATTGCCCGACGAAGTGGATACCGGTTCGTCGCAGACGATGCGGCGAGATCAATGACCGAGAACTCCATTCGACCGCCTTGCGATCGGATGGAGTTCCAGGAGAGGCGAACCGCCGACCGGCCGGACATCGCATGAGGAATTCGTGATGACACCCCCGACCACCACGCCCGCCTCCATCCTGCCGGCGCCGCTCGCCGCCTTCGTGCAATCGGCCCTGACCGCGACCGAGCAAGCGCCGGTCGCCGCGACGCCGGTCGGGGCGCCCCTGCGCCGCTCGGCCCTGGTCGGCGAACTCGCGACGCGCAGCACCGCCAACGCGGTCGGGACCGCACAGCTCCTGTCGGAGAACCCCGATTCTGACACGATCGGCGAGCTCTACGCGATGCAGGGCGCCTTCGTGAAGCAGCTCTGGAAGATCAATCAGGACTGGCGGGCCGGCTTGCTGCGGATCTATGAAGGCTCGCTGCTGCTGCGCAAGGCCAACACCCTGTCGAAGGTCGTCGAGCAGGATTACAACCTGTTCGGCCAGTACGGCGACCTGGTGACGAACTATGTGACCAGCGTGACGACCCTGGTCGACAACTCGACGGTCGGCTACTCGTACTGGCTGAGCAAGAAGATCCAGGCGGCGCATGCCGCGAAGGCCGCCGCGGCGTGACGACCGTCGCCGCCGGCGCAGCCTTCGGCGAAGCGGATACCGGTTCGTCGAAGGCTCTCGTGGAAGCTTGAGGCCGGGCGATCGTGATTGGCGTGGTAGTCCCCCGCCCGCATTCGTCTCGGGCGCCGGGATCCCGGCAGGGCACGACGACCGCGCGTCGCGATGCCTACCGCCCCACCCGCACCACCCGCGCCCGCAGCATCATCGCCACCGGCCGGACCGTCTCGCGCACGTGCCCGGCGACCGGATGGTCGAGGAGCAGCATCGCGACGAGCCAGGCGCCGGCCCCTCCGAACCCGGCGAGCACCCCTTGCGGGATGGTCAGGGCGAAGCCCCGGCCGGAGAGCGCGATGACGGCGAGGGGCGGCAGCGCGGTCGCGACCGTGACGAGGGCGCTGATCCGCAGCGCGCCGGCGAGATCGGCGAGGCTGAACGGCACCCGGCGACGGATGAAGGACAGGGCGATCCCGACCTGGAGCGGGACGGTGACGAATTGCGTCGCCGCCACCGCGAGCGGTCCGCCGGAGGCCGACGCGGCGATGATCGCGGCGCTCGGCGGCAGGCCGATCAAGCTCGCCGTCAGGGTGTCGCGTAGGCCGCCGCTCGCCAGCAGCACCGGATAGGTCAGCATCGCCGGGAAGGTCATCATCGAGGCGAGCGAGAGCACCTGCACGATCGGTACGCTGGCGAGCCATTGCGCGCCGAGCAGCACCAGCACCACCGGCTGCGCGATGAGCGCGAGCAGCAGGGCCACCGGCCAGAGCACCACCGTGATGTTGCCGATCGAGGCGAGGTAGGTCGGCGCCAGCGCCCGGCCGTCGCGGCGGTCGGCGGCGAACATCGGCAGGATCACCGCGCCGAGGCTGCCGAGGATCATCTTGTCGGGCAGCTGGCTCACCACCTGCGCCCGGCCGTAGAGGCCGACGAGGTCCGGCCCGCCGAAGCGGCCGAGGAGGAAGATCGGCAAGAGGTCGTAGGCGCGGTTGAGGAGCGTCGTCACGCTGGAGAAGCCGCCGATCGCGAGCGCCGTGCGCCACCCCTGGAGGCTGGGACGGTAGATCCCCGGTTCCGGGCGGCCGGCGAGGCTCAGGGCGATCGTGGCGGCCGCGCTCGCGACCGTGGCCCAGGCGAAGCTCATCGCCCCGAAGCCGAGGAGCGCCAGGGCGATCAGCACCACGGCGTAGGTCAGGCAGGTGCCGACATTGACCCACATCAGCGAGGCGAACTGGAAGTCGCGGCGCATCAGCGCCATCAGCGGGCCGGAGAACGGCACCAGCAGGAAGCTCGCCGAGAGCACCCGCAGGTAGGAGGCGAGCAGCGGCTGGCCGTAGAGTTGCGCCCACAGCCCGGCCGAGGCGAACAGCGCCACCGCGAAGGCCAGCGACAGGGCGAACAGCACCGTGAAGGCGGTGCGCGCGCTCTGCTGCGAGGTCGTCGGCTCGTGGATGATGTAGTTGGTGGTGCCGAAATCGCGCATGCCGTCGATGACCTGCACCAGCGCCACCCCGAGCATCGACAGGCCGACCTCCTCCGGGGTGAGCAGGCGCGAGACCAGGGCGGTCTGGCACAGCGTGATCGAGAGGACGAGGTAGCGCTCGCCCGAGACGAGCAGGACGGCGCGCTTGACGAGGCTCATCAAGTAACCCTTGAGGCTGAGCAGGTTTCGCAAAAGCGGGACCCGGCTTTGCGATAGAAACCTGCGGCAAAACAAAAACCCAGGCGAACGAAGCGCTGGCTTGCCGACGCAAGTCTGCTTGGAACGCGGTGGTGCGGGCGGATCAGGGCGAGCCGGCGAGCGCCCCGGGCGCCGGCCAGGCCCGGCCCGCCCGCCAGATGCGGGCGAGCACCGCGAGGTAGCGGGCCGGATCGAGGCCCGGGACGCAGTCCCGCGCCAGCACGGCCCGCGCCTCGGCCGGACGGCCGAGTTCGGCGAGCTTGCGGGCATGGTCGAGCATCAGCCGGTTGCGGCAGCGCCGGGCGGAGGGAGCGAGCTCCGCCGGCACCGCACCCTCGTCGAAGAGCCGCGTCAGGGTGGCGGCGAGCAGCGGCGGCGCCGGCACGCGCCGCGACGGAGGGGCCGGCCCCAGCACCGCCGTCGGCCGGGCGACGTAGCGAAACAGCCCCTGCAGGGCGAGGCGGCCCCACAGGTCGAGCTCCGGCCCGCCGCCGCAGCGGGTCGGAAAAAGCCCGGCATCGATCGCCGCCGCCCGCTCGATCAGCGCCGCGCTCGCCCGCAGCGGGGCGGCGCCGATCCGGAGCGCGAAGTCGAACGGGTCGGAGACCCGGCCCGAGGGCACGCTCATTGGCAGGAGCGGTCGTCCGCCCTCTCCCAGGACCGGGTTGCCGAACACCGCGACGGCGTCGCCGAAGCGGGTCGCGGCGACGAGCTCGGCGAGATGGTCCTCGCGCCAGGCATCGCCCGGATCGAGGAAGGCCACCCATTCGGCCCGGGCGGCGGTGACGCCCCGGTTGCGGGCGGCGCAGCGGCCGGGTTCTTCATCACGCAGGGCCCGCACCCGCGGGTCGGCGGCGAGGGACGCGGCCTCGGCCGCCCCCGCCCCGACCGCCAGGACCTCGTAATCGCCGAAAGTCTGGGCGCGCAGGGACGCCAGCGCCGGCTCCACGGAAAAGCCCGCCCGGAGCGGGAGCACGACCGAGACGCGGGGACCGGACCTACCGGTCGTTCCAGCCTTGCCGGTCGTTTCAGCCTTGGTGCTCGTCATGGCGCTCACGCCCCCGTCCGCAGGGTGCGGGCGGGATTGCCCACCACGGTGGCGCCCGGCGGCACGTCGCGCAGGACCACCGCCCCGAGGCCGACCAGCGCCCGCTCGCCGATGACGACCCGCTGGCGCAGGGCGCTGCCCGCCCCGACGTAGCAGGACCGCCCGAGCCGCACGAAGCCGCTGACGAGGCAGCCCGGCGCGAGCACCGCCCCGTCCTCGATCACCGTGTCGTGCCCGACGATCGCTCCGGGCCCGATGGCGACGTGGGCCCCGACCACGACCTGGCCGGCGACGCTGGCGCCGGCATGGATGCAGGTCCCCGGGCCGAGAACGGCCCGGGACGAGACCGAAGCGGCGGCATGGACCAGGGTGGCGAAGCGCGTCGGGTCGAGCCCGGTTCCGGCGACGATCCTCAGGCGCTCGCGGTGGCTGGCCTCGCTGCCGATGGCGTTGACGAAGCCCGCCTCGGGGTCCTCGGCGAAACGCCGCGCCTCGGCGAGGCGCCCCAGCACCGGCAGCCCGGCGACGACGTCGCCCTCGGGGCGCGCGTCGTCGAGGAAGCCGGCCACCCGCCAGGGAGTGGGCCGGCTCTCGACGAGATCGAGGAGATCGAGGGCGTTGCCGCCGGTACCGAGGATGATCAGGGGACGCTGCATGGCTGTGCCGAAGCTGGGCCGGGTCTCGCCGCGGCTCACCAGAGGCTAACCGGCCCTGTCCGCAGGGTAAGCGTCGCAATCGTCGGCGCCGGGACCTCCGAAAGGCGTAAACCCGCCCGCATTTCTGGGCGGGGACGCCGCCGAATTCCACCGCTCCCGGGCGGCAGGGCAGCCCCTAGGCTGCGCCTCAACGATCGCGCGGCACGGGAACGCCACTCCCGCGCGCGAGACAGTGCATCGGGAGCGTCGCCACCCATGACATCCGGCCACACGAAATCCGGCTCGGTGAAATCCGGCCCCGTCCCTTCCGGCGCGATGACGGTCGCCTACCTGGTCAACACCGCTCCGGTGACGAGCTCCACCTTCATCCGGCGCGAGATGGCGGCGCTGGAGGCCCAGGGCGTGACGGTGCGGCGCTTCGCGCTGCGGCGCTGGCACCAGCCCCTCGTCGATCCCGACGACGTCGCCGATCAGGCGCGCACCCACTACATCCTCAGCGGCAACCTGCGCGGGTTAGGCCTGGCCGCCCTGCGCCAGGCGGTCACCGGCCCGGCGGCGTTCCTGCGCGGCGCCTGGCTCGCCGCGCGGCTCGGCCGCTCGGCCGGCGGGGCGGTGCGGCACGCGGCCTATTTCCTCGAAGCGGTGTACTTCCTGCGCTCCTTACGCCGCGAGGGCATCGCCCACACCCACGTGCATTTCTCGTCGAACGCCGCCGCGGTGGCGCTGATCGCCCGCACCATGGGCGGGCCGAGCTACAGCTTCACCGCTCACGGGCCCGACGAGTTCCTGACCGCCGCCGAGGACGGGCTGGCGCTGAAGCTCTCCGGTGCCGCCTTCGCGGTGGCGATCTCGGATTTCTGCCGCGGGCAGCTCCTGCGCTTCGGCGGAGCGCAGCACCGCGACCAGATCGCGGTGGCGCGCTGCGGCCTCGACCTCAGGGACTTCGTGCCCTCCGCCCGCCCGGCGGGGGGGAGCCGGACACTGATCTGCGTCGGCCGGCTCTGCCCGCAGAAGGGGCAGGTCTACCTGCCCGCAGCTGTGGCGGCCCTGCGCGCGACCGAGGCGCCGTTCCGCCTGGTGCTGATCGGCGACGGCGAGAGCCGCCCGGCGATCGAGGCCGAGATCGCCCGCCACGGCGTCGGCGACCTGATCGAACTCCGCGGCTGGCGCAGCAGCGCCGAGGTGCGCGCGGCGATCGCGGAATCCCGCGCCCTGGTGCTTCCGAGCTTCGCCGAAGGCCTGCCGATCGTGCTCCTCGAGGCGCTGGCCCTGGAGCGGCCGGTGGTGACCACCACCGTGGCGGGCATCCCGGAGCTGGTCGACGAGGGGTGCGGCCGCATCGTGCCCCCGGGCGACGCGACGGCCCTGATGCAGGCATTGCGCGACATCCTGCGGGCCGACGACGCGACGCTCGCCGCGATGGGCCGGGTCGGCCGCGCCCGCGTCGCCTGCCATCACGACCTGGCGACGCTGGCGACCACCCTGCGGGGATTGTTCGCGGCGGCGATCGCCCGCGAGGGGAGCGCGGGGTTGCGGCGGGAGCGGGCGGTGCCGGCGCGGAAGGCCGCGGAGGTGGAGCCGTGAGGGGGGCACTGGCACGGCGGCGTCGCTTCGCTTGCACGCTCCCGTCCCGGATCTCCCTCCCCACCGTTCCGGCCGTGCGGGCCCGGACAGGGAGAAACAGGGGTGAAGCGGACGTCCAGGCCTCGCGGCCCGCCCCTCACATCGCGGAGGCCGTCACCTGCGGAAGCGCCGCCTTCGCACCGCCCATCCTCTCGGCCGCCCTCGCCGCCTTCCCGGCGGCCTGCTGGGACATCGCGTGCTGGGAGAGGGATGCCCGCAACGCCGCCACGTTCTGCGCGGCCTGGGCCGGGCCGAGGTCGCGGGTCAGCACCTGCTCGGCCTCGCCGAAGCGGCCTTGGAGGCCGAGTACCAGGGCGAGGTTCTGGCGCACCCGTCCGTCGGCGCGGGGATCGGCGCCGGCCTGGCGCAAGGTCGATTCCGCCTCGGGCAGGCGCTTGGCGAGGGCATAGGACAGCCCGAGATTCGACAAGACCGCCGGCTCGCCGGGCACGATCCTGAGCGCCGCCTCGTAGTAGCGCTGGGCCTGGACGTGGTCGCCCGTCTGGTCGGCCACCGCGCCCTGCGCCGAGAGCACGCGCCAGTCGGGGTTGGCCGGCGAGTGGGCGTTGCGCAAGACCTCCGCCGCCTCGGCGAAGCGGCCGACTTCGGCCAGACTCTTGCCGTAGGCGGCGAGCACCGCCGGGTTCTTCGGGTTGCGCAGAGCCGTCTGCTGCAGCACCGCCGCGGCCTGGGCGCCCTGGTCGGTCGCCCGCAGGGCCTGGGCGTAGGCCATGGCCGTGCCGATATCGGCCGGGTCCCGCTCGTAGCGCGCGGCGAGGCGCCCGACGTCGCGCCGCGATGTGTCGGGCGGGGCGTTGGCGTCGATCGAGCCGGTGGAGAGGGACGAGAACGAGCCGGTGGTGAGGGACTTGAGGGAGTTGAGCGGATCGCGCGACATGCAACCCGACGCCATCAGGGCCACGATCCCGGCGACGGCGAGCCGCCGCAGGGGGGTCGAGCGGGCGGGACGGGTCTCGACGGTCGCGGGCATCGGCCACTCCAGGGGCGGGCCTGGGATCTGGCAACCCCGCTCCCACGGCCCTCGTGACCGCGGTGATAAGTCGTTAACCCTAATCTCCGGTTAACGCTGCGGCGTGTCGGACGGGGTCGCCTTTGGGGCCGGCTGGGGTGCCTTCGCCCCGCCCCGGTCGGTGCCGGTGCCGTGACGGCTCGGGGTCACGGCCTCGCCGTCGTGGCGGTTGCCGTCCTCGATGCCGATGGTCTCGCGCCGCTCCAGCGGGTTGATGGGCTTCTGTTCCTCGGCCATGGGGGATCTCCTTCGCGGGTTGCAGTCCGGTCGGGGGTGACGCCGCAGGGGCGCCGGGGTTCCCGGGACCGGCCGCATCTCCGGTGCAGTGCGATTTGCAGATGGCGCAACCGCAGGCAACGAGCGGCGTGCCGTCGACACCGCGCGGCAGAACGGTCGTCGAACAGGCCCGGGACAACCCTGAGGTCCTGTCGGAGCTCCCCGGCCCATGCCAGGCTCTCGGGCATGGGCGCGGTCGCCTTCGACACCCTGAAATTCGCCCGCGCCCTGCGGGAGCGGGCCCACCTCTCCGCCGAGCAGGCGGAGGGGTTGTCCGAGGTGTTCGCCGAGGCGGTCCAGGGCGGCCTGCCGACCCGGGGCGGGTTGCAAGGCCTCGAAGGCTCGGTGAAGGCCGGGTTCATGGACGTCCGGTCCGGGATCGCGGCGTTCCAGGCCGAAACCAGGAGCGAATTCGCTGCCGTCCGGTCGGAACTGGCGGCCTTCAAGGTCGAGACGAAGAATGAATTCGCCGCCGTCCGGTCGGACATGAAGCTCCTCGAGCAGCGGATGACGATCAAGCTTGGCGCCATCTGGTGGCCCCCGCCGGCATCCCGCTCGCGGCGATCCGCTACATGCCGGCCCGCTAGCGGCCGGGTGCAGGTCTTGCCCCGGAGCGTGCTCCGGCGCACCGCGCGCGGAGCGGGGACGGGCGACCTTGCCGCCGGACGCGCGGAGAGGCATGGTTTTGTCCGCGAAACCGCCAAGCCGGGCCGGGCGGGGCATGTCGGCTCGGGACGCCGCGCGGGGACGCGGAGACGCCCCGCCCTCCGTCACCCCGTTTCACCAGGATTGCGCCGCATTGGACCAGAGGCCCGACGCCGCCCCCGGCCTGCCGGACGAACCCTTCCCGCGCTTCGCCTTCGAGGGCGCGCCGGTCGCCCTCGCCTGCCTGGGCGGGCCGGACCGGCGCATCCTCGCCGCCAACCCGGCGCTGGGCGCCCTCCTGGGCACGACACCGGAGGCGCTAACCGGCTGCCGCCTGGCCGATCTCGCACACGCGCAGGGATCCGGATCCGGCATGGAGCTCACGGGCCAGGAGCTCACGGGCCAGGAGCTCACGGGCCAGGAGCTCACGGGCGAGACCCGGTGGCGCCGGGCCGACGGGTCACCCGTGCGGGTGCGGCTCCGGGCCGGGCCGGAGCGGGACGGGTGCCGGATCCTCTCGGTCGAGGCCGTCGCGGACGAGGCGGCCGCGGCCGGAGCTCAGGCACCCCCGGCGCGATCCCCCTCCGCCCCGCAGATCCACCCCGAGCAGACCCATCTGGCACTCGCCTCCGCCGGCCTCGGCGAGTGGAGCTGGAGCCCGGCCGACGGCCGCGTCACCCTGTCCGACCGGGCCGCCGCGATCCTGGGCTATCCGTCCGGGGCGATGCCGGCCTGGGCGGAGCTGCAGGA
This sequence comes from Methylobacterium sp. 17Sr1-1, assembly GCF_003173775.1. Lineage (NCBI taxonomy): Bacteria > Pseudomonadati > Pseudomonadota > Alphaproteobacteria > Hyphomicrobiales > Methylobacteriaceae > Methylobacterium > Methylobacterium sp. 17Sr1-1. Next base: position 2,094,089 of record NZ_CP029552.1, on the reverse strand, counting down.
CGCCGTCGGCCGCGACGACCTCGACCGGATCCGCGCCACGGTACAGGACGCCGTCGCCAAGGTGCTCCCCTACGCGATCGAGCTGCGCTTCCGCCGGGCCGATGACGGCCAGGAGGCCTGGATCTCCGCCCGCGGCCGGGCGACCCTCGCCCCCGACGGGACGCTCACCGGCATGATCGGCGTGCTGCAGGACGTCACCGCCCGGGAGGAGGCGCGGCGCGCCCTGCACGACCGCGAGCAGCGCTTGCGGGTGGCGACCACGGTGGCGGCCCTCGGCATCTTCGAGTGGCACGTGCTCGACGACCAGTCCCTCTGGGAGAACGAGCGCATGTGGGAGATCTTCGGCCGCCGGCCGCAGGACGGCACCATCAGCATGCGCGAATTCTTCCGTACGGTGGTCCATCCGGAGGACAAGGCGTCCTTCCGCCGGGCGGTGGCCGCGGCGCTCCACGGCGACGGGGTGCTGCACGCGACGACCCGCATCCGCCGGCCGGAGGCGGAGGGCGGCGAGGTCTGGCGCACGATCGAGATGGCCGGCCGCTTCGAGCGCGACGGGCCGGCGGGCCTGCCGCGGCGCCTGATCGGCGTCGTCGCCGACATCACGGACCGGCGGCTGGCCGAGGAGCGCCAGTCGCTGCTGATCCGCGAGCTGCATCACCGCGTGAAGAACACGCTGGCGACGGTGCAGGCCATCGTCGGCTCGACCGCCCGGACGGCGTCGAGCATCGACAGCTTCTACGAGGCCTTCGTCGGCCGCATCATGTCGCTCGCCCACACCCACTCGGTGCTCACCGAGGACGTGTGGCAGACCGCCTCCTTGCGCGGCCTCCTGGAGAACGAGCTGCGGCCCTACGCCGACAGCGAGATGCGCCCCGGCACCGGCGGGCGGGTGGAGCTCGACGGCCCGGCGGTCGACCTGCCCTCCGAGATCGCGGTGCCGATCGGCATGGCGATCCACGAACTGACCACCAACGCCGCCAAGTACGGGGCGCTGTCGAACCGCGCGGGGCGGGTGCGGATCCGCTGGAGCGTCGAGCCCGGCGCGGACCGGCCGCGCCTGCGCTTCCACTGGCAGGAATCCGGCGGTCCCCTGGTGGCGCCGCCGACCCGCCAGGGCTTCGGCTCGCGGCTCCTGCAGCGGGTGCTGACGACCCAGGTCCAGGCCGAGGTCGCCACCGACTACGCGCCCGGCGGCCTCGCCCTCACGATGCTGGCGCCGCTGCCGGCCCGCAACGCCGCGCTCAACCCGCTGGCGGCGCTGTAGCGGACGCGTCGTCGCCGGGTTCAGGCGCCGCGGGCCCCGCCCTCGCCGCCGGCCCCGCGAAACGCCTTCAGCTCCTCGATCGACGCGAAGTGGAAGCGCCCGGCCGGCGTCTCGGCGTCGATCGTGCCGTCGGCATACATCGTGTAGGTGTTGCCGCCGGAATCGTAGGTGCCGATCACGGTCTTCGCCAGCGCCTCGTCGAGGGGCGGCTCCTGATGGGGCGGCTCCCCGTAGGACGGATCCTCCGGCCGGGGCGCTTCGGCGACGGGCTCGGGGGCCGGGGGCGCCGGCTCCGGGGGCGGAGGGGGCGGCGGCGCGTCGTGCCGCTCCTCGACCACGGGACGCGGCTCCTCCGCCGGCGGCGGTGGCGGTGGCGGCAGCGGGTCGTGAGGCGCGGCTTCGTGCGGCGGAGCCTCGTGCAGGTCGGACCGGTAGGGTTCGGGCTCGCGGGCGACCGGTTCGTGCGCGAGCGGCTGGTGCGGGACAGCCTCATGCGGGACCGGCTCTTGCAGCACCGGCTCATGCATGACCGGCTCCTGCCGCCCTGCCGTCAGGTCCGGATCCTCGGCCCGGGTCAGGCGCAGCTCGCTCGCCGCAAGCCCCACGGCCGCGCCTGCGGCACCGGCCGCCAGCGCCGCGCCGCCGTTGACGCCCGCCGGCTCGGCCGGGTGCGGCGCGGGCGCCGGAAACGGGATCGGCGGCAGGACGGGCTCGCTGCGGGCGGACCGGGCCGGCATGGCGGAGGTCCCGGTCGGGGCGGAGTCCGCCGCGACGGAGCGCTCGGCCGCGGGGCGCGCCGCCAGCGCCCGCTCGATGCGCGCGAGCCGCGCCACCGCGGCGGTGATTCCGAGCAGCACCGCGCCGCCGCTCGCCCCGACGGTGCCGGCGATCACCATGGTCCAGCCGACCTCGAGCCGCACGAAGGGAATGCCCTGCACCATCGCGGCGAGACCGCCGATCAGCATCAGGAGGGCGAGCACGGTCAACGCGACGATCATCGGACTCTCGGACTGGCGAGATGGGACGCCGGCTGGGGGGGCAGCCGAACGGGCGGGACCGGGGCCTCGCGCCCCGCCCGCTACGGCCCAGATTTAGGGGCAGCGCCCGCTTTTGCAAAATCGCCGCGCTTGCGCAGTCTCCGAAGCCCGGCGGATGGGCAAATCCCGGGATGCGGCTGCCGCGACGGGCCGGCGGCGTTGCCGCCGGCGAGCGGCCGACTTAGGTAGACGCGGGTGCCGCGGCGGTGCCCCCGAGGTCTCGCCGCGTTGACCCCATGCGATCCGGAGACACGCCGATGGCCTTCACGCTGCCCGAACTCCCCTACGCCTACGACGCGCTGCAGCCCTACATGTCGAAGGAGACCCTGGAGTTCCACCACGACAAGCATCACAAGGCGTATGTCGATACCGGCAACAAGCTCCTCGAGGGCTCGGAGCTCGCCGGCAAGAGCGTCGAGGAGGTGGTGAAGGCCTCCTACGGCCAGAACCAGCCGCTCTTCAACAATGCCGGCCAGCACTACAACCACATCCACTTCTGGCAGTGGATGAAGCCGAACGGCGGCGGCGCGATCCCGGGCGCGCTGGAGAAGAAGATCGCCGAGGACCTCGGCGGCACCGACAAGTTCAAGGCCGACTTCATCCAGGCCGGCGTGTCGCAGTTCGGCTCCGGCTGGGCCTGGCTCGCGGTGAAGAACGGCAAGCTCGAGATCATGAAGACCCCCAACGGCGAGAACCCGCTGGTCCACGGGGCCAAGCCGATCCTCGGCGTCGACGTGTGGGAGCATTCCTACTACATCGACTACCGCAACCGCCGTCCCGACTACCTCAAGGCGTTCATCGAGAACCTGGTGAACTGGGAGCACGTCGAGAAGATGTACGGCGAGGCGATCGCCTGATCGACGCGGCGTAGCCGTCTTCGAAGCCCCCTCTCCCGCCCGGGCGAGGGGGTTTTCTATGAGACGGGACCCGGCACCAGCCGCAGGCCCTCCCGCTCCAGGAAATCCCCGAACCTGCCCGATCCGAGATAGGCGAGTTCCAGCGGCCGGCTCGTCACCACCGGATCGAGGGCCCTCAAGGCCTCGTCGATCTCGCCGGGATGGCACATCACCACCGGCGCCGGGCCGAGCGCCCGGAAGCTCGCCTCGAAGGCCTCCGCGAATCCCTCCCCTTCCGCGAAGTCCGAGAAGCCGGAGAAGCCCCGATTGGCGGAGAACCCCGCCCGCCGGACCGCCGACCCGAAGCCGAGCCCGAGCCCCGCCACCACCATCGCTTTGCCGGGGTGAGGCCGCGCCCGGATCGCCCCCAGCGTGTCGCCCGGGTCGCGCAGCCAGCCCCGCCAGCCCCGCGCCGAGAGCGCCGCGAGGAGCGCCCCCCGCACCCCCGGCAGGACGTGGACGTGCTGGTGCCCGTCGACGAAATCCGGCAGGCGGCCCATCGCCGCCGCGAAGGCGTCGAGCTGGCGCTCGATCTCGGGGCGGACATCCGCGGGCTTCAGCTTTCCCGACAGGGCGAACCGCAGCAGGCGCCCGAGGGGCGGCAGGCGCCCGAGGGGCGCCAGGCGCGGCAGCGGGCCGAGGGGTTCGCCCGTGGTGAGGGTCAGGTGGAGACCGAGGCCGACCGTGCCGGAGAGTTCCCTCAAGGCCGGCGCCGCCTCCGGGAAGGCCGGGATGTTGGTCATCGCGCCGGTGGCTGATATGCGCTTCACCCGCGCCAGCGCGAGGATGCCCCGGCTGACGCCCGGGCTCAGGCCGTAATCGTCGGCGCAGAGCACGACCGGGCGCCGTTCAGGAAGCATGGCTTAGATCTCGCGCTCGAACCGCCGGTGCGCGCACCGGCCTGATCACCGAAGGCCGTCGGCCTCGCGCCGCGGCGCGACACTGAAATGAGGGACAGCACCGTGGAGCTGTTCAGACACCCCGAGCCGGTCGACCTGAGCGTCGTCATACCGGTCTTCAACGAGAGCGCCAACGTCGCGCCGCTGCTCGCCCGCCTCACGCCCGTCCTGGAGCGCCTGACGCCGGCCTGGGAGGTGGTGTTCGTCGACGACGGCAGCCGCGACGACACCGCCGCGGTGGTGGCCGCCCACCACGCCGGCGAGCCGCGCATCGGCGCGGTCTCGTTCAGCCGCAACTTCGGCAAGGAGATCGCCATCGCGGCCGGCCTCGACCATGCCGAGGGCCGCGCGGTGGTGATCATGGACGCCGACCTCCAGCACCCGCCCGAGCTGATCGCGACCTTCTGGGAGCGCTGGCAGGAGGGCAACGTGATGGTCTACGCCCAGCGCACCGACCGCGACGACGAGAGCGCGATGCGGCGCGGCTTCGCCCGGCTGTTCTACCGGCTGTTCGCCCGCTTCGGCGAGATGCCGCTGCCCGAGGGCGCCGGCGATTTCCGCCTGATCGACCGCAAGGGCGTCGAGGTGCTGCGCTCGCTCCCCGAGCGGGCGCGGTTCTCGAAGGGGCTGTATTCCTGGATCGGCTTCCGCTCCGTCGGCGTGCCCTACCAGGTCGAGGAGCGTCAGCACGGCAGCTCGAAATGGAGCTTTCGCAAGCTGTTCCGCTTCGCCTTCGACGGCATCACCTCGTTCTCGACCGTGCCGTTGCGGGTCTGGACCTATCTCGGCGGCGCCATCGCCACGGTGGCCTTCCTGACCGCGCTCTACTTCATCGCCGACACCCTGCTGCGCGGCCCCGACGTGCCCGGCTACGCCTCCCTGATCGTCTCGGTGATGTTCTTCTCCGGCGTGCAGCTGATGTCGCTCGGCATCATCGGCGAGTATATCGGCCGCATCTTCGCCGAGGTGAAGCGGCGCCCGCTCTACGTCGTCGCCGAGCGGATCGGCCCGGCGGCGGCGGGCCACGACCGGCTGGTCCGGGACGACCGCCGGGCCGGCCGGCGGGCGCGCTATTCCGGCGCCGCATGAGGCTTATCGGTCCCGGTTCCGATAACTTCCTGTGCTAATGACCGCCGCATGATTCGCAGCATCCTCTCGGTCGGCGGCTGGACGCTGGTCTCGCGGGCCACCGGCTTCCTGCGCGACGTGGTCATGGCCGCCGTGATGGGCGCCGGCCCGATCGCCGACGCCTTCGTGGTGGCGTTCCGGCTGCCGAACCACTTTCGCGCGATCTTCGGCGAGGGCGCCTTCAACGTCGCCTTCGTGCCGACCTATGCCGCGCTCGACGCCGAGGCCGGCGCCGCGCGGGCTTTCGCCGACCGGGTCTTCACCCTGATGCTGCTGGTGCAGGTGGCGCTGCTCGCGCTCGCCCTGCCGCTGATGCCGGTGATCGTGCGGGCGCTCGCCCCCGGCTTCGCCGACGAGCCCGAGAAATTCGCGCTCGCGGTGACGCTCACCCGCATCACCTTCCCGTACCTCCTGTTCATCACCCTGGTGACGCTGCTCTCCGGGATCCTCAACGCCCGCCGGCGCTTCGCCGCCGCCGCCGCCGCGCCGGTGCTGCTGAACGTCTCGCTGCTGGCGGCCCTCGCCCTCACTGTCCTGTTCCCGAATGCCGGCTACGCCGCCGCCTGGGGCGTCGCGGTCTCGGGCGTCCTGCAATTCCTCCTCGTCTGGGCCGATGCCAGGCGGGCCGGCCTCGCGCCGTCCCTCGTGCGCCCGACCCTGCGGGATGCCGGCATGCGCCGGTTCTTCCGGATGCTGGGGCCGGCGGTGATCGGCTCGGCCGGCGTGCAGATCGCGATGTTCGCCGACACGATCATCGCCTCGTTCCTGCCAACCGGCGCGGTCTCGGCGCTCTACTACGCCGACCGGCTCTACCAGCTGCCCTTCGGGGTCATCGGCATCGCCGCCGGCACGGTGCTGCTGCCGGAGATGAGCCGCCGCATCGCCGCGAAGGACGAGGCCGGCGCCCATGCGGCGCAGAACCGCGCCACCGGCTTCTCGCTGGCCCTCTCGGCGCCCTTCGCGGTGGCGTTCCTGCTGGTGCCGGACCTGATCATGACCGCCCTGTTCCAGCGCGGCGCCTTCGACGCCGACGCGGCCGCCCGCTCCGGGGCGGTGCTGGCGGCCTACGGCCTGGCGCTGCCGGCGGCGGTGCTGATCCGCTCGATCGTGGCGAGCTTCTACGCCCGCCAGGACAGCCGCACGCCTGTGATCGCTTCGCTCACCGCGGTCGCGGTCAATGTCGGCCTGAAGGTGGTGCTCACCGGGCCGCTCGGGGTGATGGGCCTCGCGCTCGCCACTGCCGCGGGCGTCTGGGTCAACGTGCTGATCCTGTTCTGCCTCGCCTATGGCCGCGGCTGGACGGCGCCGAGCCGCACGCTGATCGTCACCGCCTGCGGGGTGCTCGCCGCCTGCGCGGTCCTGGCCGCCTGCACCCTCGGCGGCCTGCCGCTGATCGACCGCCTGATGCCGTCTCTGCCGCGCTTCCGCGAGCTGGCGGTGCTCGCGGCGTTGGGAACGGCCGGGCTCGTCGCCTACGCGGCGACGCTGCTCGTGGCGTTGCGGTTGTTCGGGGTGCGGTTGCGGCGGGTGTGAGGGGGGCGCAGTCCTTCGGTCCCGAAGCCGCTTGGACCCGCGCCGATCATGCTACCCTCAGGGTCGTTCCGGGACCGCGCAGCGGAGCCCGGAATCCAGAGCCGCGGATGGTTCAGGATCGAGCGGAGATCGTTCCGCTTCCTTCGGAAACGCCTGCGGTTCTGGGTTCCGGGCTCTGCTGCGCAGCCCCGGAATGACACTGTGGGTGCCGGCATCGTCGAGCCAGCCGAACGGCGTCCCGTCCGCGAACCCGGCCCGGTCCCCCGCGCGTTAATGGCCGCACCCCCCACCCGCGCCGCACGAGGCCCCCATGCCCCTCCCCGCCCCGCTCGACCGCGCCGAGGCCGTGGTCTTCGATGCCTACGGCACCCTGCTCGACGTCCATTCCGCCGTGCAGCGCCACGCCGCGGCGGTCGGGCCGGAGGCGCAGGCGCTGTCCGAGACCTGGCGGCAGAAGCAGCTCGAATATTCCTGGGTCCTGTCCCTGTGCGGGCTCTACGCCCCGTTCTGGACGCTGACCGAGCGGGCGCTCGACTACGCCCTCGCGAAGCACCCGGGGGTGGATCGCGGCGCGCGGGGCGATCTGCTTGAAGCTTACAAGTCCCTCGACGCCTATCCGGAGGTGCCCGGCACCCTTGAGGCCTTGCGCCGGGCCGGCCTCAGGACCGCGATCCTGTCGAACGGCGATCCGACGATGCTCGACGCGGCGGTGAGGGCGGCCGGCCTCGGGGATCATCTCGACGCGGTGCTCTCGGTCGATCCGGCCGGCACCTTCAAGACCGCGCCCGCCGCCTACGACCTCGCGCCGGAAGCCCTCGGCGTCGCCCGGGAGGGAATCGTCTTCCTGTCCTCGAACCGGTGGGACATCGCCGGGGCGGCGGCCTACGGCTTCGCCCCGGTCTGGGTCAATCGCACGGGCCAGCCCGACGAGTACCCGGACCTCGCGCCGGTCCGGGTGATCCAATCCCTCGACGGGTTGCTCGCCTGATCACTCGGCCAGCCTACTCGCCGGCGACGGGCCGCACCGCGCCGGGCAGCGCATCCGCGGCGGTCTCGCGGCGGCGGTAGATCAGCAGGGTGGCGACGAGGCCGCAGGCCCCCGCGAAGGCCATCCACAGGCCCGGCGCCGCCTTGTTGTCGAGCTTCTCGATCAGCCAGGTCGAGACGACCGGGGTGAAGCCGCCGAACAGCGCGGTGGCCAGCGAGTAGGCGAGCGAGAAGCCGGTGGTGCGGACGTGCTTCGGGACGATCTCGGTCAGCGCCACCACCATCGCGCCGTTGTAGCTGCCGTACAGGAAGGACAGCCACAGCAGCGTGAGCAGCATGTTGGTGAACGAGATGTTGGAGGTCAGCCACGCCAGCGCCGGATAGGCGGTGAGCATCGCGAGGCCTGAGAACACGATCAGGATCGGCTTGCGGCCGATCCTGTCGGAGAGGGCTCCCATCACCGGCAGCCAGATCAGGTTCGACAGGGCGGTGCAGAAGGTGACGATCAGGCTGTCGGTCTCGGACAGCTTCAGCACGGTCTTGCCGAAGGTCGGGGTGTAGACCGTGATGGTGTAGAACGACACCGTGGTCATCACCACTAGCAGCATGCCGAGCGCCACGATCTTCCAGTTCTGGCCGAGCGAGGTGAAGACTTCGCCGAGCGAGGGCCGGTGCTTCTGGTGCAGGAACTCCTGGGTCTCCTCCAGCGAGCGTCGGATGTAGAACAGGAACGGCACGATCATGCAGCCGATGAAGAACGGGATGCGCCAGCCCCAGTCGGACATCTGCGCCGGCACCAGGGCGTGGCTGAGGCCGAAGCCGATCAGCGCCGCCACCATCACGGCGACCTGCTGGCTGCCGGACTGCCAGGAGACGTAGAAGCCCTTGCGGCCCGGCGTCGCCATCTCGGCGAGGTAGACCGAGACGCCGCCGAGCTCGACGCCGGCGGAGAAGCCCTGGAGCAGCCGGCCGATCAGCACCAGGAACGGCGCCGCGAGACCGATCGTGGCGTAGGACGGCACGAAGGCGATCAGCACCGTGCCGGCGGCCATGATGCCGAGCGTCACGATCAGGCCCTGGCGCCGGCCGATCCGGTCGACATAGGCGCCGAGGAAGATCGCCCCGAGCGGGCGCATCAGGAAGCCCGCGCCGAAGGTCATGAAGGTGAGCATGAGCGAGGCGAACTCGTTCCCGGCCGGGAAGAACGCCTTCGCGATGTGGCTCGCGTAGATCCCGAACAGGAAGAAATCGAACATCTCCAGGAAGTTGCCGCTCGTGACGCGCAACACCGTGGCGACCTTCGACCCCTGCGGACCGTGGACCGGACCTGCCATGCTCTCCTCCCGAATGCGGGTTTCCTCGTCTGACCCCTCTCTACCGCCAACGCCCGTACGTTTGACAGAAAAATCTAATCCCGAGGAATTTACGCCCAGGCCGTGAGCCGCGCGGGGGAATCGGTGGAGCCCGTGCGTCAGGCGGGTTACCTAGGCGAGAGAGGGCGGATGAACGCCGCCGGGGAGGAACCATGACCATGACGACGCCGCGCCGCAGAACCACCCTCTCCCGCTTTGCCGTCCGCTTGGCCGCCGGCCTGGTGGCCGGCCTCGTCCTCGCCGCCCCGGCCCGGGCGGCGGAGGTCCGGGTGATGATCTCCGGCGGCTTCACCGCCGCCTATCAGGCCCTGGTGCCGGGCTTCGAGGCCAGGACCGGCAACAAGGTCGAGACCGCATACGGCCCCTCGATGGGCACGGCCCCGGAGGCGATCCCCGTGCGGCTCGCCCGCGGCGAGCCGGCCGACGTGCTGATCATGGTCGGCTACGCCCTCGATGGGCTCGACAAGGAGGGCAAGATCGCGCCCGGCAGCAAGGTCGCGCTGGCCGATTCGCGCATCGGCCTCGCGGTCAAGGCCGGGGCGCCGGTGCCGGACATTCACGACCTCGACCACTTCAAGAAGGCGCTCCTCGCCGCGACCTCGATCGCCTATTCGGACAGTGCCAGCGGCGTCTACATCGAGAAGGAGATGTACCGGAAGCTCGGCCTGCACGACGAGCTGGCGGGTAAGAGCCGGATGATCGTCGCCGAGCGGGTCGGCAACGTGGTCGCCCGCGGCGACGCCGAGTTCGGCTTCCAGCAGCTGAGCGAGCTGAAGCCGGTCAAGGGCATCACCATCGTCGGCCCGGTCCCGGCGGAGGTGCAGCAGGTGACGGTGTTCTCGGCCGGGATCCCGAAGGGCACCGCCCATCCGGAGGCGGCGAAGGCGCTGATCGCCTGGCTCTCGGCCCCCGAGAACGCCGCGACCGTCGCCGCGACGGGACTCGACCCGATCAAGGCTCGCTAACCCCCGATTCACGACAAGGGAGAATGCGAGGAATCGGATTCACCACCTCTTCACGCCGCCAGGTGCCTGATGGGCCTCACACAACAGGTCTCGCGCCGCCCGATAGGGCAGCCAAGCGGGCGAAGGACGGCATCATGCGGCAGGGTCGGACACCCGGAGCAGCGGCGCGCCTGAAAGCGCCGCTGCTCCGGCAGGAGAAGCACGCGCATCAGCGCTACCTCGCGGCCCCGGGCTACCATCCGGGCGCCCTGGTGATCGCGATGGCGGGCCCGGCGCTCGGGGCGGTGATCGTGGCGGTGATCGCCCTGGGATTGCGGGTGTCGTTGTAGCCGGGAGACGGGCGGGTCGCGGCGGGAGGGTCAACGGGGCGGGAACAGGAGCAGCCCCAGGAAGGCGCGCCTCACCGCTTCTCCGGCCGCGTCGAGATCATCGATCGCGGTCCGTGCGGTGCGGACATACGCCACGACCTCGATCGGCGTCACCTGATACGCTGGATCGTAATCCGCCAGCATCCTCTGCTCGTTCATCGTCACGAACGCCTCGCAATACCCGATGATCGGCCGATCCGATCCGCCATCCGGCACATAACGCTGATACTTCGCCGAACGCTTATGCTTGATGATCTTCGGCCGCAGCGATGAGACCTGCGTGAAAGGCGGCATAGTAGGCGGCGGATACGGCGCGGCTCAGATCGGTCGAGCGAGCCTGGTCCGCGCCGTCGCTTGCGATACCGGGGCGGTCCGCCGGCTCAAGCAGATGCGCGATATCGATCACGGCTCAGCTCCGGCTCGTCTTCCAGCCTCGCGAAGCTCACGAGCGGAGACCTCGCATCACCGGATCGCGACATCGCCCGCCGGATGCCCACAACGATGTCGACGAGCTGCCTCCCGCTGATCTCGGCGATTCTCGAACCAGGAAACAGAACGACGATCTTGACGGCGGCATCGCCGTCGAAGGTGGCTGTTTCCTGAAGTCAGGCATCCATCGGCATGTCGTCGCCGACGACGCACCGGGCGGCCTCCTTCACCAGCCTGGCCGTCTCGCCGAGCGGGCGTTCCATCGGCCTCCTCCTGCCATCCAGGCGACGCGAACGGCTTCGACGGCGGCTCGATCCTACGTCAACCCGGGGCGAAGATGGTGCGCGCCGTTGGGCGGGCGTGTCCCGCGCCAATCGGCCGGATTGCCGAACCCCGCCCCGCCCCGCCATGGATAGACCATGCGGCGCCACGTCCCCCTCGTCCTCGCGGCCCTCCTCGCCCTCGTGGCGACGGCGCTCCTCGCCTATCAGTGGCTCGGGCAGCCGACGACCCTGCGCGTCGCGGTCGGGCCGGCGGGGAGCGAGGATGCGCGCCTCGTCGCGGCTGTGGCGCAGTCGCTCGCCCGCACTCACGAGGACGTGCGGCTGAGGCCGGTCGCGACCGGGGGCGTCGCCGAGAGCGCGAGCCTGGCCGAGCGGGGCAAGGCCGACCTCGCGGTGGTGCGCTCCGACGTCGGCATCCCGGCCAACACCCAGACGGTGGCGATCCTGCACCGCAACGCCGTGCTGCTGCTGGCGGCCGACCCGTCGCTCGCCGCCGTGCCGGACCTGCGCGGGCGCCGGATCGGGATCGTGCGCAACCCCTCCGGCAACACCCGGCTGCTCGCCACCATCCTGGAGCACTACGACATCCCGTCCGACGCTGTCACGGTCGTGCCGCTCGGCGACGGGCGCGAGGCCGGCGAGGCCCTGCGCGCGCACCGGGTCGATGCCGTGATGGTGGTGAGCCCGCTCACCGGCCGCACCGCCGGCGACGTGGTGGCGAGCATCGCCAAGGGAGACGGGGAGAAGAAGGACGGGACTTCGGCCGGCGGCACCCCGAACTTCATCCCGATCGGCGAGGCGGCGGTGCTGGCCCGGCGCTGGCCAGCGCTGGAGAGCGTCGAGATCGCCCGCGGCACCTTCGGCGGCACCCCGCCGCGCCCGCCCGAGGCCGTCACCACGATCGGCGTCAGCCACCGGCTGGTGGCCCAGGCGCACCTGTCCGATTCGGTGGTCTCGGAGCTGACGCGGCTCCTCTTCGTCAACCGGCCCGGCCTCGCCGTCGAGGTGCCGCTCGCCAACCAGATCGAGGCGCCCGACACCTCGAAGAGCGCGTCGCTCCCGGTCCATCCCGGGGCGCAGGCCTATTACGAGGGCGAGGTCGAGAGCTTCTTCGAGCGCTACGGCGACTGGTTCTACCTGATCGTGATGTGCGTCTCGATCCTCGGCTCGGCCGCCGCCGGGCTGGTGTCGCGGGCGGCCAACCGCTCGCGGGCCCGGGACATGGCGCTCCTGCGCCAGCTGCTCGCCATCGTGCGGGCGAGCCGCGACGTCGAGGACGACGGAGAACTCGCCGACCTCGAGCGGCAGGCCGACGAGATCCTGGCGGCGGCGCTCGCCCGGGCCGGCGCCGGGGCCATCGACAATGCCGGCGTCGCGGCCTTCACCCTCGGGCTCGATCAGGCGCGGCGGGCCATCGCCGAGCGCCGCGCCGTGCTGCTGGAGCGGCAGGCGCAGGGCCTCGACCGCGGACCGGACCCGCGGTCCGCCGCGGCGGAGTGACGCGCCTCACGACGAGCGCCCTCTCGCCAATTGCCCCTCCTGGGGCCCCTCTTGCGAACGGGCGCCACACCTTATATTGCGACGCAACAGTTTTCCCCCGGCTCGATGCGTCCGGCTGCCATCCTGGCGGCCCGCGACGTGCCGGGCTTTGTTTGCTTCGGATATCCCATGAAGCTGCGCAATATCGCCATCATCGCCCACGTCGACCACGGCAAGACGACCCTGGTCGACAAGCTGCTCCAGCAATCCGGCTCGTTCCGCGAGAACCAGCGGGTCGAGGAGCGCGCGATGGACTCGAACGACCTCGAGAAGGAGCGCGGCATCACCATCCTGGCCAAGGCCACCTCGGTGGTCTGGAAGGACACCCGCATCAACATCGTCGACACGCCCGGCCACGCCGATTTCGGCGGCGAGGTCGAGCGCATCCTCTCGATGGTCGACGGCGTGATCGTGCTCGTCGACGCCGCCGAGGGCCCGATGCCTCAGACCAAGTTCGTGGTCTCGAAGGCGCTCAAGATCGGCCTGCGCCCGATCGTGGCGGTCAACAAGGTCGACCGTCCCGACGCCCGCATCACCGAGGTCGTCAACGAGGTGTTCGACCTGTTCGCGGCCCTCGACGCCACCGACGAGCAGCTCGACTTCCCGATCCTGTACGGCTCGGGCCGCAACGGCTGGATGTCGACCTCGCCGGAGGGCGACCAGTCCGAGGGCCTCGCTCCCCTGTTCGATCTGGTGCTGGAGCACGTGCCCCAGGCCAAGACCGAGGAGGGCCCGTTCCGGATGCTCGGCACCCTGCTCGAGGCCAACCCGTTCCTCGGCCGCATCATCACCGGGCGCATCGCCTCGGGCACGGTGAAGCCGAACCAGCAGATCAAGGTCCTCGACCGCGAGGGCAAGGTCGTGGAGACCGGCCGCGTCTCGAAGATCCTGGCCTTCCGCGGCCTGGAGCGCCAGCCGATCGAGACCGGCGAGGCGGGCGACATCGTGTCGATCGCAGGGTTGGTGAAGGGTACCGTCGCCGACACCTTCTGCGATCCGCAGGTCGAGACCCCGATCCAGGCCCAGCCGATCGACCCGCCGACCGTGACGATGTCGTTCATCGTGAACGATTCGCCGCTCGCCGGCACCGAGGGCGACAAGGTCACGAGCCGCATGATCCGCGACCGCCTGTTCAAGGAGGCCGAGGGCAACGTCACGCTCAAGATCGAGGAAGCCGCCGACAAGGATTCGTTCTACGTCTCCGGCCGCGGTGAGCTGCAGCTCGCGATCCTGATCGAGACCATGCGCCGCGAGGGCTTCGAGATCGCGGTGTCGCGTCCCCGCGTCGTCTTCGAGAAGGACGAGGCCGGCGAGATCATGGAGCCGATCGAGGAGGTCGTGATCGACGTCGACGAGGAGTATTCCGGCGTCGTCGTCCAGAAGATGTCGGAGCGCAAGGCCGACATGATCGAGATGCGCCCGTCGGGCGGCAACCGCCTGCGCCTGGTCTTCCACGCCCCGACCCGCGGCCTGATCGGCTACCAGGGCGAGCTGATGACCGACACCCGCGGCACCGCGATCATGAACCGGCTGTTCAAGGCCTACGAGCCCTACAAGGGCGAGATCGCCGGTCGCCGCAACGGCGTGCTGATGTCGAACGACCAGGGCGAGGCCGTGGCCTACGCGCTGTGGAACCTCGAGGATCGCGGCCCGATGATGATCGAGCCGGGCTGGAAGGTCTATCAGGGCATGATCATCGGCGAGCACAACCGCGAGAACGACCTCGAGGTGAACGTGCTCAAGGGCAAGAAGCTCACCAACATCCGCACCACCTCGAAGGACGAGGCGGTGCGCCTGACCCCGCCGATCCGCATGACCCTCGAGCGCTCGCTCGCCTGGATCCAGGACGACGAGCTCGTCGAGGTGACCCCGAAGTCGATCCGCCTGCGCAAGGCCGTGCTCGACCCCAACGACCGCAAGCGGGCGGAGCGGGCCAAGGAAGCGCTGAGCGCCTGATCGGCTTCAGGACGATCTGAGATGTTCGTCCCTCGCCCCTCCCCGGGGCGGGGGATTTTTTATGGGCGGTGGACGGGCTGCCTGCTCAAGTGGATTCCCGGTTCTTCGTCCCGTATCCGGTAGGATGAACAGGGCACCGGACAGCGGCGGCAGGAGGCCGTGTGGAACACGAGATCTACCGCTGGCTCGGGATCCCGGCTTCGGTCCAGTCGGACGTGCTGGCGCCGATCGGGCTGGCCATCGCGGTCATCGTCACGGTGCACGCGCTGATGCGCAAGCGCGAGGTCAGTGCGGCGATCGGCTGGATCGGGCTCGCCTGGCTCTCGCCGATGCTCGGCAGCCTGCTCTACGTGATGTTCGGCATCAACCGGGTCAGCCGGCGCGCCCGCCGCCTGCCGGTGCTGCCCGGTCCCCGGCCCGGCGCCCCGCCGCCGCCGGTGGCCGAGGTGCCGGACGACTTCCAGCCGCTGAAGCAGGCGGTGCAGCGGATCAGCGGCCTGCCGCTGGTCGCCGGCAACCGCATCCGGCGCTACCGCCACGGTGACGAGGCCTATCCGGCGATGCTGGCGGCGATCGGCGAGGCGACCACCAGCGTCGCGCTGTCGAGCTACATCATGCGCGACGACGACAGCGGCCGGGCCTTCGCGGAGGCGCTCGCCGCCGCGCGGGCGCGGGGCGTCGCGGTCTGCGTGCTGATCGACGGCATCGGCAGCGGCTACTTCTTCCCGGCGATGTACCGGCGCCTGCGGAGCTTAGGGATTCCGGCCGGCCTGTTCATGCACTCGGCGCTGCCCTGGCGGATGCCGTTCCTGAACCTGCGCACCCACAAGAAGCTGCTGCTGATCGACGGCCGGGTCGGCTTCGTCGGCGGGGTCAACATCGCCGACGAGAACGTCATGGCGAAGAACCCGCCCGAACCGGTGCGCGACAGCCATTTCCGCATCGACGGCCCGGTAGTCGGCCAGCTCGCCCAGGCCTTCTGGCGCGACTGGGCCTTCGTCAAGGGCGAGGATCTGGAGGGGCCGGCCTGGTTCCCGGAGATCCCGCCGGCGGGCGCCTCGCTTGCCCGGGTGGTCACCTCGGGGCCCGACGCCGACATCGAGAAGATCGAGTTCGTGGTGCTGGAGGCGGTCGCCACCGCCCGGCGCTCGGTGCGGCTCGCCACGCCCTACTTCCTGCCGAGCGAGACGCTGCTGACCGCGCTCGGCCTCGCGGCGATGCGGGGCGTCACCGTCGACGTCATCATCCCGCAGGCGAGCAACCACCGGGTGGTCGACTGGGCGACCCGGGCCCATGTCGGGCCGCTCCTGGAGGCCGGGGTCAGCATCTGGCTCGACCGGCCGCCCTTCGACCATTCGAAGCTGATGGTGGTGGACGACGCCTGGTGCTTCGTCGGCAGCGCCAACTGGGACAGCCGCAGCTTCCGGCTCAACTTCGAGCTCAACGTCGAGGTCTACGACACCGACTTCGCGGCCGACCTCGACGGGCTGATGCGGGCGAAGATGGAGCAGCGTCTGACGGTGGAGATGCTCAATTCTCGCGGGATGGCCGTGCGCCTGCGCGACGCCGCCGTGCGATTGCTGCTGCCATATCTTTGAGCGGCGCCCGCTTCCGAAAGTCCTCGGCGCGGTCGCGAAACGCCTCGATCCGGTCGCGCAGGGGCTGGCGCTTGCCTTGCGGATTGCCGGGTTCGAGATGGACCACGATCGGCCGGTGATCGGAGGCGCCGCGCGGCAGCACCGCCTGGCCGCGGCAGGTCAGCCCCCGCACGAGGCAGCGGTCGAGGCGCAAGGGGACGAGGTCGACCATGGCGTGGGTCGGGTGGCGCGGCCCGACATCGTGGAAACCCGGCAGCAGGGCCGGGCCGACGATGTTGTAGTCGCCGAGCACCGCGGCCCGGACCGGCAGGTGCTGGGCGATGCGGCGCAGCTGGCGCCGGTTCAGCACCTGACCGTGCGACAGGTGAACATTGGCGACCCCGAAGGTGCCGAGATCGAGGATCTGGCAGACCCGGTCGATCAGGGCGCCCGAGGGCAGGGTCACCACCTCGGGCGGGTGCGGCCAGGGCGTCGGGCTCCACATCGCGAGGCCGTGGATGCGGCGCGGCAGCGGCGCCCAGGCATAGTGCCCGCCGACCCGGGCCTGCAATTCGGTGATGTCGACGGTCGCCTCCTGCATCAGGAGCAGGTCCGGCTTCTCGTGCGCGATCAGCGCCTCGAGGGCGTCGACGGTCGCGCCGGTCCGCCGCAGCAGGTTCCAGCTGATGATCTTGCGCGGACCGGGCCGGTGCGGCGCGTGGGCCGCGGCCGGGGTCTCGGCGGGCAGGAGGCGTTGGGGGGGCAGCATGGCACCGCGGGGAAGCGCTGGGATTGGGCCGGCCCGAGGGCGGGAGGCGATTCGGTCCGACCCGGCGCGCAGCGGCATACGCCGATTTGCCGGTTTGGGGAACTACGCGTCAGGCGCCGGGGGTGCGCAGACCGGGCAGGGCTCTCACGAGCGCCCGGAACTGGTCGCCGCGATCCTCGAAGCTGCGGAACTGGTCGTAGGAGGCGCAGGCCGGCGAGAGCAGCACGACCGGCTCGGGCGTCCCGTCCTGCTCCGCGGCGGCGGCGGCCTCGGCGACGGCCTGGTCGAGCGTGCCGCAGCGGCTGAACGGTACCTGCCCGTCGAGGGTCGCGGCGAAATCCTCGGTCGCGGCGCCGATCAGGTAGGCGTGGGCCACGCGGGGGAAGTACGGCGCGAGGCTCGCGATGCCGCCCTCCTTCGGCTTGCCGCCGAGGATCCAGTGGACGCGCTGGAAAGCCGAGAGCGCCTTCTCGGTCGAGTCGGCGTTGGTCGCCTTCGAATCGTTGATGAACAGCACGTTGCCGCGCCGGCCCACCTCCTCCATCCGGTGCGGCAGGCCCGGAAAGGTCGCGAGCGCCGCCGCGAAGGTGTCCGGCGCGACGCCGAGCTGGGCTGCCACCGCGTAGGCGATGGCGGCGTTCTGCCAGTTATGGGCGCCGCGCAACGACCCGATGCCGGAGAGATCCGCCACCGGCTCCGCCGGTGCGCCGCGCCCGTCGATCACGACCCCGTTGCGGGCGAGGATGCCGGGCCCCTCCCCCGCCTCGCCGACATGAACACGGGTCAGCGGCCCGGTCCGGCGCTCGGCGATGGCCCGGCAGAACGCGTCGTCGACCCCGACGATCGCATGGGCGGCACCCGTCACCAGCCGCTCCTTGATGGCGGCGTAATGCGTCATGTCGCCGTGGCGGTCGAGGTGGTCGGGCGTGAGGTTGAGGAGCACGCCGATGGTGGGGGCCAGCGACGGCGTCAGGTCGATCTGGAACGAGGACAGCTCGATCACGTGCACCCGGTCGGGCGACGGGGGGGCGAGCGACAGGATGGCCGTACCGATATTGCCGCCCATCTGCACGTCGCGGCCGGCACTCGCCAGGACATGGGCGATCAGCGCCGTGGTGGTCGACTTGCCGTTGGTGCCGGTGATCGCCACGAAGGGCGCCGCGGGACAGGTCGCGGCGCGCTCGCGGCAGAACAGCTCGATGTCGCCGATCACCGGCACGCCGGCGTTCCTGGCGAGGTCCACCGTCCAGTGCGGCGCCGGATGGGTGAGGGGTACGCCGGGGGCGAGGACCAGCGCGGCGAACTCGGTCCAGTCCGCCTGCCGCAGGTCGCCGGTCCCGATGCCCTGCTTGGCCGCCGCCTCCATCCGCGCCGGGTTGTCGTCGCAGGCGATCACCCGGGCGCCGCCGGCCTTGAGGCTGAGCGCGGTCGCGAGGCCCGAGCCGCCGAGCCCGAACAGGGCCACATTCTGGCCGGCGAAGGTGGTGGAGGGTGTCATGCGTCGATCGGACCTTCGCCGGGGCGGCGCCGGGCCGGGGCGCGGCGCGTGTCTCACGCCGGTTAGTGAGGCGCGGAGCGAGGCTTCGTCAAGCTGTGCCGTGAGAGTGGGACGGGACCGCCCTGGCACCCTCCCCTTTCCCGGACGACTGCAGCGATAGCGGAAGGAGATCCGGGATCCAGCCATTGAACGTCGCGAAGCGTCTCTATGCCTGCGACGTACCAATCATAGAGCCGCTTCGCGGCACTTCCTCTGCTGGATCCCGGATCTCCTTCCGCTGACGCTCCAGTCGTCCGGGAAAGGGCGTGGAGGGTGCGAAGTACCTTACCGCAGCTTCAAGGTCGCCAGACCCAACAGCGCCAGCACCACCGCGATGATCCAGAACCGGATCACCACCTGCGGCTCCTTCCAGCCCTTCTGCTCGAAGTGGTGGTGGATCGGCGCCATGCGGAAGACGCGCTTGCCGGTGAGCTTGAACGAGGCGACCTGGATGATGACGGAGAGGATCTCCAGCACGAACAGGCCGCCGACGATGCCGAGCACGATCTCGTGCTTGGTCGCCACCGCGACGGTGCCGAGCAGCCCGCCGAGCGCCAGCGAGCCGGTATCGCCCATGAAGATCTGGGCCGGCGGCGCGTTGAACCACAGGAAGCCGAGGCCGGCCCCGATCAAGGCGCCGCAGACCACCGCCAGCTCGCCGGTGCCCGGGACGTAGTTCACCTGGAGGTAGGACGCGTAGATCACGTTGCCGACGAGGTAGGCGATGACCCCGAAGGTCGCCGCCGCGATCATCACCGGCACGATGGCGAGGCCATCGAGGCCGTCGGTGATGTTGACCGCGTTGCCCGCTCCCACGATCACGAAGCCCGCGAAGGCGACGTAGAACAGGCCGAGATTGATGATCGCGTCCTTGAAGACCGGGAAGGCGAGCCGGTAGGCGAGGCCGGGCGCGGAGTATTCCGCCACCGCGACGCAGGCCGCGATCGCGATCAGGGCCTCCAGCGCGAGGCGGAACTTGCCCGAAAAACCCTTGTGGCTCTGCTTCGTGACCTTGAGGTAGTCGTCGTAGAAGCCGATCGCGCCGAAGCCCAGCGTCACCATCATGACGATCCAGACGTAGTGGTTGCGCGGGTTGGCCCAGAGCAAAACCGCCACCATCACGCCGGCCAGGATCATCAGCCCGCCCATGGTCGGCGTGCCGCGCTTGGTCAGGAGGTGCGATTGCGGGCCGTCCTCGCGGATCGGCTGGCCCTTGCCCTGGCGCAGGCGCAGGAGCGAGATGATCCAGGGGCCGAACCAGAACACGAAGAAGCCCGCCGTGAACAGCGCGCCGCCGGTCCGGAAGGTGATGTAGCGGAAGACGTTGAGCGGCGAGAACACGCCGCTCAGCTCGGAGAGGAGGTAGAGCATCCCGAAGGCATCCGATCGTGGGCGAGCGGCAACGGCGGGCTTATGCCCACAACGCTGCGACAGAATCCTGAAGGTTGGCTCAGCCGGACCGGCCGACGGCGAGATCCTGGTCGGCCGTGGCGCCGTAGCGGGCCTTGAGCGCCTCGACGATCCGGCCCATGCGGGTGCTGTTCGAGCCCTTGACCATCACGGCGTCGCCGGGCCGCAGCGCCGCGACCACCGGGTCGACCAGCTCGGCCGAGGAGGCGCGGGCGCCGGCCCGGCGCGCGGTCGGCAGCGCCTCGAACAGCTCCTGCATCAGGGGACCGGCGGTGAAGACGAGGTCGATGCCGTGCTCCTCGACCGCCTGCGCCAGTTCGCGGTGCAGGCGGGGAGCGTCGGTACCGAGCTCCATCATGTCGCCGAGGACCGCGATGCGCCGGCCCGAGGTCTCGACGCCGGCCAGCGTGCTCAGCGCCGCCCGCACCGAGGCCGGGTTGGCGTTGTAGCTCTCGTCGACGAGGAGCGCCTCGCCGTCGCCGACGCTCAGGACGTGGCGGGCGCCGCGCCCGGCCGGCGGGCGCAGCTGCGCCAGCGAGAGCGCGGCGAGCGCGAGGTCGGCGCCCAGCGCCTGCACGGCGGCGACGACGGCGAGCGAGTTCAGTGCCGTGTGCCGGCCCGGCGTGCCGAGCTGGTAGGTGAGGGCGACGCCCATCGCCCGCACGTCGACGATCGACAGGTCGGGACGCATCACGATGCGCTCGGCCCGAACGTCGGCCTCGCGATGCTCGCCGAAGCTCACCACCCGGCCGGCCCGGGAGGCGAGCGCGTGGGCCGCCAAGCGCTCGAAATTCGGGTTGTCGCGGTTGATGATCGCGACGCCGCCGGGCTCCAGGCCGTAAAAGATCTCGCCCTTGGCGTCGGCGATGCCCGACAGCGAGCGGAAATGCTCGATATGGACCGGCTCGACCGTGGTGACGATCGCGATCTCGGGCCGCACCAGGCGGGTCAGGGGGGCGATCTCGCCGGCATGGTTCATGCCGACCTCGAACACCCCGAACTCGCTCGACGCCGGCATCCGGCTCAAGGTCAGGGGGACGCCCCAGTGATTGTTGTAGGAGGCGACGGAGGCGTGGGTGCTCCCTTGCGCCGCGAGCACGTGGCGCAGGGCCTCCTTGGTGCCGGTCTTGCCGACCGAGCCGGTGACGGCGAGGATCCGCGCTGCGGTCCGCGCCCGCGACGCCACGGCGAGGCCGCGCATGGCGGCGAGGACCCCGTCCTCGTCGCGCGCCGGCACGGCGATCAGCGGGCCGGCCTCGGCGAGCTCGGCGGCCCGCTCCTCGGCCACCACCGCGGCGCCGGCCCCGCGGGCCAGCGCGTCGCGGACGAAATCGTGGCCGTCGCGGGCCTCGCCGCGGATGGCGAAGAACAGGTCGGCGACCTTCAGGGTGCGGGTGTCGATCGAGATTCCGGAGAGGACCTGCGGCGCAGACGCGTCGGCGACGACGCGGCCGCCCATGGCGGCGGCGGCGTCATCCAGGGTCCAGAGGGGCTCGGTCATGCGCGGGACTCCTCGATCGCGCTCAGGACCGCGTCGCGGTCGGAGAAGGGGAGCGTCCGGTCGCCGATGATCTGGCCGGTTTCATGACCTTTGCCGGCAACGACCAGCACGTCGCCGGCGCGAAGGTCGCGCACGGCCGTCCGGATCGCCTCCGCGCGGTCGCCGATCTCCTCGGCGCCGGGCGCCGCCGCCAGGATCGCCGCGCGGATCGTGGCCGGGTCCTCGCTGCGGGGATTGTCGTCGGTGACGATGACCCGGTCGGCCTTCTCGGTCGCGATGCGGCCCATCAGCGGGCGCTTCCCCCGGTCGCGGTCGCCGCCGCAGCCGACGACGCAGACGAGGCGCCCGGTGGTGAAGGCGCGGAGCGCATCGAGGACGTTGGCGAGCGCGTCGGGCTTGTGGGCGTAGTCGACGATGCAGAGCGCGTCCCGCACCGTGCCGATCCGCTCCAGCCGCCCCGGCACCCCGGCGAGGTGTCCGAGCGCCGCGATGACCTCGGCCTCGCGCCCGGCCCCGGCCGGGGTCGCGAGCACGAGTCCGGCGGCGAGGAGCGCGTTCTCGACCTGGAACGCCCCGACGAGGGGGAGATCGACGGTGTGGGTCGCCGCCTCGACCGCGATCTCGAGGCGCTGCACGAATCCTTCCGTGCGGGCGGAGACGAGGCGGATCCCCTCCCCGGCCCGGCCGGTGGTGACGAGCCGCAGGCCGCGCTCCCGCACCGCCGCGATCACCGCCCCGCTCTGCGGCCCGTCGGCATTGACGACCGCCGTGCCGTCCTCCGGCAGCAGGGTCGTGAACAGGCGGAGCTTCGCCTGGAGATAGGCCTCCGGCGTGCCGTGATAGTCGAGGTGATCGCGGCCGAGATTGGTGAAGCCGGCAGCCGTCAGGCGCACCCCGTCGAGGCGGCTCTGCTCGATGCCGTGCGAGGAGGCCTCCATGGCAAGCTCGGTGACGCCGTCGTGGGCGAGCCGGTCGAGGGTCCTGTGCAGGGTGATCGGGTCGGGGGTCGTCAGCGAGCCGTAGGCGGCGCCGCTGGTGGTAATGACCCCGAGCGTGCCGAGGCTCGCCGCCTCGCGGCCGAGACGGCCGAAGATCTGGCGCACGAAATCCGCCACCGAGCTCTTGCCGCTGGTGCCAGTGACGGCGACGACCGTGCCGGGCTGGCCCGGATGCAGGCGGGCCGCCGCCGCCGCCAGGGCGACGCGGGCATCCGCGACTTCGAGATAGGCCACGCCCGCCGGCAGGTCGGCCGGGCGCTCGCCCTCCGCCACCATCGCGACCGCGCCCGCCGCGGCGGCCTTCGCGGCGAAGAGCCGGCCGTCGGCGGCGGTGCCGGGCACCGCCAGGAACACGAAGCCGGGCTCGACCTTGCGGCTGTCGGCGGTGAGGCCGGTGACGGGGAGGCCGGCGGCTTGGCCGGTACCTTGGCCGGTACCTTGGCCGGCCTCCGGAAACAGGTCGCCGAGGGTGAGGCTCATCGTCCGTCCAGCTGGTTGACGTGGTAGGCGCCGAGCTTGACCATCAGCGGGAACGGCTTCACCGGCGGCTCGAATTGCGGTGGCAGGCCGAGGATCGGGGCGACGCGGGCGATCACCCGGCCGGTGACGACGCCGGAGTTCCAGGCGGCGGTCGCGTAGGAGCCGGATTCCGCCGCCACCGCCTGCGGCTCGTCCATGATGGTGACGAACATGTATTTCGGCTTGTCCATGGGTGCTGCGGCCATGAAGGTGGTGAACAGCCGGTTCTTCACGTAGCGGCCGCGGATCACCTTCTCGGCGGTGCCGGTCTTGCCGCCGACGTAGTAGTACGGGATCGCCGCCTTCTTGGCCGATCCCTCGGTGGCGTTGAGGCGCATGATGTAGCGCATCGCCTCGCTGGTCTGGGGCGAGAGAACCTGCGTCGCCTTCTCGCGCGCCTCGGCCTCGCTGCGCTTGAGGAAGGTCGGCGTCATCAGGAAGCCGCCATTCGCGATCGCCGCCACCGCGGCGGAGGCCTGGAGCGGCGCCACCGCGAGGCCGTGGCCGAACGCGATGGTGATGGTGTTGATCTCGGTCCAGCGCGGCGGGATGATCGGCTCGGCGCTCTCCGGCAATTCGGTGCGCAGGCGGTCGAGCAGGCCCATCTTCTTCAGGAAGGCCTTGTGGCCGGGCACGCCGATGCCGAGCGCCATCTTGGCCGAGCCGATGTTGGAGGAGTGCGTGAACACCTCCGGCATCGTGATGACCCGGTTGGTGCCGTGATACTCGTGGATCTTCTGCCGGCCCCAGTGCAGCACGCCGCCGCGGGTGTCGAAGGTCGAGTTGACGTTGAATTTTCCGGAGTCGAGCGCCATCGCCAGCGTCATCGCCTTGAAGGTCGAGCCCATCTCGTAGACGCCGACATTCATCCGGTTGATCCGGTCGGGATCGAGCGCGTCCTTCGGCTCGTTCGGGTCGAAATCCGGCAGCGAGGCGAGGGCGATCACCTCGCCGGTGGTCACGTCGAGGATCAGGCCCGCCGCCGCCTTGGCGCGGTAATGCTCCATGCCCCAGGCCAGCTCGTCGCGCACCGCGTGCTGGGCGCGCAGGTCGATCGAGAGCTGGACCGGCGCCATGTCGGCCGACTTCTCGACGAAGCCGAGGCTGTTCAGGTCGCGCAGGCCCTGGCGGTCGATGTACTTCTCCATGCCGGCGATGCCGACATTGTCGAGGTTGGTCACGCCGAGGATGTGGGCCGCCGCGGTGCCGTTCGGATACACCCGCTTGTGGTCGGACAGGAAGCCGACGCCCGGGATGCCGAGGCGGTGCACCTCGGCTTGCTGGCGCGGGGTGATCTCGCGCTTGACCCAGACGAAGCCCTTCTTCGACGACAGTTTTTCGCGAAGGTCGCGGGCGTTGATCTCCGGCAGGACGGCGGTGAGGAGCTCGACCGCCTCGTCCTTGTCGTAGATGTTCTTCGGCTCGGCGAAGACCGAGACGGTGCGGATGTCGGTGGCGAGGATCTCGCCGTTGCGGTCGATGATGTCGGGCCGCACCTGGGTGGTGCCGCCGTTCTCGGCCCGGCGGGCCGAGGCCGTGCCCGGATCGTCCGGCAGCATGGCGAAGCTGGCGAGCCGGCCCATCAGGGCGAGGAACACCGCGCCGAAGACGAGGCCGACGAGGCCGACGCGCGCGGCGCTGCGCTCCACCGAGAGGCGGAACATCGCCAGGACGCCGCCGCGCAGCATCTGCGCGAGGTTGCGCCGGGGCGCCGCCGGCGGGGCGGGCTCCGCGACGGAAGCGGGCGCCGGATCGACCGCGGCGGCATCGGCCTCGGCGGGATCGATCTGGGCCGTCCGGGGATCGTGAGCCTGGAAGTCCTGGTCCTGGTTCACGGGCGCCTACCTCTTGGCCGTCGGGGTGACGGTGCGGGTGGGAGTGGAGGTGGAGCCGGTGGTGCGGGGCTCCTCGCTGCGGGCGGCGGTGGTGGAGGGCGCGCGCTCCTTGGCGGCGGGCGTCGCCGTGGCGCCGAGGCCGAGCGCCTCGAGCTTGCGGGCGATCTCGTCGCCGCGATCGGCCTTGGCCGGCAAGTCGGCGAGCCGCGCGAGATGGCTGGTGCCGATCGGCTCCAGCTGCAGGTACTTGTCGACCGCGCCCTGGAGGCGGTCCGGCCGGGTGAGCAGTTGCCACTCGGCGCGCAGGACCGCGATCGCGTCGCGCTCCTTACGCAGGCGGGTCTTCAGCTTGGCGACCTGCTCGGCCTGGTAGAGCGTGTCGTACTTGATCGAGTAGGCGTAGATGGCCGAGGCGATCAGCCCGGCGATCGCCGCGAGGTGCAGGAGGCGGATCACCGGCGCCCTCCCCGGGTCTGGGTCTCGGGCAGGGAGGCGAGCGCCTCCAGGGCCGTGAGCGGCGGCGGCGCGGGCGCATCGGTCCGCTCGCCGGCGCGCAGCTTCGCCGAGCGGGCGCGGGGGTTCGCCCGGCACTCGGCCTCGCCGGCCGCGACCGGGCCCTTGGTGACCAGCGTGAAGCTGCGGGGCGCCGGCTGTGCCGCCATCGGCAGGTGGCGCGAGGCCGCGACCGCCCGACCGCTGCGGGCGGAGAAGAACTGCTTCACGATGCGGTCCTCGAGCGAGTGGAACGTCACCACCGCGAGGCGGCCGCCCGGCCGCAAGGTGTGCTCGGCGGCGTGGAGCGCCCGCTGCAACTCGCCGAGTTCGTCGTTCACCGCGATGCGCAGGGCCTGGAAGGTCCGGGTGGCTGGATGGATGCCGCTGCCGGGCTCCGCCCGCACGACGCCCGCGACGATCTCCGCGAGCGCCGCCGTGGTCTCGATGCGGCCGCGCCGGCGCGCCTCGATCAGCGCGCGGGCGACCGCGCGGGCCCGGCGCTCCTCGCCGTAATGGTAGATCACGTCGGCGAGCGCCGCCTCGGAGGCCTCGTTGACGAGGTCGGCCGCGCTCTCGCCCGCCCGCTCCATGCGCATGTCGAGGGGGCCGTCGAACCGGAACGAGAAGCCGCGCTCGGCCTGGTCGAGCTGCATCGACGACACGCCGATATCGAGCACGACGCCGTCGGCGTCGGCGAATCCGTGGTCGCGCGCGATCGCGTCGAGGTCGCCGAAGCGGCCCTGGACCAGGGTCAGGCGCCCGCCTTGCGCCTCGACCAGGGCCTGGCCGGCGGCAATGGCCGTGGGATCACGGTCGATGGCGAGCACGCGGTTCTGCGGATCGGCCGCCAGGATCGCCCGTGTGTAGCCGCCGGCGCCGAAGGTGCCGTCGATGACGGTCGCCGGCCCCGTGCCGAGGCGCAGGGCGGCCAGGACCTCGTCCAGCAGGACCGGGATGTGGGGGGCGGCCTCGCTCACGACCGATGCCCCGCTTCGACCCGGACGGACTCGACCGGGACGACGGGCGATCCCGCGCGCCGGGCGCGCCTTGAGGCGTGACGATCCATGGTGCTCCGGGTTCCGCGCGAGCCGGGCCGAGGCCGGCCGGGATCGGCGCCAGGGCGCCGCTTTGCCCACGCCAGACACCGACGCGCGACCATCACGCCCATTCTCGCGGGGTGCGGCCGCCGATGCTGGAATCGCCGTGGACGGGGTGGCTCGGGGTATCATGGGCCTCTGGGGTCGTCAACGCGAGGGCACACGCGGCGGGCAGCACCCGCCCCGCTGGCATCAGAGACCAGCAAGGTTAACGAAGGCTTGTGATGGTCGCGCACCCCGCCGAAAAGTCGAGGCGGCCGTACCTGTTTGCCCTCTGGCGCGGGCTCTACCTCGGAGATGCGTCGCACCCGCCGGCTTTCAGCTGCGGCGGGCCCGACGCGGATTTTCGGAGATTGGGTATCAGCCGGCCTGTAAGCCGGGTTCTGTATGGCCCGAGAAATCCGCGAGGATTCCCCGGACGTGGCGGCCATTCCTCTGGGACGGCCGTTGCCGGCCGCCTCGAGCAACCAACCCGGGCGACGGGCCTGAAGAAGGCCGTGCGCGATTGCTCGCGCGTGCCGCCCCTATTCGGTTTTGCTCCCGGTGGGGTTTGCCGTGCCGTCCGCGTTGCCGCGTCCGCGGTGCGCTCTTACCGCACCCTTTCACCCTGGCCGGTCCGGGTCCGCGAGGACCCGCCCGGTGGTCTGCTCTCTGTGGCACTGTCCCTGGGGTCGCCCCCGCCGGACGTTATCCGGCACCGTCTCTTCATGGAGCCCGGACTTTCCTCCCCGATCCCGCGGACGGGCGAACCCGCTGACAGGACCGGAGCGGCCGCCCGGCCGGCTGACGGCGCCGATGTGCGATGCGCAGGCGCCCGCGTCAAGCCGGAAGGGCCCGGGTTGCCGCGCCGCCCCTCCTCCCTACCTGCCGCTCTCAAGGCCGCCGCGACGCGGCCGCGAGAACGGAGGCAACCCTGATGAGCGAGAACATCGAGGCGGGCTGGACGCTCGAGACCGTGCAGCAGCTCAAGGCCATGGCGCGCGAGGGCGTCTCGGCCTCGGTGATGAGCCTGAAGCTCAAGCGCCCGGTGACGGCGATCCACGCCAAGCTGGCCGAGCTCGGCCTCACCCCGGCGGCCGAGGCATAGGGATATCGAAGGGGGCGGGCCTCATCCGGCCCGCCCGCCGATGCCTCACCAGCTGCCGGTATTCTGCATCGAGGCCCAGGGCTCCTGCGGCGGCTTCGCCCCGCCCTTCTGCAGGATCTCGATCGAGATGCCGTCGGGCGAGCGCACGAAGGCCATGTGGCCGTCCCGCGGCGGGCGGTTGATGGTCACGCCGGCATCCTGGAGCTTCTGGCAGGTCGCGTAGATGTCGTCGACCTGATAGGCCAGGTGGCCGAAGTTGCGCCCGCCGGTATACTCCTCCGGATCCCAGTTGTAGGTGAGTTCGAGCAGCGGCGACTTGGTGTCCTTGGCGCGCGCGGCGTCGCCGGGGGCGGCCAGGAACACCAGGGTGAAGCGGCCCTTCTCGCTCTCGGTGCGGCGCACCTCCTGGAGGCCGAACTTGTTGCAGTAGAAGTCGAGCGCCTTGTCCAGGTCGGCGACGCGGACCATCGTGTGCAGGTATTCCATGGCGCTCCATCCTTGAGCTGTCGAGGCGCCCCTGGCGGGCGCCGGATCCGGCGTCGTAGCTAGGGCGCCCCTCGGCCGGCGGGGAGGGCCGGGTCCGCGCGTCGATCCCGCGTTGCGCTGCGGGCGGCGCCGGTGCAAAGGCTTGATCCCTCCGCCGCCCAGCGAGACCGCCGAGGGACCCTCATGCAGACGATCGTTCGCCTCGCCGATTACCGCCCGAGCGACTACCTGATCGACCGCGTCGAGCTCGACGTGCGCCTGCATCCGACCGAGACCCGGATCACCGCGACGCTGGCGCTCCGCCCCAACCCCGCCGGCGAGCCCGGCGCGCCCCTCGTCCTCGACGGCGACGAGCTGACCCTGCTCGCCATCGCCCTCAACGGGCAGCCGACCGGCCCGGGCGCGATCGCGGTCACGCCCCGCTCCCTCACCCTGCACCAGCCGCCGCAGCGCCCCTTCGTGCTCGAGATCGAGACGCAGGTGAACCCGAGCGCCAACACCAAGCTGATGGGGCTCTACCGCTCGAACGGCGTCTACTGCACCCAGTGCGAGGCGGACGGCTTCCGGCGCATCACCTACTTCCTCGACCGGCCCGACGTGATGGCGGTCTACACCACCCGGATCGAGGCCGAGCGGGACGAGGCGCCCGTGCTCCTCGGCAACGGCAACCCGGTCGCGACGGGCGATGTCGGCCCGAGCCGCCACTTCGCGGTCTGGCACGACCCCCACCCGAAGCCCGCCTACCTGTTCGCCCTCGTCGGCGGCTGCCTCGGCCGGGTCGGCTCGCGCTTCACCACCATGGAGGGGCGGGACGTCGAGATCGCCGTCTACGTCGAACCCGGCAAGGAGGGCCGCGCCGGGTTCGCCCTCGACGCGGTCGCCCGCTCGATGGCCTGGGACGAGCGCACCTTCGGCCGCGCCTACGACCTCAACGTCTTCAACGTCGTCGCGGTCTCCGACTTCAACATGGGCGCGATGGAGAACAAGGGCCTCAACATCTTCAACGACAAGTACGTGCTGGCGAGCCCCGACACCGCCACCGACGCGGACTACGCCAACATCGAGGCGATCATCGCCCACGAGTACTTCCACAACTGGTCCGGCAACCGGGTGACCTGCCGCGACTGGTTCCAGCTCTGCCTCAAGGAAGGCCTGACGGTTTTTCGCGATCAGGAATTCTCCTCCGACGAGCGCTCGCGTCCGGTCCACCGCATCGCCGAGGTGCGCACGCTCCGCGCCCGCCAGTTCCCGGAGGATGCCGGCCCCCTCGCCCACCCGGTGCGGCCGCAGGCCTATCGCGAGATCAACAACTTCTACACCGCGACGGTCTACGAGAAGGGCGCCGAGATCGTCCGGATGCTGCGCACCCTGCTCGGCCCCGAGATTTTTCGGCGCGGCATGGATCGCTTCTTCGCGACCTGCGACGGCACGGCCGCCACGGTGGAGGATTTCCTCGCCGCCTTCGCGGCCGAGAGCGGGCGGGACCTCACCGCCTTCTCACGCTGGTACGAGCAGGCCGGCACGCCGACCGTCGCGGTGTCGGGGACCTACGACGCGGGCGCGCGGACCTACACGCTGACCTTCCGCCAGAGCCTGCCGGTGGTCGCGACCGAGGCGACGGCGAGCGCCGCGCCGCGTCCCCTGGTGATCCCGGTCGCGCTCGGCCTCGTTGCGCCGGAGGGCGGCACGGTCGAGGCTACGTCCGAGCGGGTGCGGGACGGCGTGTTCGTCCTGGAGGCGGCGGAGGACGACCTCGTTTTCGAGGACGTGGCTTCGGCGCCGGTGCCGTCGCTGTTTCGCGGCTTCTCGGCCCCGGTGAAGGTCGATCACGCCCTGACCCGGGACGAGCGCCTCGCGCTCCTCGCCCACGATTCCGACGCCTTCAACCGCTGGCAGGCGGCCCAGAGCCTCGCCATGGAGGTGCTGGTCTCCCGCGCCAGGGCCGGCGCGCCGCTCGAGTCCGCGGCCGGGCCGGAGGGCGCGGGCCTCACCGCGGCGCTCGCGACCTTCCTCGACGGCGAGGCCCTGGCCGATCCCGCCTTCGCGGCCCTGGTCCTGACGCTGCCGGGCGAGCAGGAGGTGGCGCAGACGCTCGCCGCGGAGGTCGATCCCGACGCGATCTGGCGCGCGCGGCAGACGTTGCGGGTGCAGCTCGGCCGCGACCTCGGGCCCCGGCTCCTGTCCCTGCGCGACGCGCTCGCCGACGAGCCGGGCGCCCCCTTCAGCCCCGACGCGGCCAGTGCCGGCCGCCGGGCCTTGCGCAACGCCGCGCTCGATCTCGTGGCCGCCGCAGATCCGGAGGCCGGCACCGCCCTCGCGCTCGCCCAGCTCGACGCCGCCACCACCATGACCGACCGCCTCGCGGCGCTCGCGACCCTGAGCCTCGTGCCGGGCGAGGCGAGGGAGGCGGCGCTCGCCCGCTTCGCCGACACCTACCGCCACGAGCCCCTGGTGCTCGACAAGTGGTTCGCCCTGCAGGCGATGATCCCGGAGGCCGGCACGCTCGACCGGGTCCGCCGGCTGATGGCGCATCCGGCCTTCTCGCTCGGCAACCCGAACCGCGTGCGCTCGCTGGTCGCGAGCTTCAGCCTCAACAATCCGACGCAGTTCCACCGCCCCGACGGAACCGGCTACGACCTGACCGCGGAGGTCGTGCTGGCCCTCGACCGAAAAAATCCCCAAGTCGCGGCGCGGCTGCTAACTGCTTTCAATACTTGGCGTATGGTCGAGGCCGGACGCCGCCTGCGGGCCGGGGCCGCCCTGCGCCGCGTGGCCGAGGCGCCCGGCCTCTCCCCCGACGTCAGCGACATCGCCGGGCGATCGCTCGCAACGGTAAAATAGCGCACAAGCTCCTGTCACTGCTGGCAGAATCGCGTGGCGTGCGCGCCACGCGCAGGTTTCGATCACTGGTTAACACTTCATTTCCACGGCGCGAGACGCTGGACAAAATGCTTGTGGAAATGCCAGATTGAGGCTCGATTCGGGGGCCTGCCGGGAACCTCCGCGGCATCTGTCTTTCTGTTCCGTTGGGGGTTTGGGTATGCTGGAGGCGGATCCCGCCCCCTTCTCTGCGCGTGCCGCGACGATCCTCGGGATCAGCCGGGCTTCGAAGGCCGCGCACCAGCGCCTCGCCCACGCGGAATCCTGGTTGCGCTTCGCCGTCCCGGCGATGCTGGCGGCCTTCCTCCTCTGCCTCGGCACCGTCACCGCCCTGCAGCTCTCCGGCCACCGCGAGGAGGTCGTCGCCGACGCGCGGCGCGACATCGACCTCGTCGCCCGCCTGATGGCCGGCACGCTGCCGGCCTCCCTCGCCCGATCCTCCGGCGCGTCGGAGGCGATGGCACCGGCCGCCCTGCGCGAGCGGCTGGTGCGCCTCCTGCCGTCCGGCGGCCTGCCGGCCGGCCGCAGCGTGCTGCTGATCGGTGCCGACGACGCGATCCTGGCGGCTTTGCCCGAGCAGCACGGCCTGCCGCGCAATTTCGGCGAGTTCGTCGGCGAGGTGCAGGTGCTCGGCATCATGGGCGAGCGGGCCGGCGTGCTACCGGTGGTGCTCGGCACCGGCGAGCGGGCGCTGGCGACGGTGCGGGCGGTGCCGGGCGGGACCGGGATCGCCCAGGTCGCCGTGGTGCAGACCCTCGACTCGGTCACCGCCCTGTGGGCCGGGCGGGCGCGCATCGCCGCGGTTCTCGTCGGCGCCGTGACCCTGGTGGTGGTCTGCACCGGCCTCGCCTACGCGCTCCAGGCCGACCGGGCGCGGGCCGTCGACCGGGTCTGCGAGCAGGTGCGCCAGCGCCTCGACACCGCGCTCGGCCGCGGCCGCTGCGGCCTGTGGGACTGGGACATCCCGCGCGGACGGATCTACTGGTCGGATTCGATGTACCAGCTCCTCGGCTATGTCCGGGAGCAGGAATTCCTCTCCTTCGGCGACGTCAACGCCCTGGTCCACCCGGACGACACCGACCTCTACGGGCTGGCCCGCCAGCTCGCGGCCCGCGACACCACCGTCGACCACGAGTTCCGCATCCGCGCCGCCGGCGGCGAATGGGTCTGGCTCAAGGCCCGGGCCGAGATCGTGCAGGACCTGGAGGACAATGGCCGGCATCTCGTCGGCATCGTCATCGACATCTCGGAGCAGCGGCGGCTGGCCGAATCGACCGCCACCGCCGACATGCGCCTGCGCGACGCCGTCGAGGCGGTGTCCGAGGCCTTCGTGCTGTGGGACGCGCAGAACCGCCTCGTCCTTTGCAACTCGAAGTTCCGGCGCCTGCACGCGCTGACCGCCGACGAGGCGCAGCCGGGCCGGCGCTACGACGCCATCATGGGGCGCGCCGCCCTGCCGACCGTGCGGCGCGAGATCCCCGCCGGCGAGTTCCCGGAAGCGGGCGCTCGCACCTTCGAGGCCGAGCTCGCAGACGGGCGCTGGCTGCAGATCAGCGAGCGCCGCACCAAGGACGGCGGCTACGTCTCGGTCGGAACCGACATCACGGCCCTGAAACGGCACCAGGAGCGGCTCGTGGAATCGGAACGCCAGCTCATCGCCACCATCGCGGACCTCAAGCGCTCGCGCCGGACCCTCGAGATCCAGACCCAGCAGCTCGCCGACCTCGCCGAGCGCTACCTCGACCAGAAGGCCCAGGCCGAGAGCGCCAACCGCTCCAAATCCGAGTTCCTGGCCAATATGAGCCACGAGCTGCGCACCCCGCTGAACGCCATCCTGGGTTTCGCCGAGGTGATGGAGAGCGAGGTGTTCGGCTCGCTCGGCTCCGAGAAGTACCGCGAATATTGCCGCGACATCCGCTCGAGCGGCCACTACCTGCTGTCGGTGATCGACGACATCCTCGACATGTCGCGGATCGACGCCCGCCGCGTGAAGCTCGCCAAGCAGCCGGTGGCGGTGAGCGAGGCCCTGGAGCGCGCCCTGAAGCTGATCGCCGATCCGGCCCGGTCCAAGGGGCTGACCGTCAGCGTCGAGATGAGCGCCGACACCCTGGTGATGGCCGACGAGCGAGCCCTGCACCAGATCCTGGTCAACCTGCTGCAGAACGCCGTGAAGTTCACCCCCGAGGCCGGGCGGGTCGCGGTCCGCACCCGGCGCGCCATCGATTCGGTGCACATCTTCGTCGAGGACAGCGGCATCGGCATCCCGAAGGCGGCCCTGCCGAAGCTCGGCTACCCGTTCGAGCAGGTCGAGACCAACTTCGCCCGCAGCTACAAGGGCTCCGGCCTCGGCCTCGCCAT
Organism: Methylobacterium sp. 17Sr1-1; assembly: GCF_003173775.1. Taxonomy (NCBI): domain Bacteria; kingdom Pseudomonadati; phylum Pseudomonadota; class Alphaproteobacteria; order Hyphomicrobiales; family Methylobacteriaceae; genus Methylobacterium; species Methylobacterium sp. 17Sr1-1. The sequence continues at coordinate 2,060,882 of NZ_CP029552.1, read as the reverse complement.
CGCCCGCTCGCTCGCCGAGCTCCATGGCGGGGGCCTGCGCATCCGCTCCGAGGAGGGCACCGGCACGATCGTGCTCGTGCGCCTGCCGCGGCCCGGCCTTCACGACGCCGCCGAAGCGCGGGACGCGGCGGCGGAGATTGGGGCGTAATCGACCTGAGCCGGTCAGGTCGTGCCGAGGCCGGCAAAGCGGTCCGGCCGAGGAGCAGGCCCGGAGCCCCTCCTCTCCCCGCGGGCCTCCCGCATTCCTGCATCTTGGCCGGAGTCCGTCTCTGGTCTCCAGGAGTGCGCTTCCCCTCCCCCTTGTGGGAGGGGAAGCGCTCGCTTTTGCAATGGGTTGGCCCTGAGATAGCGAAGTGCGAATCGGCTAGCCCCGCGGGCGGGGAGAGGACACATCCCGCGCCAGAGCTTGGCAGGACGGTTTGCAGGTCGCTCTCCGCAAGCCGACCCTCAGACGGACACCCGCTCGACCAGCGTGAGAAGGCACCCCGGCCGCGCCGTGTGGATGTTCACGAAGGCCGTTCGCGGATCGTCGAGTGCCCGCGCGAGCGGCGCATCCACCTCCGCGCCGGCGCAGACATGGCCGAGATCGTAGAGGCATTGGTGCTCGCCGTCATAGGTACGCACGGAGACGAGCGGGTTCGCCCGCACGATCGGCGCGACCTCGTCCACAATCTCGGCACGGGGGCAGTCGGCCGCGTGCAGGAAGATCGGGCTCGGCGTCCAGTAGATCCCCAGCGGCTTCGGCAGGTCGTAGGAGCCGAGCAGCATCGTCTCCCCCGGCGCGGCAAGGCGCAGGCAGTGCCGGCACGGGAACGCGCCGCCCGGCATCGCGACGATCCGCCGGAGCGGGTTGCCGCGGTCGTCGGTGCCGGTCGCGCGGAACCGGGCGGCGGTCTCGGTCGGAGCCGGGATGCAGCGGAAAGCGGTCATGCGATGTCCTCCTCCGATCGACCTTAAGAGGCCGGGAGGCGGTGCTTCATCCCGCTTCTTGCGCCCGAATCGCGAGCCCCGGGCTCCCGCCGCGCGGGCCCCGGGGCTGCATCGACGACCTTGACGGTTCAGGCCGCCCGCACGGTGGCGAGGAAGCGCGCGACCTCGGCGCCGAGATGCTCGGACTGGCGCGACAGCTCGGTGGCCGAGGCGAGCACCTGGGTCGCCGCCGCCCCCGTCTCCTCCGCCGCGCCCGCCACCCCGGCGATGTTGCCGGTGACTTCGCCGGTGCCGGTCGCGGCCTGGGAGACGTTGCGGACGATCTCCTGCGTCGCGACGCCCTGCTCCTCGACCGCGGCGGCGATCGCCACCGTGACGGTGTCGATCTCACGGATCCGCGCGGTAATGGCGGTGATCGCCGCGACCGTCTCGCCGGTGGCACTCTGCACCGCCGCGATCTGCTGGCCGATCTCCTCCGTCGCCCGCGCGGTCTGGCTCGCCAGTTCCTTCACCTCGGCGGCGACCACCGCGAAGCCGCGGCCGGCCGCACCGGCGCGAGCCGCCTCGATCGTGGCGTTCAGCGCCAGCAGGTTGGTCTGCGCGGCGATCGACGAGATCAGGCCGGCAACGTCGCCGATCCGGCCGACGGTCTGGCTCAGCTCGCGCACCCGGGCGCCAGTCCGGTCGGCCTCGGTCACGGCAGCCCGCGCGAGGCCGGCCGAGCCGTCGACCTGACGGCCAATCTCGGCCACCGAGGCGCCGAGTTCCTCGGCCGCCGCCGCGACGGTGCCGACGTTGGAGGCGGCCTCCTCGGCGGCGGCGGCGACCGCGGCGGACTGGCTCGCCGTCTCGGTCGCCGTGCCGGTCATCTGCCCGGCGGTCGCCTGCAGCTCCGTCGCGGAGGCCGAGACCAGGCCGACGATGCCGCCCACCGCCTGCTCGAACTCGTCCGCCAGCATCATCATGGTGCGCCGGCGCTCCTCGGCCGCCGCGGCGTCGGCGATCCGCTTGATCTCCGTCTGCTCGGCCGCCTTCTGCGCCACCATCGCCTTGATGCCCTCGACCGCGCGGCCGATGGCGCCGATCTCGTCGCCCCGGCGCGCCTCGGCAATCTCGGCCTCGATCTCCCCGTGGGCCATGCGCTCGAGGACGCGCACGAGGCGGCCGATCGGCCGGGTGACGCCGAGCACCGTCACCAGGGCGACCACCGCGAGGCCGAGCACGAGGCCGAGGCCGCTCACCACCATCAGCCGGATGCGGGTGGCGTTGGTCTGTTCAGTCAGGTCGTCCGAGTTCGCCGAGACGTAATTCTGGATGTCGAGGGCGAGCTTTCGCGTTTCCTGGATCTGGCCGCCGAGGACGGGATCGACGCTGCGCCGGAACAGGGCGAGCGCCTCGGCGTTGCGCTGCGCGGCGGCGAGGTCGCGGACACTCGCCAGCCGGGCGGCCAGGTCCTCGAGGTCGCGGGCGATCGTGTCGATGCGGCCCGCGAAGGTCGGTGCCCGCTCGCGCAGGGCCGCGACGCCCGGCTTGACCCCCGCGAGAGCCTCGTCGAACTCGGCGCTGGCGCGCCGCATCTGCGCCTCGTCGGTCTCGGCGATGATCCGGAAGGTCGCGTAGCTCAGGGTGTAGAGGGTGCGGTTGAGGAGGCTGGCGCTGGCCGGCGCCCGCCCCTCGCGGACCAGGAACACGCTGTAGGCGTCGTCGATCGCCGTCATGCGGCCTTGAGCGTACCAGACGCAGCCGCCGACCATGACGGCGATCAGCAGGACGGCTGCGGTGAGCTTGTGAAGAATCTTGAGCTTGGCGAGCACGGGCCCAGTCCCTGCGGAAGCTTGCGATGAGCAAGATAAGACAACGAACGCCTTAATCCTGCGTAAATCCGCGAGTTTTTGTGCTGCAATCAGCCTATTTGAAACAGGTTGCAGCCATATCCGCCAGGGCACGGGCGCTCAATCCCATGATGAGCTGATGGCCCATCATCAATACCCTAGGTCAGTATCGAGGCCGGCAGGACGCCTCGACGCGCATCGGCACAGGCTTTCGGCGGACAGGCGAGACCGCAGCGCCGGCTTTAGAACCTCGCGGAAACGCTCGGCTGCGTGCAACGTTCCGGCTGCCGGAGCCCGATCTCGAAAAAAATGCAGCGCTCGCCCGCTTCCCGCATGCACCGGGGCCGGCGCAGGCCCTGCCTCGACGAAAGCCCGGGCCGCGTGGTCGGCCCCGCCGAGCGGGGGCGGTTTACCCCAGCAGCGCCTCGAACGCCTCCCGCACGCCCGCACGGGTCTCGGCGAGCTGCGCCGTCAGCGCCGCCTCGTCCGGCTGGCCGAGCGCCGCGGCGAGGCGGGCCCGGGCCGCCGGCGGCGCCGTTCGGGAGAACTCGCCCTCGACCATCAGGCGCTGCCAGTGGTGCACGTCGTCGAGGAGCCGGTAGGCGGTGACGAGGCGGCCGGCGAGCCCCCGGTCGACGAGGCCGTGAGTGCCGGCGCGCTCCAGCACCTCCGCCGCGTCGAGACCGACGAGATCGGGATGCGCGCTCGCATGCGACAGGACCAGGGCTTGCGCGAGGAAGTCGAGGTCGAGGAGCCCGCCCGGCGCGAGCTTGAGGTCGAGGGGGCCGTGATCGCCCTTCTCGCGCGCGACGAGCGCGCGCATCGCCCGCACCTCGCCGGCAACGAAGCCCGCGTCGCGCGGCTGGCGGAGAACCGAGGCGGCGGTCGCATCGGCCTCCGCCATCAGGCCGGCATCGCCCGCGATCGCCCGGGCCCGGGTCAGCGCCATGTGCTCCCACAGGGCCGCCTCCTCGCGCCAATAGGCCGAGAAGCGCTGCCACTGGTTGGCGATCGGGCCCTGGCCGCCGCTCGGGCGCAGGCGGAGATCGACCTCGTAGAGCCGGCCGCGCCGGGTCGGCACGGTGAGCGCCGCGACGAGGCGCTGGGTCAGGCGGTTGTAGTAGACCGCCGCGTCCAGGCGGCGCCTGCCGTCGCTCTCGCGCGCGTCCTGGTCGAAATCGTACAGGACCACGAGGTCGAGGTCGGAATCGGCGGTCAGCTGGCGCGAGCCGAGACGCCCGAGGCCGAGCACCGCGAAGCGCCCACCCGGTACACGGCCGTGCTCCTCGGCGAAGGCGGCCTCGACCGCCCCGAGCGCCGCCGCGACGGTGACCTCGGCGATGCCCGCATAGGCCCGCCCCGCCCCGGCGGGCGGCAGGATGCCGGAGAGGAGCCGGGCGCCGGTGACGAAGCGGAGCTGGCGGGCGGCGTCGCGGCTGCGGTCGAGGAAGTCCTCGTAGTCGCGGGGCCGGCCGAGGCCGGCACGGAACTGCTCGGCCAGCGCCGCCGTCTCGGTCACCGGCGCCACGAAGGCCGGGTCGATCACTGCGTCGAGGACGTGCGGGCTGAACGCCACCGTGTCGGCGAGCCGCGGCACGGTGCCGAGGAGGTCGGCGAAGAGCAGCCGCAGGCGCTCGTGCGAGCGCAGGATGGTGAGGAGCTCGACCGAGGCCGGCATCCGCCCGAAGGCGCGGTCGAGGGCGGCGAGTGCCCCGTCGGGATCGGCGGTGCCGGCGAGCGCCTGGATCAGGGCGGGCACCAGTTCGGTCAGCACCTCGCGGGCGCGCGGGCTCGTCACCGCCGGGCGGCGGCCGAAATGCCAGCCCCGCACCGTCTCGGTCGCCCGCTCGGGCGCCCGGAAGCCGAGGCGGCGCAAGGTCGCGAGCGTCTCGGGATCGTCCTCGGCGCCGGTGAAGACGAGGTCGCCGACCTCCGCCGCGAGGTCCGGCTCGGCCTCGAACAGGAGCGCGTAATGCCCCTGGACCCGGCGCGCCTCGGCGGTCAGCGCCGCGCCGAAGGCGGCCTCGTCGGCATAACCGAGGAAACGGGCGAAGCGCCCGAGCTTCGCGGCGTCCTCCGGCAGGCGCTGGGTCTGCTCGTCGGCCACCATCTGCAGCCGGTGCTCGACGGTCCGCAGGAAGCGGTAGGCCTCCGAGAGCTCGTCGCGCGCGTCCGCCGTGATCCATCCCTCGTCGTGGAGGGCCGACAGCATCTCCAGGGTCCGCCGGCCGCGCAAGGACGGGCGGCGCCCGCCGAAGACCAGCTGCTGGGTCTGGACGAAGAACTCGACCTCGCGGATGCCGCCGCGCCCGAGCTTGATGTCGTGGCCCGCCACCGCGATGGCGCCGTGGCCGCGCACGGCGTGGATCTGCCGCTTCATCGCGTGCACGTCGGCGATCGAGGCGAAATCGAAGTACTTTCGCCAGACGAACGGCCGCAGCTCGGCGAGGAAGGCGTCGGCGAGCGCGGTGTCGCCGGCGACCGGCCTCGCCTTGATGAAGGCGGCGCGCTCCCAGTTCTGCCCCACCGTCTCGTAATAGGTGTAGGCGGAGGGCAGCGACAGGGCGGTCGGGGTCGAGCCGGGATCGGGCCGCAGGCGGTAATCGACCCGGTGGACGTAGCCGTCGGCGGTGCGCTCCTGCAGGAGCTTGGCGACGGCTTGCGCGATCCGGCTGAAGAACGGCGTCGCCTCGACGCCCTCGCGCAAGGGGGCGGCGTCGGGGTCGAACAGCACGATCAGGTCGACGTCGCTCGAATAGTTCAGCTCGCCGGCCCCGAGCTTGCCCATGCCCAGCACGATCAGGCCCGATCCTTCCTGGGGGTTCTTCAGGTCGGGGGGCAGGAAGCGGCCGGTGCCGGCGGCCTGGACGAGGGCCGCGTCGACCGCGGCGCCGACCGAGGCGTCGGCGAAATCGGAGAGCGCCGCCGTCACCTGCTCCAGGGACCAGACCCCGCCGATATCGGCGAGCGCCACCAGCAGCGCGTGCGCGGCGCGGTTGCGGCGAAGGCTTTTGGCGACGTCGCCGCCGGCGAGTCCCGCTCCGCGCTGGTCGGCCAGGATCGCGGCGTTGGATTCCTCCGGCGAACGCTCCAGCAGGCCGGCGAGCCGGGCGGGGTCGCGGGCGGCCAGGCCCCACAGGAACGGCGAATGGTCGGCGAGGCCGAGGAGGAGGTCGCGGGCCGGGCCGCCCTCGCCGAGGAGGGGCGCGAGGTCGGGTGCCTCGGCCACGAGGTCGGCGAGGCGGCCTCGCGCCCGCTCCGGCTCGGCGAGGCGGGGCGCCCGGGTCAGGCGCGCGGCGAGCCCGGTCACGCGGCGACCTGCCGGGGGGCGGCCGGCTCGCGCGGCGGGGCCGGCAGGCGCAGGGTGGCGCGCAGGCCCGGCGCGTTGTCGTCGAGCGTGAATGTGCCCTGGTGCAGGCGGGCGACGGCGTTGACGAGGCTCAAGCCCAACCCGAAGCCGGGACGGGTGCGGGCGGTCTCGAGCCGCACGAAGCGCTCCAGCACCCGGCCGCGCTGGGCCTCCGGGATGCCCTCGCCCTGGTCGGCGACGGTGAGCACCACGCTGCCCTCCTCCCGCCTCGCCGCGACGCGGACCACCGGCCCGGAGGCCATATCCGCGGTTTTCTGCCCGTATTTCAGGGCGTTGTCGATCAGGTTCGCCATCGCCTGTCCGATCAGTTCGCGGCTGCCGTGCAGCACCAGGCCATCCTCGACCTCGGCCTGCACCCCGATGCCGCGCTCCTCCGCCACCGCTTCGTACAGCTCCGCGACCTCGAGGGCGACCGCCCCGGCATCGAATTCCGCCAATCCCTCGCGGGCGTTGCCGGCCTCGAGCCGGGCGATCATCAGGAGCGCGTTGAACACCCGGATCAGGTTGTCGCTCTCCTCGATGTTGGCCTCGAGCGCCGCCCGCAAGGAATCCGGGTCGCCGCCCTCGCGGAGCGCCGCGTCGGCCTTGTTGCGCAGACGGGTGAGCGGGGTCTTGAGGTCGTGGGCGATGTTGTCGGAGACCTCGCGCATGCCGCGCATCAACTCGCCGATGCGGTCGAGCATGGCGTTGAGGTTGCTCGCCAGCCGGTCGAGCTCGTCGCCGGTGCCGGCGAGCGTGAGCCGGCCGTCGAGGTCGCCCGCCATGATGCCGCGGGTGATCTCGGTCATGTGGTCGACGCGCTTCAGGACGCGCTGGGCGATGAACCAGCTGCCGAGGAAGCCGAGGCCCACCACCAGCATCAGCGACCAGGCGAAGGCGCGCCCGATCACGGCGCGGAGGCGGTCGCGCTCCTCGACGTCGCGGCCGACGAGCAGGCGGAATCCCCCCGGCAGGGTGAAGATGCGCACGATCGCCCGGTGGTCGAGGCGGTCGCCGTCGGTGCCGCGGCCATAGGCCGTCTCGGTCTGGCCCGGCTCGTTGAGCACGCCGGGCGGCAGCGCCTCGACGTTGCCGGCGACGTGCTCGCCCGCCGGCGTGGTGACGAGGTAGAGCGAGGCGCCGGGCTCGCGCGAGCGGCGCTCGACCACGCTCACCAGCCGGCGGATGCCGCCCGACGCGTACTGGTCCGACAGGCCGTTGATCTCGGCCTCGATGGTCGAGACGATCTGGTCGTCGAGGACCCGCCTGGCGTTCCAGGCGACGTAGCCGAGGGCGAAGAACGCGAAGGCGGCGAAGACCAGGAGATAGGCGAGCGAGAGCTTGAACGCCGTGGTGCGGAACAGCGCGCCGAGGCGGGCCAGCACGCCGTCGGGCGCGCCTGATCCGAGAGTGCCTTGGCCGAAGGCGCTCTGGCCGTGGGGGCCGGTGGTCTGCGCGCTCACGCCTCGCCGCCGGCGCGGACCATGTAGCCGGCTCCCCGCACGGTATGGATCATCGGACGATCGAACCCCTTGTCGACCTTGGCGCGCAGGCGCGAGACGTGGACGTCGATGACGTTGGTCTGCGGGTCGAAATGGTAGTCCCAGACGTGCTCCAGCAGCATCGTGCGGGTGACGACCTGGCCGGCATGGCGCATCAGATACTCGAGCAGGCGGAATTCCCGCGGCTGGAGCGGGATCTCCTGGCCGGCCCGGGTGACCCGGTGCGACAGCCGGTCCAGTTCGAGGTCGCCGACGCGGTAGGTCGTGGCCTCCGCGGCCGCGCCGCCGCCGCGCCGCCGCGCCAGCACCTCGATCCGCGCCATCAATTCGGAGAAGGCGTAGGGCTTGGGGAGGTAATCGTCGCCGCCGGCCTTGAGGCCCTTCACCCGGTCGTCGACCTGGCCGAGCGCGGACAGGATCAGCACCGGCGTCTCGACGCCCTGCTCACGCAGCGAGCGGATCAGCGACAGGCCGTCGAGCTTCGGCAGCATGCGGTCGACCACCAGCACGTCGTAGGCGCCCTCGCGCGCCAGCGCGTAGCCGTCGAGCCCGTCATCGGCGGTGTCGGCGACGTGGCCGGCCTCGCGAAAGGCCTTGGAGAGGTAGCTGGACGCCTCGCGGTCGTCCTCGATGATGAGCAGGCGCATGTCGGGCATTCTAGGGCAGATCCCCGGCGCGCGGGAGTTTCCGATCCGGGATCCTGGCGCCCTTCGAACCCGGGGCGGGCCCCGCCCGGCATGCCGCGCTGATCGGGGGGATGGATCGCGACATGCCGGGCATCGCCGCCGGGGGTCGGCAGGCCGAGCCGGGGGGCTCGGCCTGCCGTGGCGCGGTGCACCGGGTCGTCTGGGGGGCGACGATGATGACCCGGCGCCTCGGCCCTCGGGGCCTTGAAGCGCGGCGGCGCCCGGGGGGATGGGACGCCGCCGCGTTCCGGCGACCCTGCCGTTATGGGCGCCGCCGGCTTACGCGGGTGTCTCCGCTCCATGAACTATGCGTAATCTTTGCCGGAGCGGGGCTCCCGCTCCGTCGCGCGCCTCACACCACGGGCGGGGCCGTGGCGGCGGCGTCCGGCGCCGGCGACTTGGTGCCGGAGACGAGCGGTCCGTCGCCGTGGACCAGGGTCATCACCAGGGCGATCACCGCCAGGACCGCCGCGACGACCGCCGGGACCAGGAAGGCGCGCTCGCCGAAGGCGCCGTGCAGGAGCCCGCCGGAGATCGCCCCGAGGGTGAGGGCGGCCCAGAGCGGCGCCTGGATCCAGAAGGACGGAGAGGGATGGCCGAGCAGCAGGTTGGCGAGGCCGGTGCCGAAGCGCACCACCGCGCCGGTGACGTAGGTGAGCGCCAGGCTGCGCCCCTCCTCGTCCTGGAGGACGGCGTTCTGCATGCCGAGCGCCAGCACGATCGGGTAGGCGTGGAGCGGGAACTCGAACGGTCCGCGCGGCATGGCGAGGCCGATGCAGAGCAGAGCCGCCTGGAGGCCGAGCAGCACCGCGAGGCGCCAGTAGCCGACAGCGGCGGCGAGCAGCGTGCCGAGGAACGCCCCGAAACAGAAGAGCGCGATGGTGCTGCCGACCCGAGTGACGTTGCCCCAGTCGCCCAGGCTGACCGCGGCGCCGAGACGGGTGGTGTTGCCGCTCATGAAGGACATGAACAGCTGCGAGAATTCGAGGAAGCCGATCGCGTCCGCGCAACCGGCCAGCGCCGAAAGGGCCAGCGCGAACGGGACCCGCGTGTTCGCGGCGGCCGGAAAGGCCTTCGTTTCCTTCTCTGCTGCCATTCAGCCTCTCTCCTGTGCTGCCGTCGGGGCAGACATCGCTTCGATGCAGAACAGGATCGCAGCGTGACGGTTCCGCTGCGGTGCGTCAGAACACCTGTGTCAGAACATTTGCGTCAGGTGCGGCGCAGGGCGGGCAGCACGCCGGCCAGGGCGCTGTAGTCGAAGGGCTTCGACCAGGAGGGGATCGCCCCGTAATCGGCCGGGATCGCCGCGGCGTCGTAGCCGGTGGCGAAGACCATCGGCACGCCGCGCCGGCTCAGCTCGGCGACCAGCGGATAGACAAGCTCGCCCCGCAGGTTGATGTCGAGGACCGCGAGGTCGAGGGCTTGCGAATCCAGCAGGGCCCGCGCCTGCTGGACCGTCGGCACCGGGCCGACCACCTCGGCCCCGTGGCGGATCAGGGCGCGCGAGATGTCGTCGGCGATGAAGTACTCGTCCTCGACCACGAGAACCCGAAGGGGATCGGGCGTCTCCTGTCCTGTCATGGGGCCATCCTCGCCTCGGGCGGCGCGCCCCGCACGGGCACCGTCCGGTGGTACACTATCACAGCCTGCGGCTCCGCGGCGTCCGCAACTTTCGGGCCTCGGATCACTGTGGACAACCAGGGCGTGAAGAGCTCAGTAGAGTCGCGTCCTGTAGGATTCCTCCATCAGCTGCTCGGCCTCGGCGACGCCGATGGCGCCGGTCTGCTCGGCGAGCACGCGGCCGAGGCTCGGGAAGCTCTCGCGCGGCACCTGCGCCGCCGGGTCCCAGAGCCGGGCCCGCATCACCGCCTTGCCGCAATGGAAGAAGGCCTCGCGCACCGTGACCACGAGCCCGGTGGTCGGCACCTTGCCCTGGGCGACGAGCGGCGCGAGCAGGGCCGGATCCGTGGTGAGACGGGCGGTGCCGTTGACCCGCAGGGTCTCGGTGAGGCCGGGCACGAGGAAGATCAGGCCGATGCCGGGCGCGGCGAGCAGGTTGCCGAAACTGTCGGCGCGGTTGTTGCCGCGCCGGTCCGGGATCAGCAGGGTGGCGTCGTCGACCACCTGGACGAAGCCCGGTGCGTCGCCCCGCGGGCTCGCATCGGCGCGGCCCTCCGCGTCTGCGGTGGCGACCACCAGGAACGGCGAGAGCGCGATAAAGGCACGGGCATGCCGGTCGAGCCGGGCCTGCACCTTGCCCTCGGCCAGGCGGCTGACCGGGCCCATATGGCCGCGCAAGGCGGCCGCGTCGCGGATCCCGTCCCCGTTCGTGTCGCCAGTCATGTCGCCCGTCTCCCGCTGCGGCGTAAGGTCCGTCGCGGCCGTGACCCGCGCGGCCGCCCTATCTCGTTCTCGCGAGGGTGCGGGTTCCGGGCGGTCGGTGCAAGGCGGTCGGTGCAAGGTGGTCGGTGCAAGGTGGTCGGTGAAAGCGATGAGAGTTCCCGGCATCACGCCAGCCCGCCTCGGCCTCGCCGCCGTGCTCGCCCTTCTCGCCCAGCCGGCCGCGGCGGGGCTGACGCCCAAGGATCTCTCGGGCGTCGGGCTCGCGCCGCCGCCCGGGGCGCGGGCTCCCCTCGACGCCGCCTTCACGGACAGTGCCGACGGGCGGGGCCGGACGCTTCGTGAGGCGCTCGCCGGGCGTCCCGCCCTGCTGATGCCCCTCGACTATGCCTGCCACAACGTCTGCGACCCGATGCTCGCCGTCGCCGGCACGGCGCTCGCCGCCACCGGGCTCGCGCCGGGCACCGATTACCGGCTGGTGACGCTCGGCATCAATCCGCGCGCCGACGCCGCCACCGCCCGCGCCATGGTGGCCGAGCAGCTCGGGCCGGGACCGCTCCTCGCCGGCGCCGTCGTGCTCACCGGCTCGCCGGGACCGGTCGAGGCGGTGACGCGGGCGGTCGGCTACGCCTATGCCTACGACCGCGACACCGACTCCTACGCCCATCCGGCCGGCGCCCTGGTGCTGACCGGCGACGGCCGGGTCGCCCGGGCGCTGTCGCCGCTGGCGATGACCGCCCGCGACCTGCGCCTCGCGCTGGTCGAGGCCGGGGACGGCCGGGTCGGCGGCCTCGCCGACCGGCTGGTGCTGCTCTGCTACGGCTACGATCCGCAGACCGGGCTCTACACGCCGCTGATCCGCCGCATCCTCGCGGCCTCCGGAATCGTCACGGTCGCGGGCATCGCCGGCCTGGTGCTGGTGCTGCACCGGCGCTCGCGCCGGATGCCGGCCGCCTGACGTAACCCTGGCTTAACGACGACCGCGATCGCCCATGGGCGCCGGGCGACGGGTGGTGCAGACTGACCCCTGCGTCGCGGGGGTGGCCGCATCGTGATCCTGATCGTGATCCTGGCGGCTGCCCCACGGAACCGAGAGACAGATGGCCCTCCCCCTCGTCATCACCGTGGCGCCGAACGGCGCCCGCCGCACCAAGGCCGACCACCCCGCCCTGCCGATCGATCCGCGGGAAATCGGCCTGGACGCCGCCCGCTGCCGCGAGGCCGGCGCCGCGATGATCCACCTGCACGTGCGGGACGCCGAAGCGCGTCACACCCTCGACCTCGACCGCTACCGGGCGGCGCTCGCGGCGGTGCGGCGGGAGGCCGGGCCGGAGATGATCTGCCAGGTCACCACCGAAGCGGTCGGCCTCTACAGCCCGGCCGAGCAGATGGCGGCGATGCGGGCGCTCAAGCCCGAGGCGTTCTCGGTCGCCCTGCGCGAGCTCTTCGCCGAGCCGGAGGACGAGGCTGCCGCCGCCGCCTTCCTCTCGGAGCAGGCCCGGGCCGGGGTGATGGTGCAGCACATCCTGTACGATGCGGGCGACGTCACCCGCTTCCAGGGCCTCGTGGCGCGGGGGCTGATCCCGCTCGACCGGGCGAGCGTCCTGTTCGTGCTCGGGCGCTACGCCGTCGGCCAGCGCTCCGACCCCGCCGACCTGCTGCCGTTCCTGGGCGCCTGGAATTCCGAGCACCACCTCGACCTGCCCTGGGCGCTCTGCGCCTTCGGGCCGCGGGAGGCGGCCTGCCTCGTCGCCGCGGCGGCGCTCGGCGGGCATGCCCGGGTCGGGTTCGAGAACAACCTCTGGCGGCCGGACGGCAGCCTGGCGCCGGACAACGCCGCGCAGGTGGCCGGCCTCGCGGCCCTGGCCCGCGCGGTCGGGATCGCCGTCGCGTCGCCCGCGCAGGCGCGGGCCCTGTTCGTCGGGGAGGGCTGACGCCTACTGGCTGACCGCGGCGGCCGGCTCCGGCGCCGCCGCGGCGGTCTGGGGCACCGGGGGGGCGGGTTTGCGCACGACGAAGTGGCGGAACTCGACCGGGCGGCGCGGCGGCAGCGGCATCTTGGGGCCGGCCTCGGGCTCGGCCGGCGCGGCGGCCGGCTCCAGGGCGGCGACGGTGGTCGGCGCGGCCGGTGCGGCGGCAGGCGCGGGAGCAGCGGCGGCGGGCGTCGCCGCGAGGCTGACGGTCTGGCCGGAGGTCGGGAACGCCAGGGCGGCGCTGCTGCCCGCATAGGCGAGGGCCTGGCCGGCGGCGGGGGCCGGCGCGGCGTGGAACGCCAGGGCGGCCGGGCGGACCGGCGGCAGCGGCACGGTGACGACCGGATCGGCCGCGGCCTGCGCCGTCGCTTGCGGCAGCACCTGCGCCGCGGCCGGCTGGTAGGCGGCGAGGGCCTGCTGGGCCGCGGGCCCTTGCTGAGCCGCAGGCGCTTGCGGGGCCACGGGCGGCGGCAGGGTGTATTGCGACGCGGGCCCAGGTTGCGCGACGGCGCTCGACAGGGCGGCGACCGACGGGTCGGCCGAGGCGGTGGCGGTCGTCGCCGTCTGGCGGGCGCCGAAGACGCTGCCGAGGAACTTGTTGAGCGGGTTGGTGGGCAGCTCGCGGACCGGCGGCGCCTCGAGCTCGGCCACGTCGGTGCGGATGCCCGCCCGCTTGGCGGCGTAGTAGTAGCCGCGGGCGTAGTAGCTGTAGGCCTGGGCCTCGTTGCCGTGCGCCGTCTTGTAGGCACCGGCGAGGTAGGCGACGCCGTAGGTCAGGTTGATCCTGGCATCGAGCAGGCCGGCCGGCGAGCCGTTATAGCCCAGCGCCCGGGCAGTGCCGTGCTTGATCTGCATCAGGCCCATCGCCCCGCCGCGACCGACCGCGCGGGGGTTGTAGCCGCTCTCCCGCTTCACCACCCGGTGGATGAAGCTCGCCGGGACGCCGTTGGCCTTGGCATGCGCCTCGATCAGCGCGTCGATGTTGTCGCGGACGGGGCTCACCTGCGCCGTGGCGGGGAGCGGCGCCGCGACGACGACGGCGATGAGGAGGCGCTTGCGCATGCAGAACCTGCTGGAGGGGACCGGTGCGCGACCGCACCGACGGGGAGGCCCATCCTGCTCCGGTTCAAATGCGGCGGGAAAGAGACTTGGCCGTTCCAGGGCCGAACTTGGCCGTTAACTCAACCGGAAAACGGTCCGGTTTCGCAGTGCGGTGTGGCGCCAAGACCACAACGGTCAAGCTTCTGCGCTCGTCCACAGCGGAGTCGGGAGATCCGGTGATTCGGGCGATGCGCGTCAGCGCCGCCCGCCGCCGAACCCGCCCCCACCCCCGCCGAAACCGCCGGGCCCCTCGCCGCCCGGCCGGCCGAACCCGCCGGGACCGCCGAAGCCACCTTGGCCGCCGAAGCCGCCCGGCCCTCCGAACCCGCCCGGGCTGCCGGAACCGCCGAAGCGCCCGGCCCCCTCCCCGCCCGGCAGGCGCGGGTCGATCTCGCCGCGGCCCTGGCCGCCGAAGGGCCCCTCGCCGCCCGGGCCGAAGGACCGGTCCGACGGACCCTGCCGCCCGCCCGGGCCGCCGTGCCCTCCGCGACCCGGCCCGTGACCTCCCGAGCCGTGACCGCCCGGCCCCTGACCCCCAAGTCCGCCCTGCCCCGGGCCGCCACGCCCGGTTCCACCGCCGGGACTCCCCTGCCCGCGGGCGCCGTCGCGTCCGGCGGGATCGGGCTTGAGCCGCACGCCGTCGAGGTCGAGGCGGCCGCCGCGGCCAGTGCTTCCGTCGAGGATCGCGAGCCCGCCGCCGGCCGGGACGAGGCCGCCCCGCCCGGACACCGCGTAGCCGGCACCGGTGCGCAAGGCGCCGCCCTCGCGGGTTACATAGGCCTCGATCGACAGGCGCCGCGCCTCGGCGCCGAACGGCTCGGCCGCCGGCAGCGCCCGCGCCACCGCGAGCCGCCCGCCCTCGAGGCTCCCCTCCGCCACCGCCCGCCCGCCGGCGAGCGCCGGATCGAGGCCGGCGAGCGGCAGGTTGCCGATCCGCAGGGCGCCGCCCGGCCCCCGCCTCACCGGGCCGGCGACGAGGTCGGGGGCGGAGCCGGCCGGGTCGATCCGGCTCGCCGCGATGCTGCCGTCGGGCCGGCGCAAGCCGCTCACCGCGACCCGCTCGCCCAAGCGTGGCCGCGGCATCTCGGGCGGCAGCCCGGCGGTGGCGACCGCCTGGCCGAGCACCGTCAGCCGGTCGGGCGCGACGCGCTGCACCGGGCCGACCACCTCGTGGATCACCGCGATGCCGGCGGTGGACAGCCCGCCCTCCCCCGGCTGCGCCAGGGTCCGCACCACCTGGCCGACGCGCAGGTCCTCGATCCGCGCCGGGCGGCCGTCGACCGTCACCGGGACGTCGGCCGGGTAGGCGATGCGCAGGTCGTTGACGATGATGCTGCCGAAGCCCCGGATGGTGCCGACGACACCGGTGCCGCCGATGCCGCGGTCGCCCTCATCGTCGGGCCCGGGCCGGATGCCGGTACCGCCGATCCCCTGGTCGAGGATCTTGTCGCCGGCCGCACGAGCGGGCCCCGCGACGGCGAGCCAGCTCGCGCCGGAGAGGAGGCGCAACGCACCTCGCAGGAGGCCGCGCCGGGTGACGGAGGTCGCGCGTCGCACGGAGCCCTCCCTCACGCCTTCGGCTCGGGCCGCGGCGGGACGGTCATGGGGGCCTGCGGCGCGACAGTCATGGGGGCCTGCGGCGCATCCTCGGAATAGATGTAGATGCCGAAGTTCCAGCGCGCCTCGCCGCCCGGATCGGTCTCGCAGGCCGCGTGCGCCTCGCGGTTGGCCTGCTGCAGCGCCTCCATGGCGATCTCCCGCGCCCGCCCCTCGAGCCGCCGCGCCAGCTCGGGCGACAGCCCGTCATAATGCACGGCGCGCTCGAAGAAACGCGGCTTCTCCTCCAGGATGTTGGTGACCGCGGCGGCGATGTGATCGTGAAGGTTGCGGCCGAAATAGTAGAGCTGCTGGCTGCCGCCGCCGCTCGGCACGAAGGCGGCTTCCGACAGCACGATGCGCTCTTGCGGATCCAGGGTCACGAGCCCGCGGTCGAGCCACTCGTCGAGCACCGCCCGCGGCCGCAGGTCCCGGGTCACCGAGGCGACGAGGCTCTCGAAGGACGGCCCGCTCTCGGCCACCCGGGGCAGCGCCTTCGGGCGGCCGTCGGCCTCGGTGAAGTCGGGCGCGGCGACCCAGCGGGCAATGATGCGGCTGGTGCGCGAGACCGCG
>NZ_CP029552.1:1520000-1737500 GCF_003173775.1 Methylobacterium sp. 17Sr1-1 | reverse complement strand
GGCTTCGACAGGAAGCCGTCGAAGCCGGCCGCGAGGGCGGCGGCCTGGTCCTCGGCCTGGACGTTGGCGGTCAGCGCCACGAGGCGCAGGCGCGGAAGGCGGTGCGTCTCCTCATGCGCGCGCACCTGCCGCGCCGCTTCGAGCCCGTCGAGGATCGGCATGCGGATGTCGACCAGCGCGAGGTCGAACCGCGTCGCGGAACTCGCTGCCTCCTGCATCCGCGCCACGGCCTCCGCACCGTCGCGGGCCCAGAGCACCACGGCGCCGAGGCGCTCCAGGGCCTTGGTGGCGAGAAGCGCGTTGATCGGGTTGTCCTCGGCGAGCAGCACCCGCGGCCGGCGGGACGACGGCCGCAGCGGGCCGTCCTGGACGCTCGGCGCGCGGGTGGGCGGCGGCGCCGGCTCGGCCAGGCGGGCGAGGAGCGAGGTGAGGCGCACCGGCTTGATCAGGTAGCGGTCGAAGCCCGCCGCCGCCGGGGAGCCGAAATCGCGCCGATCGAACGGCGACAGCAGCACGATGCTGCGGCTCACCCCCGCCTGCCGGGCCGCCGCGGCGATCCCCCGAACCGTGGCGTCGCCCAGCGCCCGGTCGGCGATGACCGCATCGAACTGCGCGGCGGACAGGGTCGCGGCGGCCTCGGCGGCCGTCTCGACCATCACGGCCTCGGCCCCGGCCCGGCCGAGGCGGCGAGCGATGTACGGCGCCTCGAAGGCCGCGGCCGCCACCACCAGGACGCGCCGCCCGGCGAGGCTCGGCATCGGCGTCCGGTCATGGCCGGGAGTGTCGCGCAGCGGCAGGTGCACCCGGAAGCAGCTCCCCTCCCCCGGCCGCGACGCGACGTCGAGCCGGCCGCCCATGCGGTCGACGAGGCGGCGGGTGATGGCGAGTCCTAGCCCCGTGCCCTCGTGACGTCGGCTGGCGCTGCCGTCGCCCTGCTCGAATTCCTGGAACAGCACCGGCAGGCGCTCCTCGGGGATCCCTGGGCCGGTATCGTGCACCGCGACCGTCAGCCCGGTTTCGTTCCAGGACGCCGTGACGCCGACGCCGCCGGCCTCCGTGAACTTCACCGCGTTGCCGGCGAGGTTGATCAGGATCTGGCGCACCCGGTCGGCATCGCCGATCAGGAGAGAAGGCAGCGCCTCGATATCGGCGGCGATCTCCAGGCCCTTGTCCTGGGCCCGGGGCGCCAGCAGCTCGACGACGCTCTCGACCAGGGCCGCCGGATCGAACGGCTCCGCCGCGAGGTCGAGGCGCCCGGCCTCGATCTTGGAGAAGTCGAGGATGCCGTCGATGAGCGACAGGAGCGCCTCGCCGGAGGTCTTCACCGCCTCGGCATAGGTGCGCTGCTCGGGGCTCAGGGGGGTTTCGAGCATCAGGTCAGCCATGCCCATGATGCCGTTGAGCGGCGTGCGGAACTCGTGGCTGACGCTGGCGAGGAAGCGCGACTTCGCCACGCTCGCGGCTTCCGCCCGGCTGCGGGCCTCCTCGAGCGAGCGGGCGGACTCGACCCGCTCGGTGACGTCCCGGCCGGCCCGCAGCACCTCGGCCCGCCCGTCGCGCCCGGCGGTCACGGTCTCGACGAAGGCGAACCAGCGCACGGGCCCGCCGCCGGCCGGCAGGATTGCGAGATCGACGAGGCGCGCCCCGTCGGCGCGCTGGCGCAACTCGCCCCGCTCGACCACCTCGACCTCGCGCGTCGTGCCGAGCAGCGCGTCGGGCGTGGTGCCGAGGAGGGCGGCAAAGCCGTGATTGGCGAAGGTGATGCGTCCTTCGATATCGCGCTGGACGACGAGTTCGATCTGCGCCTCGACCAGGCTGCGGTAACGCTCCTCGCTCTCGGAGGTGCGCCAGACGAGATCGTGCAGGCGCTCGACCTCGCCCTGGTTCCGGCGGCGGCCACCGTTCCAGCGCGCCGCCAGCCAGGCGAGGGCGAAGAGGCAACCGATCGCTGCGCAGAGCCACACCATCCCGCGTCCTCCAGGGCATCCGACGAGAGACGAGAGTGCCGGGTGGAGCTGAAAGATGAGTGGCGAAAGTCGCTTAGCGGGGCGCTCAGGGGATCGGCGCAATCCGACGGATCACGGCAACCCGCCGTCAACCGCAACGCCTCACGCGGCGGCCGGGCGCCGGTCCTGGCGGCTGCGGTAGGACAGGGCCTCGGCGAGGTGGAGCCGGCGCACCCGCGCCTCGCCGTCGAGATCGGCCAGCGTCCGGGCGACGCGCAGGACCCGGTGGAAGCCGCGGGCCGAGAGCCGCATGGCGTCGGCCGCGTCGCGGATCAGGGCCATGCCCTCCGCGTCGGGCCGCGCCGCCTCCTCGATCAGCGTCGCCGGGCAGGAGGCGTTGGTGGTGCCGGCGGGCTGTCCGGCCTCCGTGTAGCGCCGCTCCTGGCGCGTCCGCGCCGCGGCGACGCGGGCGGCGGCCTCCGCCGAGCCCTCGTCCGGCGGCGGCAGGATCAGGTCGGCGGCGGTGACCGCCGGCACCTCGATCTGCAGGTCGATGCGATCGAGGAGCGGGCCGGAGAGCCGGGCCTGGTACTGTGCGACGCAGCGCTCGTTCGGTCCGCGCCGGCAGGCGAAGCCCGGCTCCGTCGCCTGGCCGCAGCGGCACGGATTCATCGCCGCGACGAGCTGGAACCGGGCCGGATAGGTCACCCGGTGGTTGGCCCGCGCGATCATCACGTTGCCGGTCTCGAGGGGCTGGCGCAGGGAATCGAGCACCTGGCCGTTGAACTCGGGCAATTCGTCGAGGAAGAGCACGCCGCCATGGGCGAGCGACACCTCCCCCGGCCGCGCGCCGATGCCGCCGCCGACCAGGGCCGCCATCGAGGCGGAATGGTGGGGCGCGCGGAACGGCCGGCGGTTCGACAGCGCGCCGTCATTCAGCGTGCCGGCCACCGACTGGATCATCGAGACTTCGAGCAATTCGCGCGGCCCGAGCGGCGGCAGGATAGAAGGCAGGCGGGCCGCCAGCATCGACTTGCCGGCCCCGGGAGGGCCGTTCATCAGGAGGTTGTGGCCGCCGGACGCCGCGATCTCCAGGACGCGCTTGGCGCCCTCCTGGCCCTTGATCTCGCGCAGGTCCGGCAGGGCGCCCGCGGGGGAGGCCACGGCCGGCAGGGGCCGCGCCATCACCTGCGTGCCCTTGAAATGGTTGGCGAGCTGGATCAACGAGCGCGGCGCCAGCACGTCCATGTCGCCGGCGGCCCAGGCGGCCTCCGGCCCGCTCGCCGCCGGGCAGATCAGCCCGAGCCCACGGGCATTCGCCGCCATCGCCGCCGGCAGCACGCCGGCCACCGCCGTGAGGCTGCCGTCGAGGGCCAGTTCGCCGAGCACGCAGTACCCGGAGAGCGCGTCGGTCGGCAGGGCGCCGATGGCGCACATCATGCCGAGCGCGATCGGCAGGTCGTAGTGCGAGCCTTCCTTCGGCAGGTCGGCCGGGGCGAGGTTGACGGTGATGCGCTTGGCCGGAAGCGCCAGGCCGGAGGCGATCAGCGCCGAGCGCACCCGCTCGCGCGATTCCGCCACCGCCTTGTCAGGCAGGCCCACCACCGTGAAGGCGACGGCGCCGGGCGTGATCTGCACCTGCACGTCGACGGCACGCGCCTCGATCCCCTCGAAGGCGACGGTGGCGACGCGGGTGACCATGCGGGAGAGGCCTTCGGGCTGGCTGGCTTGCCGCAAGGGTAGATCGTGGCCGGTATCGGCACAACCCGGATCCGCAAAACAGTTTGTCAGGGACGGGGCTGGTTCTCGCGGCCCACGCCCCGACGGGCCCGCGGATTCTCTCCCTCCCGGTGTCCCGGTTCGGCCCCCGTCGCGCCCGCGATTCCACGTTCCAGATGTCGCAGAACCTTCCTGGATCCCGGGCCTCGCGCTGCTCCGCGAGACCGCCGCCGACCTCGGAGGCAGCAAGGCCGCCGCCCTCTTCGAACCGCCTCTCTCGCGCCCCGGTTCGTAGAACGTTTTGCCGGGAGTGCCCCCAGTGAACGGAGGCTTGCCAAGCCATCGCTCCACGGGTAAGAGGGCGCCACAGGCCGCCGGCTCCGCCGGCCCGCCGACGCCGCAATAGCTCAGCTGGTAGAGCACCTCATTCGTAATGAGGGGGTCGGGGGTTCGAATCCCTCTTGCGGCACCATTATTTTCAAGCACTTAGACTTCGATCTAGTGTTTGCGCAGGGGTTCACTGGAACCCTTGAACCTCAGAAGTCCGTTCCGACAGGTTCAGATCATCCCACCGTTCGCAGCCGGGGGCGCCCAACCTCGAGCGCCTGGGACGCGCGGCGCAGGTGCGTCGGGCTCAGCTTGGCGTAGACCCTCTGCGTGATTTTATCGTCGCTGTGACCGAGGTAGGTCGCGATCTCGCTCATCGAGGCGCCATCCTCCGCCATCCAGACGGCCGCAGAATGCCTCAGCACGTGCGGTGACAGGCCGGCGATCTTCGCCCGGGCTGCCGCCTTGCCGAGTGCGGTCCGAACGCTCTTCACTGGTTCGCCGGCCCATTCGATGACATGGTCGGTCCGGGCGCCTTCCTTAGCTGCGAAGAGCGCGGCGCGGACCGTGTCCGTCATGGGGACGGTCGCCCTCCCCTTCCTCGGCCGCAGGGCATCCTTCACGCCGAGGTAGATCAGGTTGCGCTCGAAGTTCACGCGGTCCCACGTGAGTTCCAGAATGGCCGCGTTCCTGCCTGCTGTGGCGATGGCGAGGTGCAGGTAGAGCACGAGGTGCGGCGTGCTCGCGGCCGACAGCAGCGCGTCGAACTCCGGCCTGGTCAGGTGCCGCTCCTTGGGCGTCGAGGCCGGCGGCATCTCCATGGCCGGCGCCTTGGTGATCAACCGCGCCTTCTCGGCCCAGAGCAGGGCGGTGCGCAGCTGGTTCATCTCAGTGCGGATGGAGCCGTTCTTGCGGCCCAGGGCGGCGCGCTTGGCGATGTAGGCGCGACACACCTTGATCGTGATGTCCTCCGGCTTCATGTGCCCGAAGAACGGCAGGACGATTCGGCCGGAGGCAGCCATGTTCTTCGCGATCCGCCGCCCGGCCTTGTGGGTGACGTAGGCCTCCCACAGCTCCTTCACGGTCGGGTCGACGGGGCGCGTCAGTTCCGCGACGACGCGAGCGAACTCCGCTGCCGCGCTTGCCGCATCGCGGCTCTTAAGTCCTTGGCGGCTAATTCGCTTTCCGCCTTCGTAGGCAGCCCATGCCCATCCTCCGCGGAACCGTTGCAGCTTGTACTCTGGCATCGCTCGTAATCCTCGATCACGGACCCCTTGATGCGTAGAAGCTTGCCGCCGAGCCGGAAAGCTTCCAGCTCGCCGTTCGTGATGAGGTTGCGCACGTGGGCGGCCGAGCACTTCCAGCGCTTCGCAACCTCGTCCGGGGTGTAGGTGTCGCTACCCACATCGCTCTCCTGTGACTGTTTCGATGGAAGCTCGGGCGCGCGGCGGCGTGGGGCGGGAGTGGCCCGCCCGCCACTCGACCAGCGGCATTCCGAGCGGCACACGGCTGCGGCCACGCGCCAGCGGATGGATCGGCGCGCCGTCGCCAGTGAGCGCGAAGGCGTGCAGCGGGCGGGCGCCGTCGAGCGACAGCGCCGCGATCACGCGGTCGGCGTGCAGCCCGGGCGCCAGCAGGTTGCCCCAGGCGGCGATCCGCACCGGCGCGGCCTTGGCGAGCGGGAGCATGCGGACGAGGTTCGCCTGCCGCATGACCTTCATCGTCGCCACGTCCTGCCCGGCCAGCCACGCGTCGAGGTCGTGCGGGTCGGTCGCGATCCGGTCGTCGGCGTTGACCACCGTGAACCCGCCGATGCCGGGCCGCCCCTGCAGCAGCGCGCGCACCGGCAGATTGTTGGGTCGTTACGATCGGCGCCGGCCGTGCTCGGGTTGCGCATGCAGACGAGCGCCCGCGGTTCGTCGGACCACCAGCGGTCCAGGCGGTAGCGGTGCAGGCCGCAGGTGGAGAATTCGGCCGAGCCCATCATCGCCGAGCCTCCGCAGCCGCCAGCCCCTCGGCCCGCGCCCGGTTGAGGTCGGCCATCATGTCGTGCGAGCCGCCGGCGTCCGGGTGGCGCTCGCGAGCGAGCCGCCGGAACGCGGCCTCAATCTCGGCGGCCGTCGCAGTCTCGGCCGCCTGCAGGACCTGCCACCAGGGCGTCGCCCCCGGCGCCGGCAGCGCCTGGAAGCCGCGCATGCTCGCCCGCACCAGCGCCAGCGTGCCGTGCCGGAGTTCGACCCGCCGCGCCTCGAGCACATGGTGGATTGCCTGGAGGTTCGCCGCCGGCGTCAGGTAGCGATCGACCGGGATGCACCGCTGCTCGCCGTCCCAGGCGAACCATACGGCCACGCCCGGGTCAGTCGGCCGGCTCTGGCCGAGCGTGACGTTCGAGGACAGGACGATGCCGGAGACGGCGCGGCCCGAGTCCGTGCCGAACAGCTTCAGGCTGGCCTCGACGTTGCCGAGTGCTGCGGCCAGGGTCGCCTTGAACTTGCCCGCCTCCCGGCGCGTCGCACGCGGGATGTGGTCGGGCCACTGGAGCGGGTAGGCGGTGGGGGTCACGGGCGCACCCCTCCAGACGAGTTGTCGATCCCCGGCGCCGAGGTCTCCGGCCCCGAGAAGCCCGGCAGCGGCCCGCGGCCATGTCGTGTCGCCCGCTTCCGCGCCAGCTTCTCGATGAACTCGGGCGTGGAGCAACGGGCCAGTTCGCGCTCCGCCTCAGCCATCATGTCGATGCCGCGGTAGGCTGCCCAGCAGGCAACCGTGAACAGGATCTGGCCGATCTCCTTGGGAAGTGCTCCGGCCGGCCGGCCGAACGTGTAGCGCCCGATCGCGATCCAATCCTCCAGCGTGCCGCCGTCGGTCTGGTAGCCCTCGCAGACCTCCTCGGCCGCACGGTCGCGCCGCTCGGGGCCGTCCGTCGGGTCGTCGGCGAAAGCGACGCTCATCCACGCCGCGCTGCGACCCTGGTAGGTGGCGGCCTCTGGCCTGGGCTGGCTTCCGCCGCGCGGGCTCATCTGCTTAATCGCTTCGGGCATCGCGCGGGCATGCGCCTCGGCCGACCAGGGCCAGCGCTCCACGTTGGCGAAGCAGAGCACCCAGTCGTCGTCGGTGAGCGGCCGGCCGAGCCGCTTCGCTATGCGCTCCTCGGCCCGGATCGCGATCGCGTTCATTATTCGCGACCAGCGGACCGCGGTCATCAGGTCCGGCGCCGCGTACACGTCGTCCGGCCCGATGACGTGGCAGCACCAGAGGTCGGCGGCGGGCTCCGCCCCCCGCACAGCGAACGGCCACGACGTCTCGCGGCTCTCACCCGGGCGGGCCGGCACCTGGCCGGTCCCGCCGCAGGTCCGACACTGGTCCCGGTTCGTCTCGGTGTGCCGATCCTCGTGGGTGGCCCAGCCGGTGCCGGAGCAGGTGGCGCAGGGGACGGTGATCTCGGTCATGTCGCTCACTCCGCGGCGAAGAGGGGGAGGTCGGGGGTGGGGCGGCGCTGCGGGCGCACCTCGGCCTCGCGGTAGTTCGCGGCGACCAGGGCCTCGGCGAGCGCCGGCACGACGCTGTTGCCGCACATCCGCCCCTGCTGCTCGAGGGTGAGGGGCACGATGGTGCCGTCTTCGAGTTCCCCGCGATCGATCACGTAGTCGGGCCGGAAGCCCTGGGCGCTGAACCGCTCGCGCGGGGTCAGCATCCGCATGCCGATATCGACGATGGCGTAGGGCTGGCCGCCGATCGTGACCGTGACGACGCCGTGCCGGGGCTTGGTGGTGACCGTGTGCAGCGGCTCGTCGACGGCTTGGCTCGGCAGGCCCTCGCCGTAGTACTTCGCGAGGAGGGCGTAGACGGCCGCCGCGGCGATCGGAGCCGCGCAGGTTCAGGAGGTGGGCGGCAACGATCTGCTGCTGTGCGCCCTTCTGGCTGATGGTGGAAATCGGCTCCTCGGCCGCGTGGCCGACCATCCCGCCGTTGTGCTGCGCCAGGAACGCCGCGACCACGCCTGCCTTGTCGGCGCCGCCCGCCGTGATGGTGCCGACGGGCTCCTCCGCCACCGAGCCGACCGACGCGCCGAACTGGCGGGTCAGGTGGATGGCCGCGAGCGACCCTTCGTTGCCGGTCGGCACGATGACCGGCGCCGGCTCCTCGACGGACCGGGAACGCGGCTCCTGGCCGAGCCGCTCGCCGTAGCGGGGGACGAGGATGCCGGAGACCAGCGCCTGCGCGCCGGCCGTGGTGATCGTCGAAACCGGCTCGTCGGCCGCGTGAACGCCCTTGCGCGCCGGGTCGCCGCTGGTCTGGTCGACGCGGATCAGGTGCGGCGCGACAACGCCCATGGGCGCGTAGCCGCCCGGGTGCGTCTCGGAATGGGCGGCCGTGATGGTATGCACCGGCTCGTCGATCCGGTGGCCCGTCGAGCCCTTGTTGAACTTGGTGAATGAAGGGCGTCACCAGCGCGTCGCCGCCGTGGTGCGTCGCCGTCGGCATCGGCTCGTCGAGCCCGCGGTCGCGCCGCCCTCGGCTGTCGCCGTGGTTGATCCGGACGAGGAACGGCCGCGCCGCCTGGACCACGTAGCGCATCGTGCCCTTGGCGATCCGGGCCATGGTCGCGTCGGCCAACGGGCGCTTCGCCCTGATGCCCCACTCCCGGCGGATCTCCTCCTCGGTGTCGAAGATCGACGGGCACGGCATCGACCAGTCGATGATCTCGGCCGCGGTCCGCCAGGGCTTCAGCCGACCGGCGCGCACCGCCTCGCCCTTCGGGTCGCCGTGGGTCGGCTCGGGCCACACGATCGCCTTGCCGTCGCGCCGGGCGATCAGGAACAGGCGCTTGCGGATGGTCGGCGCGCCATAGTCGCAGGCGCGCAGCTCGCGCCACTCGACGACGTAGCCGCAGGCCTCGAACGCCCGGACGAACTCACGGAAGGTGGCTCCGCGCTGCAGCGGGCACGGCTTGCCGTCCTCGCGGAGCGGGCCCCAGTCCTGGAACTCTTCGACATTCTCAAGGATCACGACCCGCGGGCGCTGCCATGCCGGCAGGCTGCGCACCCATCGCAGGCCGACCCAGGCGAGGCCGCGGATCGCCTTCTCGCGCGGCTGGCCGCCCTTGGCCTTGCTGAAGTGCTTGCAGTCGGGCGACATCCAGAACAGGCCGATGCGCCGCTCGCCGCAGGTCTTCCGTGGGTCGACGTGCCAAACGTCCTCGACCAGGTGGTGCGTGTCCGGGTGGTTGATCCGGTGCATCGCGAGGGCGAGGCGGTCGTGGTTGATCGCCACGTCCGGATCCCGGCCGATCGCCGCCCGGATGCCCTCGGACGTGCCGCCGCCGCCCGCGAAGGAGTCGATTACGAGGTCGCGCGGCATCAGGGGCGTTCCTGGCTGAAGAGGGGACCGGGGGCGGCCAGCGCGTAGGTGTCGGCGCCGGTCTTGCGCAGCACGCCGTCGGCGACGAGGCGCTTCACGCGCGAGGCCGAGAGGCTGCGCATGTGGTGGAGCGGATGGCTCGGGTCCGGCATCTGCACGTAGCAGTCCCGGAGCCGGGCAGGCCGGAACAGCCGGCCGCCCTCGCGCAGGGCGCGCTCGACGTCGGGCCATGCCCGGTCGTCCTGGCGCGTGGTGATGGTGGCGGTGCGCTCGCCAGTCTCGGGCTCAGCCATCACGCCCGCCCTCCCGCCTGCTCCGGCAGGCTGTCGATGTTGGCGGGGGTGGTGGAGTCCTCGCGAGCCCACGCGTCGATCTCGGCTTCGGTGACCGGCGTGACGCCAGCGATCGCCAGCGTCCGGCGCCACTCCCGGTCCGTCATGGTCGCCGGGCGGTCGTCCCACATGACGCGCTGCACCAGGGTCTCTAGCGTGGTGCGCTCGCCCCATTCCGGCTCGTAATAGCCGGAGACCTCCCCCGTCATGGGCGTGCCCTTGAGGGGATGGCTCGTGCATCCGCAGCGGGGCCGGTCCTCGACGCGGCAGGGATCGCCTGCCCCATGCGTGCAGCGGACGACGAGGCCGTGGTAGTTCTCGCCTCGCTCGGCGAGGAACACGTCGGCCGGGTCAAGGCCGTAGTGCTTCAGCAGGATCGGCAGGGCCTGCTTGGACTTCTTCTTGAGGGTGCGGAGGGTGAGCATCAGCGCGAGCCCTCCGCACCAACCCGCCCCGACTCCCTCGCCTGGGCGAGGCTCATCCCGCCCATGCCGTGGGCGGCCTCTGTGATCGGGCCGTCGACGAAGGCCTGCGGCGCGGCGGCGGCAGTGCGCGCCCAGATCCGGGCAAGGGTCTCGGCGTCCAAGATCTCCCGCGCGGCGAGGATGAAGGCGCGGCGGCGCTCGTCGATCCGGGCGCGATACACGACCTCCTGGGCCTGGACCGTTGCGACGTGCTCGGCGCGGCGCAGGGTGGAGATCCGGCTTTCGAGGTGCGACCGGGCCCGCTTGCGATGCTTGAGGGCCGTCCGCGCCTTGATGGCCCATTCCTCGCCTACCGTGGCTGCCGAACCTTCCAGCTGCGCCTCAATCGCGATCACCGCCGCGTCGAGGTCGGCGAGGGCTCGAAGGCCGTCAGCGACCGAGGCAATCTCGTCGATCAGGATGCGGGTGCCATCCCTGAATTCCGCTATCCCATCCTGAACGGCGCCTATGCGGTCTCTCGGCCCGTCATTTCCGGCAACGGCGAGCGCTGCTCGTTCGAGCTGACTTCCATCGGGCCCGAGATCTACGCCTTCACCCCGCAGACCGACGAGGGGCTGGAGCCGACGTTGCCGGGGGCGTCTGCGGCGGCGTCGCCTCCGGACCCGCCCGATGGCCTGGTCGTCTCCATCGAGCGCCGACCGGTCGGCAACGGCAATTATGCGACGTTCCTCAGGATGACAGCCAATCCGGTCGATCGCCCAGACTATTCTTTGATCGGCCGATACAGAGCATCCGGTGATGCGAATTATGTAGATATGGCGCAGGACGGCGACAATCAGTTCTCGGTCATCTCAAGCGTCCTGGCCGATGGCACGATCTACCTGCCGGAAGGGGCGATCTCGTCCTTCGGGCGAGCAAGGATGAGCGATTACATCTCCCCGACGCCCGCCTCCATCATGGCGGTCGCCGACACCTCTGCTCCAGGCCCGCCCTACAACGTGACGGTGGAGCCGGCCTCCGACCCGTCCGGCGCACCGATCGGCGTCCGCGTCGCATTCACCGCATCCGCCTCACCGAACGTGGCGGCGACTTACGTCTACCGCCGGACCGGTGCCGCGGGCGACTTCGCGGGCGCGGCCTTGGTCGGGCAGATTGCCTGCGGCCCGAACCAGCAGTTCGGCGACTACATCGATTCGGTGGGCTCAGGCACGTACCGCTACTGGCTGCAGAGCCGCAACGGCTCCGGCTACAGCGACGCCACCAGCGTCGTCGGCCCCTACGACGTGACGGTGACCTGATGGCGGATCGTCCCTGGCCCTCCGTCCTCATCCCGTCGTCCGAGCAATGGGGGCTCAAGAACAGCTCACGCTCGGGCGGGCAGTCGTTCACCGGCGCCGAGCAGGTGGTCATGTCGCCGGCCGCCCGCTGGGCCGCCTCGCTGACCATCCCCTGCAACAACCGGGAGAAGATCCTGGCGCTGCGCTCGGCCACCCTGCTCGGCCGGGCGCAGAACTGGATCATTGGCCCCGTCGAGGTCACGCGCGCGCCCTGGTGGATCGATCCCATCTACGGCACGCCCGTGACCTACGGCATCGGGGCGCGGGATGCGGCGGTCGATCCGGCCTACGAGACCCACCCGGACACCGCCTCGACCCTGGATTTCCGCGCCGCGTCGCCGGCGCCGATGAACGCCACGCAGATGGCGGTCTACCGTTTCCGTGGCGGTCACCTGTTTCCGGGCCAGTTCTTCTCGATCGCCAACCGCCTCTACCAGATCGCCACGCTCGACAGCCCGGACCCGACCGACCCGAACACCGGGCTCGCGGTGCCCGAGGCCATCGTCATCTCGTTCCGCCCCTGGCTGCGCGCGCCCGTCTCCACGGGTGACGCGATCGAATTCGGCCGGCCGGTCTCCACGATGCGGCTCGCCTCCGACGACACCGGCGCCTTGGCGCTTCAGCTCTCCCGCCTCGGCCCCGCGACGCTCGACCTCGTCGAAGCCTGATCGCCGCCTGACCCCCATCCCCAGCACCTCGAGGACCGCATGGCTCTTCCCCGGGTCTCGCGCTCGCAGTCGCCTGCGCAGAACGACAACGCGATCAATCTCGGCATCGCGAGCCTCGACCAGCTGCTCGCCACGGTGTCGGGGCTCGCCACCACGGCCTACGCGGACGCGGTGGGGGCGACCGAGCGTCAGGCCCGGCAAGCCTTCGACGCGTCCCTTCAGCAGCAGATCACTGACGGTAACACGGCGCGTCAGGGCCTCGCTGCGCGCGTGCAGACCGTCGAGGCTGTGGTCGCCAAGACGCGGACGGCGGTGCTCTACGCGGCCGACCGGCCGGGAGACGGGGTCAGCTACTTTACCGGCGCCCCCGACAATCTCGGCCCCCTCGACGCCGTCGACATGGACCCGGCGCGTGTCGTCGTCACCAGCGAGGGGCAGGCGATCCGGCTGAACGGCCAGCAATGGGTGGTGTCCAAGTCGCGGTTCCAGGCCGAGCCCGGCCGCATCGGGCAGGCGCGCTTCGCCCTGTTCCGCTCGCAGAACGCGGCCGACCCGAGCAACGATACGATCCGCATCGGCCTGCTCTGCTACGACGCGGCCGGCGGCTCTCTGGCGGATTACCCGTTGGCCGATCTCGCCGACGTGACGACGGTCTCGGGTCGCGTCGAGCGCAGCTTTCGCTTCACCCGCGACGCTGCCCTTCGCGATGGGGTCGTCAACATCAACCCGGCCACGCGGTCGGTGCGCCTCTACGTCTACACGTTCGGCGGCGCGCAGCAGACCAACATCGAGGTGATGGAGTGGCAGGACGCCACCGACCTCATCACGTCGGGGAACGAGCAGCACATCGGCGGCGCGCCTGGTTTCGGCCCCGAGCTCGTCGCCGTCGCCAACGTGCGCCGCGCGTTCGCGAACGGCGTTCAGCCGGCCTTCGCCGACCGCGGGTTGCTGATCCCGGCCGGGCAGAGCGGCGCCGACTCGTACCTGATCCCGGGCCTGCCGGCCCAGGGGCTGTCCGTCGGCACGAAGGTGCGCCTCCGCTTCGACTTCCAGGCCAGCGCGGACCTGACCAGCGGGAGCGTGTTCAACGGCGTCGGCGGCACCGTCCTCAAGGCGGACGGCAGCGAGGTCGGCGGAAACGGGTCGGTCCTGACGGCCCTCGCGCCGGGCGCGTATCGCGCCGAGTACACCTACACCCTGACGGGCGGTGAGGCGCGGTTCGATTTCACCACCCGGATCTCCGGCTCGGCCCGCGCGACGCCCGCCTTCGTTGCGCTGCGCAGCGCCAGCATCGAGGTGCTAGCGACTCCCGACACGAGCACCGTCAACGCCGAGACGACCCGGCACATGGAGCAGGTCCGGGCTCGGCTGGCGCTGGTGCCGGGCTATCGTCGGATGATCAGGGTCGAGGCCGACGGGTCGTCGCTGGATGGCTTGGTCAAGGTCATCGACGGCGTCGCGCTCCTTTCGGCCGCAGGACCGGCGGGCGCCGACGAGCGCTCTGTCGTGGCTGTCGGACCGGGGAGCTACCTCGGTGAGTGCGCCCCCGGCGCCACGCCGGAGACGGCCCCTGCGATCTCGCCCGCGGATTATGTCGACGTTGTCGGCCAGGGGCGGCCCGAGGACGTGCAGATCGTCTCGCGCTTCCCGGACAACCAGTCCGGACAGGACACGATCCAGCCCTTCCGGATCCAGCGCACAGGCCGCATCGCCAACCTGACGGTGATCGGCTGCAACCTCCGTTACCCGATCCATATGGAGGTCGGCAACGCGCCGAACCGCGCGGTGCAGGTGGTCGAGGATGTGATCGCGATCCACGAGGGCGCGACCGGCTGGGCCTCGCCCACGGCGATCGGCGTCGGCCAGCACGAGGCCAACGACCAGACGTTCCGGCGCGTGCGCGCTCGCTCGCCCCAGGGCGCCATTGGCATCCACGACAACATCAACTGGAGCCGCCCCAGCCGCACCCTGATCGAGGACAGCGTCCTCCACGGGACAGGGATTGATGGGCGCTCGCTCGTGCTGACCAGCACTGGCTCCGGCCTCGTCTCGCCGGTGGTCGTGCGCGGCTCGACCCTAGCTGGGCACGTCCGCCTGGACTGCTCGTACCTGCCCGGCGCCCTGCTGACGAACCATAAGGCCAACCGTTTCGGCTACAGCCTCACCGTCTACGCCTCGTCGCCGATCGACGTGGTGGGCGTGTGCGACGTCTCAGCCCTGACGCTGACCTCGGTGGCAGGCGCCTCGTCGGCGGTGGCGGTGAGCGGCCCCGGCGCCGCGGTGCTGTTCGGCGCCACCCCGGACGTGCGCGACGGCGCGGCCGACTACGCGGCGCGGGTCTACAGCTACCACGCGGTGGACGTGCCGACGGGCGAGGTGGATCCGGGCGTGACCCTGGCGGCGCGGCTCGGCAATCGCTCGGGCTCCCCACTATCGCTCGGGGTGGCCTGGGACGGCCAGCAGCCGGTCACGGTCACCCTGTCGGCCGACTACCGTGGGATGAGCAACGCGGCGATCGTCTCGGCGCTGAACAACGCGCTCGCCTCCGCCATGGGCAATAACGCGGGCGGCCGGGCGTTCTCGCTCTCGCAGCCCTACAACAACCGCCCGCCGGTCCATCAGCCCGACCGCGAGGGCCGCGGGCTCAACGTCGGCTCAACCACGATCCTCCACGGCATGGCCCTGGCCTGGTCCGGGCACGACGTGCGGGCGATGACCTCGACGGACGCGACTTCGCTGTTCGCCGGGTTTGCGATCGGCGATGCGGTCCCGGGCCGGCCGGCGCGGTTCCTGCGCACGGGCTGGATCGGCCAGGCGCAACTCCGGTTCGACGGCACGCCTGACATCCAGCCCGGTGACCGGTTCCAGGTGTCGGCCTCGGTCCCCGGCGCGCTCGTCGAGGGCACCGACCTGCCGCTGCTCGTCGTCCGCTCGGTCGAGCCGCATGGTGCCTGTCTCGAAATCATCGAGAGCGTGCTGTTCACCGGCGACACGCAGCAGGCGGTCCGGGATGCGTTCGCGAGCATCACCTATCGCGATGTGCCGGGCCTTTCCGACGCGGTGGATGCCAAGGCATTGCGCGGCGCCAACCTGTCTGACCTGGGAGACCCCGCCGCAGCTCGCACCAATCTGGGCCTGGGCAGCGTCGCCAATCTGAGCCCTGCGCAGCTGGCGTCGCTCGGCAACGCGGTGGGCGACGCCATCGCGGGGCGCGTCGCCGACAATCAGGCCCTGGGCGGCGCGAGTACCGTGCCGCGCCCCTATCTCGCGCGAGCGCAGGATGCGCCGTGGAGCCTGCTGGAGTTCGGCAAGTACGGCGGTGTCAACACGGGCCACACGGATCTCGTGACCGCGGCCCTCCAGAGCAGCGAAAAGAATATCACGGTCCCCCACCGTGACTTCAACTTGGAAGATGCTGTTGCTCTGACGGTCAGCCAACAAAAAGTGCTCGGGTCCGGGCTGGGGTCGGCCTTCATCAACCGGCGGGCTTCCGGCTCCGCGGCCGTGCCGCTGCTGATCATCCCGCCCGGCGTGACCGACAGCGTCGTCGGCGGCATCGTGTTTCGCCACAACGGCGCCGACAAAGTCAATCCGGTGATCGGCGACGGCGGGCTTTACTCTGTCCCCTACGGCAGCGCGATCCTCGTCTGCGGGGACCGCTCGCACCTGCGCGACCTCTACGTCTATGACGCCTGGGACAACGGCATCGCCGTCCTCTCCAAGCCCTACGGGACCGGAGGGGCGGCCGGCAGCCCGGCCGACGTCGACATCGCCGGCTGCCGCACCTACAACTGCGGCGTCGGCAATCACCGGGCCGATGCCGGCGGGCCCGGCCAGATCGGATCGGGCGTCAACAACGTCTCCGGCGCCAACCTCCTGGTGCGCGGCCACATCGATCGCGGGTCCCGCGGGGCGGTGACGGCCGACGACGGCGGCGGTGCTTCGGGGCAGGCGATCGGGTGTCTCGCGTTCGAAAATCCCCGGGGCGGAACGGGACTTGGCGCGGCGTTCTACACGGGGACCAACGAGTTCAACTTCTACGGCTGCGACGCCTACTACCAGGATGGTTACGGTTTTTGGATCGCAGGCGGCGCCGTCGTCAGCGGTGGCCTGGTCAAGGGGTCCTCGGACGCCGCCATGTACATCACGCGCAATCACGTCATCGTCAACGGCCTGCAATTCAAGGACATCGGCTACACGTCCTCTTCCAGCCTTGCCGATGTCATTCGCGTAGATCCCCTGTTCGAGACCATCGACGATCTCAGTATCGAGAATGTGCGGTCGTATTCGAGCCAAAGCAATTTGCCGCGCTACGGCTACTACGAGGTCCCGGGGCGGCCCTACACGGTCGATGCGGACGTCTCTGGGCGCCTGCGGGGCCGTGTTGCGCACTACCTGACCCTCGGCACGAGCCGGGCGAGCGACCCCCGGCGCGTCGTGCGCCAGCAGCTCGGCCAGACCGGCTATCGCGTGTGGTCGGACGGCGAGATCGAGCAGTGGGGCTATGTCGGATCGAGCGATGCCGACCCGGCCGTGACCTTCCCGATCCCCTTCCGGGTTAAGGTCTGGGATTTGCAAGCCACCATGCAGAGCGTGTCGACGAGCTCGGGCGTGCTGGAGACGATCGGCACCAGCACGCCCAGCCTGACCGGCTTCACGGGATACCCGCGCTACAATAATGGCTCGACGACCAGCCATGCCGGCGAGCCGTGGACGTGGCGCGCCCGCGGGCAGTAGGCGCCGGGACCGGGATGCCGGTGTTCCGGAATGGCTCGGGCTGGCGCTCGACCGCTGGCGGCCCCGCAGCGAACTGACGAAGCCCTGACAATCCGGAGATCCTGATGACCGCGGACCTGGATCGCGCAGCCCTGCGGGCGCCGCTCACCCAGATACGCGAGCGCGAAGGATCTTGCCGGCCACAGCGCCCCCGAAGGCCTCTGTGATCTGCAGAGGGAAGCATCGAGCAAACTCGGCCACCGCCGCCTCGCGGAATGTGCGCTGTGCATCGGCGTCGCCGACCAGTCGGGAATCATCAATGCGGGGATGCCCGAACAGGCTGCCATCGCGGCGAACGCTGAACCGCACTCTGACCCAGGAGCCTTCGGTGCCGGGCGGAGCGCTCTTGAGGCGAGTGCAGGCCTCATACTGACTGCCGAGATCCCTGAGGCTGCTCGCCGGCTCGGCCTGCACCTCAGTGGCGACGAGCACCGCCGCTGACACGAACACACCCCTGATCGCCCTACGCACGTGCCGCTCCGTTCGTGCCTGATCAGGTCCCTCTACTCAATCGGCACCCCTTCCTACAATCTGGAGATCCTGATGACCGCGAGCACATTCGAGCGGGCGCTGCCGCTCGTCCTGAAACACGAGGGCGGATGGTCGGACGATCCGGCCGACCCGGGCGGGGCCACCAACCTCGGGGTGACGATCGGCACGCTGAGCCTGTGGCTCGGCCGGCCAGCGACAAAGGCGGAGGTGCGGGCGCTGACGGTCGCGACCGTGGCGCCGATCTACCGCCGGAACTACTGGGACGCGGTCCGGGCCGACGAGCTGCCGCCCGGCCTGGCCTACGCGCTGTTCGACTTCGCCGTGAACAGCGGGAAGAAGCGGGCGGTGATCGGGCTGCAGCGGGCGCTCAACGTCGCCGACGACGGCAAGCTCGGCGACATCACCCTGGGGGCCGTCGCGAAGCACGCGCCCGCCGACCTGATCGACGCCCTGTGCGATGGGCGGCTCGCGTTCCTGCGGCAGCTATCGACCTGGGCGCGGTTCGGGAAGGGCTGGGGCCGGCGGGTCGAGGAGGTGCGCAAGGCGGCAGTCGCCATGTCGGCCGAGCCCGCACCCGCGGCGCCGGCGAGGTGCCCGACCTGCGGCAAGGCGATGGCTGCCTGACCAACCTCCCGGGATTTCCGGGCAGTTCACCCGCGCCGGCCGGGCCAGCCGAGCCGAGCTCCCCTCTTTACGGGCCGAGCTCCCCTCTTTTGCCCCCGAGCTTACCTCCTAAGCTCCTCATCAAGGACACCATCATGCCCCGCATCCTCCTCGCGGCGCTGGCGCTCGCCTGCGTCTGCTCTCCCGCCATGGCTGGCGCCATCCCGGTCGCCGAGATCCTGCCCGCCACCGGCACCCCCGCCCACGGCCTCGCCTTCGGCCTCATCCTGCTCGGAGCAAGCGCCGTCTCGTTCGCCATCTTCGTCGCGATGGCCGCCTGGGGCGTTCGCTACCTGCTGGAGGGCGCTCCTCGCTGGCCCGGGTTCGCGCTGCTGGCGGCGCTGGTAGCGGTCGTCTGGGTCGGCTTCGGGTGCGTCGCCCCCGCCTTCGCCGCCGAACTCGCGGCCACCGACACCACCAGCGTGACCCTGTCGGCCGCGCCCTGGATCTCCCTGCTGCAGGAGATCGTCATCACCGCCGTGATTCCGGCGGTCGCCGCCTACGCGATCCAGGCCATCCGCAAGGTCTACCCCTGGGCCGCCTGTTCCTCACCCAGAGCCGGGTGGAGCAGATGGCGAACGCCGTGACCGAGTACGCCATCAACGCGGTGCCCGGCGCCGTGAAGGAGGGCAAGCTGTCGATCAACGTCGGCTCGGCCGTGATCGCCAAGGCAGTGCAGCGGGCGGTGGACGCGGCGCCAGCCAAGGCGCTCGAAGCGGCCGGCGGCCAGGCCGGGCTCGCCCAGATCGTGTTCCGGAAGCTCAACCTCGAAGACGGCGCCGACGAGCACAACACGCTGGCGCCCGTGGTGGCGAGCCTGCCGCGCGCGGGCAAGTGACGAACCCGGGAGGTTCCGATGGGGCTCTTCGAAGCGGACCCGTCCCACCCGGCGGGTCCCTACAGCAGCGAGCGGCTGTTCGAGTGGTGCATGGCGGTGATGATGGTCTTCATCGCCCTGACGCTGGCCGTGCCCGGCGACACCCTTGAGCGGGCGGCCCTCCGCCCCATCGCGGCCCTGGGCGCTACCGAGGAGAACATGGCGGTGTTCTTCTCCCTGTGCGGAGGCCTGCGGGCCTTCGCGCTCTTCATGAACGGGCACATCAACAACGGGCGCGTCTTCCCGTCCGGCGCCAACATCCGGGCGATTGGGGCGCTGCTCAGCGCGATGGTCTGGGGGCAGCTGACGCTCGCCCTCTTCCTCGACGCCTTCCAGGCCAACTCGGCCAGCCTGAACATCCCGATCTTCGGGACCCTGACGATGTTCGAGCTGCTGACCTGCTTCATCGCTCGCAAGGACGCGGTCCGGCGCAAGGACACCCTGGAGGGGCAGATTGTCGCCCTGAAGGAAGAGGCGGCAGGCCAGGGCGTGTCCCTCGTTCCGGCGCCACCCGGGCCGTCACCCGAGCAAGTCATATCCGACATTCGCGCGAGGAGGCGGGCGAATGCACGAGGAGAGCGGGCCGATGGGTGATGTGGGTTTCCTCAAGGCGATCTTCGACTCTCTGGCCGGCTTTCCCGTCCTCCAGGCCGCCGTCGGTGCCCTGATCCTCCTGGGTGGCCTGAAGCTCATGCTCAAGGCGGACAAGATCAAAGACACGGCCGTGGCGCCCGCTCCGGCCCCGATCCCCGATGCCCCGCAGATGCACCTCCAGGGCAACATCGCGTACCTCGACCTGCAACGGGAGAAGCGCGACCTGCATCGCGAGATGCGGGACCACCTCGGCCGGATCGCCGAGTGCGTGCGGATCATCCGGGAGGAATCGCGGCGCCAGACCGAACTCCTGGAGAGCATCGAGCGCGAGCAGGACATCCAGGGCCGAGCCCGGCAGCGGCATCACGACGACTGATCCGGAACCCGACCCACCGCCGGCCCGTTGACCGGCGACTTCAGTGGGACCCCGAACCTTCAGCCCCGCCGACAGCCGCCGAGCGGGGTTTTTGCGATCTAGGTCCAGGTTGCGGCCATCAATTATTTGTGCTCACTTCTGGTTGCAACAACAAAAGGGGGAAACGCATGACGCCATCATGGAAGACGCTGGCCGAGGTGGCCGCCGCACGCAATATTGGGATCGAGAAAGCACGCGCCCTGGTGGACGCCGCCAATTGCCCGAAGGTGTTCGGGCTGCACGGCACCACCTACCTGATCTGATCCATCGAATTTAGGAAAGCCCGCCCGGGTCACCCCGCGGCGGGCTTTTTGCTGTCCGACCTACGTGGCGATCCAGGCGAAGCGCTCTGACTCGTCCCAGGCGCAGGCCTCACGGAGGGACGTGGCGAACACGCCCGAGAGGCGCGCCCGCTCCGCTTCGACCACTGGACCGTCGGTCGCAACTGGCCGACAGCGACCATGCGCGTCTGCCGGCACGAAGTCGGGATCGACCAGCGCACCATCGACACCGGCAAACCACACGCGGCTGCCCATGTCGTAATAGCTCTCGGCGGGCAGGCCCTCAGCGAGCAGGATGTCGTGGGTGTCGAGCTCGACGTGCCAGTAGGTGACGGAGGCCACCGGCTCGCGAGCGATGGTGGTGCCGTTGATCAGGCACATGATCGGCACGAGGTGACCGCCCGTGCCGTCGGCATCGGCGCCGACGAGTACCGGGTGCCCGGGCGAGAGGCGGAGATCGCGGGCGGGCAGCCCTGGCCCGAAGGCGCCGGCGCGGATGCGAACCGGCTGCTGAGCCGCGGGCAGAGTCCGGCCGTCGGCTGCAAGACGACGATGGCCGATCCATGTCACCGTCCGGGTGGTGTTGGATGCAGTGATGGCCCGGTCACCGATTTTTAGATCCTCGACTGCCACTTCGCCGCGCGTCGTGCGTATCCGCGTTTCTGTCGTGAAGCAGACCGGAGAGAAAGGAGTGTCTGACACGGACGAAGTCGTCACGTCATAGCGCGTGATTTGTGGCTCGGTGCTGAACCTCCTTTGAAAAGACGACATATACGAGCCGCTGTCTATAAATTTCGGATTGGTGCCTGTGAAATTGAATGTTAAAATCTGACTACCGGTGCCACCAGACTCAATTGGTCTATAGATTTTTATTTGATACTTATCATCTCCTAAATTGGTCAATGAAAAAGTTGTGGTTATAAGGTTAGTTTGTGAGTCTAAACTTTGCCCTGGCGCGTATATCTCGCGATTATCAATTATTATTCTACCTCCAGCCGTGAGGTTGTTGAAATCTAGATCGAAATATCCATCAAACATGCGACTGTC
The DNA here is from genome assembly GCF_003173775.1 of Methylobacterium sp. 17Sr1-1. Classification (NCBI taxonomy): domain Bacteria; kingdom Pseudomonadati; phylum Pseudomonadota; class Alphaproteobacteria; order Hyphomicrobiales; family Methylobacteriaceae; genus Methylobacterium; species Methylobacterium sp. 17Sr1-1. The sequence goes on along the minus strand of NZ_CP029552.1, from coordinate 1,716,243 downwards.
AGAATAAGTACCCCTAACGTACTCGCGAGCCATGACGGTCACCCCTAATCAGATTTGATAAATTCCTCTGACGAGTCGGCGTGACTCCGATAGTGCACGCAAGACACGGAGGCCAATAAGTAGAGATGCCTTCAGCCCGCCCGGCTCACCCCGGAGCGGGCGTTTTGCTGTCCGGGCCCGGCCACGGCTTCGGATCCATCTTCCACCCGGTCTCGGCGGTGAGGCGCGCGTAGTGCGCGGCCATGTCCATCATCACGCCGATGCGCTTGCTCTGGCAGGTCGAGCAGCGCAGCCGGAGCGCGATGTCGGGGATGGGTAGGTCGGCCGGGAGCCGGTCGGTCGAGACGACCGCGTGATGCCCGCAGTCGTGGCAGTGGGCCGAGATCGTGGTCTCGCCTTGGGCGCGGGCGGATCCGACGGTGGGCGGAGCGATCTCGCGGCCCTCCTCGTCGTAGGCACGGCGTGGGTTGCGACCGCGCCTCACCCCTCATCCCCGCCGTTCATCTCCACCCGCGCCCGCGCCCGATCATAGTCATAGGCTCCCCGGATCAGCTCCTCGTCGAGCGGGTCGGCCGGATCCAGGTTCGCCCATGCCGGCCACCACGCGTGCCGCTCGCGGGCGTGGTGAAAGTTGTATCCGATTGATTTCTAAGCATTGCATGGAAACAAAGAGGCTGATACATCTGGCGAACTAAGCCTCAGCAATTTATCTCCAGCCGGGCCTAAAGCTTTCGCCTAAGTTGAACGAAGGCGAGCCATGGCGTACCCAGCGGCATCCAATATGTTTGCCCTTTCGGATCGCCTCACAACCCGTCAGCCCGGTGCTGGCGGGTTTTTTGTGTTTGTCCAGCCGGTCACGACACATCCCGGCCGATGACGAGGGTCAGCGGCCCGCGTGACTGCAAGTCGACATACCAGCCCGCCCGGCTATGCCACGACGGGCTTCTTTAGGGCCACATCAACAATGGACGATAGAAAGTAAGCTTGTAGATGATCGACAACAAAAATATAATCCAGGCTATGTGGATCAGGCCGATGGTAACAGCGAGAGCAAATCTCATTAAGTGGTGAAATCTATGAGGCTCTACATAGCTATGAGCATGACCCCTGTTAGCCTCGTGCCGCAACGCTCGTCCCCCTTAGACCCCGTTTCAGAACGAGTGTGCAAGCTTGGGCATTGGGTGAGCGGCAGGCGTCGCGGGTGTTGGGGGAGTGTCTGACGCTCACCCGAGAGACCCGATGTGGACGCCCGCCGCCCGTGCCGAGCTTGTGCGCGAAACCTTGCCGTATGCAACCTGCCTGAGCGACGCCGAATGGGCCGTGCTCGCGCCGCTGCTGCCCGCCCCGGCCCGGACTGGCCGCCCGTGGCTCTGGTCGCAGCGCGCCGTCCTCGACGGCATCCTCTACGTCCTGCGCACCGGCTGCGCCTGGCGCCACCTGCCGCTCGACTTCCCACCCTGGGGAACGGTGTACCGCTGGTTCCTGCGCTGGGCCGAGGCCGGCGTGTTTGAGCGGCTGGCCCATGCCCTAACCCTGGCTGATCGCGAGCGGGTCGGGCGCGAGGCCGGACCGACGGGGGCGATCCTGGATGCGCAGGTCGCGCGCTCGGGTGGCGTCGGGGTCAAGGGCGTGCGCGGCTACGATGCCGCCAAGCGCGTCGTCGGCCGCAAGCGCCATGCGCTGACAGACACCGACGGCCGCCTGCTGATGGCCGCGGTCTCGCCCGCCGACTTGCATGACAGCCACGGTGGTGTCGCGCTCCTGCGGGCCTCGCGCCAACTCTGGCCGTTCCTCGCCCACTGCTTTGCCGATCGCGCCTATCGGGGAGAGCGGGTCGGCACGTCCACCACCATCACCGTCGAGATCGTCGAGCCCGAGGACGGGCAGACAGGTTTTGCGGTGCAGCCAAGACGCTGGGTAATCGAGCGCACCCTGGGCTGGATCAGCCGCTGCCGCAGGCTGGCGCGCGATCACGAGGCCACCGTCTCCTCCGCGCTCGCCTTCTTCGTGCTCGCAGCCGCCATGGTTCTCGTCAGGCGTCTCGCACGAGCCTTATGAAACGGGGTCTTACGATACTGCGAGGAGTGCGTTACAGGCCAAGTTCTTCACGACAGCTCGCGAGAGGAAGTTTGTGCGTTCTCGCCTGATGATGACCCACCTCCGTGACAGCGCGGCACAAGCCTGAAGATGTCGTCGTTAGGCTGCGGCAAGTGGATGTTCTGGTCTCGCAAGGCCGGAGCGGGCCTGAGGCGATCCGGGCCATGGGCGTGACTGGCCTTCGAGACACCCGGTAGGCGTGACATCAGGGCGATGGGGAAGGACACCTGGTTCTCGCTCATGACTTGGGAGGTGAGGATCGAACCGGGCTCGTCGCGCGTCTTTTGGACTCTCGGGGTGTTCCGACATCCTCGGTTGAAGCGGTGCGATCCGCGGCAACGCCGGGCTCCAGCAGGGAAGCCTTGCACCCAACCCGCTTGCCAGCCGCGCATCCTGGACACATTCAGGACCGGTGCCGCCCCTCCCCCCTCCCCGCCCCTCCCCCGACATGCCCCCAACCGAACCACCGGCCCGCGAAGGCCTGCCGCCGGCCCGGCGCCGGCAGGCGATGGCCGCGGTGCTCGCCGGCGTCGCCCTCGCCACCCTCGACACCGCCATCGCCAACACCGCGCTGCCGACGATCGCGGCCGATCTCGGCGTCGACCCGGCCGATTCGGTCTGGATCGTCAACGCCTATCAGCTCGCCGTGGTGGCGACGTTGCTGCCGATCGCGGCGCTCGGCGAGATCGTCGGGCAAAGGCGGGTCTACGTGGTGGGCCTCGCGCTGTTCACGCTCGCCTCGCTGGTCTGCGCGCTCGCCTGGTCGCTGCCGGCGCTCGTCGCCGCGCGGGTCCTCCAGGGCGTCGGGGCGAGCGCGCTGATGGCGGTCAACGTCGCGCTGATCCGCTTCATCTACCCCACCCACGAGCTCGGGCGGGGCCTCGGGCTCAACGCCTTCGTGGTCGGCGTCGGCTTCGCGCTCGGGCCGACGGTGGCCTCGCTGATCCTGGTGGCGGCGCCCTGGCCGTGGCTGTTCGCCGTCAACCTGCCGATCGGCCTCGCGGCCCTGGCGCTCGCCCGGCGCGCATTGCCGGAGACGGGCCGGGCCGGCCACGCCTTCGACCGCGGCGGCGCGCTCCTCACCGCCGCCACCTTCGCGCTGTTCGTGCTCGGCCTCGGCGAGGCGGCCCATGCCGGGCCGCTCTGGCGCGTGCTGGCGGAATTCGCCGGCGCGCTCGCCTGCGGCGCGGCGCTCCTGCGCCGCCAGGCCGGCCACCCCGCCCCGATGCTCGCCGTCGACCTGTTTCGGCGCCCGCTCTTCGCGCTCTCGGCCGCGACCTCGGTCTGCTCCTTCGCCGCGCAGGGGCTCGCCTTCGTGTCCCTGCCGTTCCTGTTCCAGCATGCGCTGGGGCGCTCGCAGGTCGAGACCGGCTTCCTGATGACGCCTTGGCCGGTGGTGGTCGCCCTGATGGCGCCGATCGCCGGGCGCCTGTCGGACCGCTACCCGCCGGGCCTGCTCGGCGGCATCGGGCTCGCGATCCTGGCCGCCGGCATGGCCTCGCTGGCAGCGCTGCCGGCCGAGCCGAGCGTCGTCGGGATCGCCTGGCGGATGGCGTTGTGCGGGGCCGGCTTCGGCTTCTTCCAGGCGCCGAACCTGCGCGCCATCATGACGAGCGCGCCGCAATCCCGCGCCGGCGGCGCGAGCGGCATCGTGGCGACCGCGCGCCTCCTCGGCCAGACCACCGGGGCGGCCCTGGTGGCGGCCTGTTTCGCGGTCGCGGCGGCGCACGGCCCGGCCCTGGCGCTCGGGCTCGGCGCCGCCTTCGCGGGCATCGCCAGCGTGGTCAGCGTGGCGCGGCTTGCCGTGCGGGCGGGACAGGGGGCGGGGTGATCGCCCGACCGCCCGCGCGCGTCCCTCGTGCCGGTGGACGGGGTGTACCGGCCTAACCCCCGGCCCCTGTCGGAGCGGCCCGCGCCCGGATACCCTCGCGGGCGAGGCCGGGGCCACACCGGCCTTGGAGGGACGAGACGGGATGCCGACGCGCCGAACGATCATGCGGGGAGCCGGGGCCGGCCTGCTGCTCGGCCCCCTCCCCTTCCGGCGGGCGCGGGCCGGAACCGATGCGCTGCGGCTGAGCATGGGCTCGCCGATGCCGCAGGCCCACCCGGCCACCACCTGCCTCGTCGAGGCGCTCGACGCGATCCGCCGGGACAGCGACGGCCGGATCGACATCACGCTCTATCCCGACAGCCAGCTCGGTAGCGAGCCGAGCATGCAGTCGCAGCTGCGCTCGGGGGCGATCGCCTTCACCCTGTCCTCGGCGAGCTCGCTCCAGACCCTGGCGCCGCTCGCCGGCATCCCGGGCGTGGCCTACGCCTTTCCGGGCTACGTGCCGCTCTGGGCCGCCCTCGACGGCGGTCCGCTGAGCGAGCGCATCCGCGACTCCCTCGGGAAGTTCGGGCTGAAGGCGTTCCGGCTGGTCGATAACGGATTCCGTGACGTGATCACCAGCGTGCGGCCGATCGAGACGGTCGCCGACCTGCACGGCCTCAAGATCCGGGTGCCGCCGAGCCCGCTCCTGACCGCGCTGTTCCGGGCGCTCGGCGCGGCGCCGACCACCATCAACCTCGCCGAGACCTACGCCGCGCTGCAGACGCGGGTGGCCGACGGGATGGAGAACTCGCTGCCGCAGATCGAGGCGACGCGGGTCTACGAGGTCCAAAAGTACCTCTCGCGCACCGGCCACTCCTGGGACGGGTTGTGGATCCTCGCCCATGGCCGGACCTGGGACGCCCTGCAGGCCGACGCGCGCGACCTGATCGCGCGCCACTTCGACGCCGCGGTCGAGCGCCAGCGCCAGGCCTTCGTCCAGATGAACACCCAAGCCGAGGCGCGGCTGCGCGCCAAGGGCCTCGCGGTCAACGCGCCCGACCGCGCGCCCTTCCGGGTGGCGCTCGACCGGGCGGGCTACTACGCCGAGTGGAAGGCCCGGTTCGGGGCGGAGGCCTGGGCGGCGCTGGAGCGCCATACCGGACCGCTCGGGGGGTAACGCGCGAGCCCTGCCCTGCCGGGTCCCCTGCCCTGCCGCCGGGATCCTTGCCGAGGGAGCCCTGTCTCGGGCAGCCTGCCGGCGAACCGAACGAGCGGGGCTTTCTTCGATGGGTGAGCGGGCGGATTTCCTGGTGATCGGCCTCGGGGCGATGGGCAGCGCGGCGCTCTACCAGCTGGCGAAAAGCGGCGCCTCGGTGATCGGCCTCGATCGGTTCGCGCCGCCACACACGATGGGATCGAGCCACGGCGAGACACGCATCACCCGCCAGGCGATCGGCGAGGGCCGCGATTACGTGCCGCTGGTCCTCGAGTCGCACCGGATCTGGCGCGAACTGGAGGCCGAGACCGGCGAGGACCTGCTGGAGGCCTGCGGCGCGCTGGTGATGGCGCCCGGGACCGGGACCAACTCGCATCACGGCAAGCCGGATTTCGTGCAGAACTCGATTCGCGCCGCGCGCGAGTTCGGCATCCCGCACGAGGTGCTGGACGGGCGCGAGGTCGCCCGCCGCTTCCCGCACTTCCTCGGCCTGACCGGCAGCGAGGTGGCCTATTACGAGCCCGGCGGCGGCTATGTCCGCCCGGAACGCTGCATCGCCGCGCAGCTCGCCCGCGCGGCCGCGCTCGGCGCCACGATCCGCACCGGAACCGAGGTCCTGTCGATCGCGGAGGACGGCGACGGGGTGCGCGTCGAGACCTCGGCCGGCACGGTCCATGCCGGCGAGGTCGTGGTCTCGGCCGGCGCCTGGACGGCGCCGCTGCTGGCTGCGCCGTTCGACCGCCTGCTCGGCGTGAAGCGCCAGCTCCTGCACTGGTACGCCCTCGACGACGACAGCGCCTACCGGGCCGACGCCCCGGTCTATATCTGGATGCACGGCACGACGGACACCGACTACTTCTACGGCTTCCCGCCGCAAGCCGGCGAGGCCAGCGTCAAGGTCGCGACCGAGCAATACGCCGCCGGCACCACCGCCGATGCCGCCGACCGCACGGTCCGACCGGAGGAATCGGCCGAGATGTACCGGCGCCACATCGCCGGGCGCCTCGCCGGCGCGACGCCCCGGGTGGTCCGGGCCGCCGCCTGCCTCTACACCGTCACGCCCGACCGGGGCTTCATCATCGACCGGCACCCGGCCCAACCCCGCGTCCTGGTCGTGTCGGCCTGCTCGGGCCACGGCTTCAAGCATTCGGCCGGCATCGGCCTCGTCGCCGCCGAGCTTCTGACCGAGGGACGCAGCCGCATCGACGTCCGGCCCTTCGCCCTCGACCGGTTCGCCTCCGCGCCCGCCTGACCCCGGCCCGGGCCCGCTCCATAAAGACCTAACGGCTCGACGCTATCATCGAGGCCGCGATACGCTATCACGTCGAGCCGTCCAGGCTCGACCGCACGACCCCGCCGCTTCGATGATGCAGACCACGCCACCTCGTGGCGACCTCGCGATGCAATTGTTCGATCTCGCGCCCACCTCGCTGTGGCTGCAGGATCTGAGCGCCTTGAAGACCTGCCTGGACGGGTGGGCGCGCGAGGGCATGACGGACCTGCGCGCCTGGCTGCGCGATCCGCAGCGCCTGCTGACCTGCCAGACCCTGATCCGCATCGTCCGCATCAACCGCCAAACGCTTCTGACCTACGAGGCGCGGGACGCGGCCGAATTGTTCGGGCACATCCCCGCCCTCTTCCACGACCCGCACGCCACCGCGCTCGTCGACGTCCTGTGCCAGCTCTGGGGCGGCGCCACCCAGGCGCGGCTCGTCACCCGCAACCGCACCGTCACCGGGCGGGTGATCGACGTGAGCTATGCCGGCCAGATGCTACCGGGATCCGAGGCGGCCTGGGACCGCTACCTGATCTCGATCGAGGACATCACCGCGCGCGAGGAGCAGCGCCGGCGCGAGGAGGCGCGCCTGACGAGCTTGAGCCTCACCGATCCGCTGACCGGCCTCCTCAACCGCGCCGGCTACGAGGCGGATCTCGACCGGTTCGAGGGCGAGCCTCCGGTGCCGGTCTCGGTGATCGCGGCCGACCTCAACGGGCTCAAAGGAGCCAACGACCGCCTGGGCCACGAGGCCGGCGACGCGCTGATTCGCGCCTTCGCCATGATCCTGGTGAACCACGCCCCGGCGCCGGCCCGCATCGCCCGGGTCGGTGGCGACGAGTTCGTTGTCCTGCTGCCGCGGACCGGACCCGAGGCGGCGGCGGCCCTGGTGGAACGGATCCTCGCGGCGATCGAGGCCGCGGGCCCCGCCCCGCTCAGCGCCGCCCTCGGCGCCGAGACCTGGACCGGCGAAGGATCGCTCCGGGCCGCGATCGCCCGGGCGGACGCGCGGATGTACGCGGCCAAGCGCCGGCATTACGGCGTTGCACCGGACGCAGCGTGGAGCCCGGTTGACGGGCCGGACGGTCTGCCGCGCCACCACTGAAGCGGCGGTTTGACAGCCGTGCAGATCGGGAGAAAACCCTGATGCGTCCGAGGGTTGGTGCAGGTCTGTGGCTGCGGGCTATGGCCGCGGCACGAGTGCCGGCCCGTGTGGGCAGAGCGATCTGCAACCCTCTTGGTCATCCCGGGGCTCGCTGCAAGCGAGAACCCGGGATCCATAATCGCGGACGATGCAGAACCCGGCGATAACCGTTCTGCCTCACGCTGAGCTGCCGGCGGTTATGGATCCCGGTTTCCGCTGCGCGCCCCTGGGCTGACCGAGGAGGGCGTCATGGTCTTCCGCCGCCGCGATCGCACGCGCCCTCGCCGTTAACGATTCGTCAACCTTAAAAAGCTTGGCCGCAAAGCGGGAATCCCCTATAATAACGCTTGTGACGGGGATTCGCCCGGAAAAGCGTTACTCAGGGTACAGCGCGGATGGACATGCCGGTGCCAGCAGAGGGCATGGAGGCGGTCAGCTTCCATGACATCATACTCCGTCAGGGCGGCCTCATCTCCGACAAGCTGAGCATGCTCCGCATGGAGCATCACCCGCCCAACGCCACCAAGGGCCTGCGCCCGTTCACCCTGGCGGAAGCCGCGTATTTCCTCGGCGTCACGCCCTCCAACATCAAGAAGCTGCACCTCGAGGGCAAGGGGCCGGTCCCGGCCACCTCCTCGTCCGGCCGGCGCTCCTACTCGGCCGAGCAGATGCTGGAGCTGCGGACCTACCTCGACCGGCACGGGCGCTCCGACCTCAAGCGCTACGTGCCGCATCGCCGCGCCGGCGAGCGGCTGCAGATCATCTCGACGGTGAACTTCAAGGGCGGCAGCGGCAAGACCACGACGGCGGCGCATCTCGCCCAGTTCCTGGCCCTGACCGGGCACCGGGTGCTCGCCATCGACCTCGACCCGCAGGCCTCGCTCTCGGCCCTGCACGGCATCCAGCCGGAGCTCGACAAGGCGCCCTCGATCTACGAGGCCCTGCGCTACGACGACAACAAGCGGCCGATCTCCGAGATCATCCGGCCGACCAACTTCCCGGGCCTCGACATCGTGCCGGCGAGCCTGGACCTGCAGGAATACGAGTACGACACGCCGCTCGCCGCCTCGAACCGCAACCCGGAGGGGCGCACCTTCTTCACCCGCATCACCAACGCCCTGAAGGAGGTCGACGAACGCTACGACGTGGTGGTGATCGATTGCCCGCCGCAGCTCGGCTACCTGACGCTGACGGCGCTCACCGCCTCGACCTCGGTCCTCGTCACCATCCATCCGCAGATGCTCGACGTGATGTCGATGAGCCAGTTCCTGCTGATGCTCGGCGGCATCCTGAAGTCGATCGCCGATGCCGGGGCGGCAGTGAACCTGCAGTGGTTCCGCTACCTCGTCACCCGCTACGAGCCGACGGACGGGCCGCAGGCGCAGATGGTCGGCTTCATGCAGGTGCTGTTCCCGAAGAACATGCTGCGGACCCAGATGCTGAAATCGACCGCGATCTCGGATGCCGGCATCACCAACCAGTCGCTCTACGAGGTCGAGCGCGGGCAGATGATCCGCTCGACCTACGACCGCGCCCTCGAATCGGTGAACGCCGTCAACGAGGAGATCGCCAGCCTGATCCACCAGGCCTGGGGGAGGCGGGTTTGACAGCCGTGCAGAACACCGGATTCGTCTGCCGCCGCAACGGGATGGGAGTCACGCGCGATGCGTAAGAACCTCCTCGCCAACATCCTCGACGCGCCGGTCTCCACACCGAGCACCGATGTCGCCCATCGCGGCGCCGCCCGGTCGATGACGCGCTCGATCGAGGAGATGGCCGAGAACACGCGGCGGATGTCGGACGGCGAGGCGATCGTCGCCCTCGATCCCGCGCTCGTCGACGCCTCCTTCGTCTCCGACCGGATCGACGAGGACGACGAGGATTACGCGCGCCTGCGCGACGCGATCGCCGAGCACGGCCAGTCGACCCCGATCCTGGTGCGGCCGCATCCGGAGCGGCCGGGGCGGTTCATGATCGTCTACGGCCACCGCCGGGTGCGGGTGGCGCGCGAGCTCGGGCGCGAGGTCCGGGCCGTCGTGAAGTCGATCGAGGACATCGCCCATATCGTCGCGCAGGGGCAGGAGAACGCCGCGCGCGCCAACCTGTCCTTCATCGAGAAGGCGTTGTTCGCCAGGAAACTCTCCGGGATGGGACAGAGCAAGGCCACCATCAAGGCGGCGTTGACGGTGGACGACACGCTCCTGTCGCGGATGCTGTCGGTGGCCGAGACGGTGCCGGCCCCGGTGATCGACGCGCTCGGCGCCGCCCGGGGGATCGGTCGCGACCGCTGGGAGGAGCTGAAGAAGCAGGTCTCCCACCCGGCGAAGGCCGAACTCGCCCGCGAGGTTGTGCAGTCGTCCGACTTCCTGGACAAGGATGCACCCGAGCGCTTCGGCCACCTGCTGGCCGCGGTGAAGGCCGGGCGCAAGGCCCCGCGCCGGCCGGCCGAGCCGCATTCCGTCACCTGGGCGGCACCCGACCGCGCCGTCGAGGCGACCTGCCGGCGATCGGGGAAGAGCTTCAGCCTGTCCCTGACCTCATCGGAGGCCGGGGCCTTCGGCGAGTACATCGCGGCCCAGCTGGAGCGGCTCTACGGCGCGTTCCGGGAGGCGAAGGCCCGCGACCGGTCGGGGGAGTAAGGCGCGATCGTCTCCCGATGCGAAGCATCCCGACTCTGGACTAAAGTCTGCTCTCCCGCGCCGTTGCGGGCTTCGACAAATCGCAGCACAGATCGGACCACTCAGCGAGCGGTCCGAGCCGCCGCCCCGCTAGATGGGGCACCCCGCTCTCACGCGAAGACGATCCGGTTGGAGACGATATGAAGACGCGCGCGGCCGTTGCCTGGGAAGCCAAGAAGCCCCTCACCATCGAGACCATCGACCTCGAAGGGCCGAAGCCCGGCGAAGTCCTGGTCGAGGTGATGGCCACCGGTATCTGCCACACCGACGCCTACACGCTGTCGGGCCTCGATTCCGAGGGCAAGTTCCCGGCGATCCTCGGCCACGAGGGCGCCGGCATCGTGCGCGAGGTCGGGGCCGGCGTGACGACCCTGAAGCCCGGCGACCACGTCATCCCGCTCTACACGCCGGAATGCCGCAACTGTAAGTCCTGCCTGTCGCGGCGCACCAACCTCTGCACGGCGATCCGCGCGACACAAGGCCAGGGCGTGATGCCCGACGGCACCAGCCGCTTCCGCTGCGACGCGACCGGCGGGAGCCCGGGCGCGAACACCGTGTACCATTACATGGGCTGCTCGACCTTCTCGAACTTCACCGTGCTGCCCGAGATCGCGCTGGCGAAGGTCCGCGAGGACGCCCCCTTCGACAAGATCTGCTACATCGGCTGCGGCGTCACCACGGGCATCGGCGCGGTGATCTACACCGCCAAGGTGTGGCCGGGCGCCAACGTGGTGGTGTTCGGTCTCGGCGGCATCGGCCTCAACGTGCTCCAGGGCGCCCGCATGGTCGGCGCCGACAAGATCATCGGCGTCGACATCAACCCCGACAAGCGGGCGATGGCCGAGAAGTTCGGCATGACCCACTTCATCAACCCCAACGAAATCGGCACCGACAAGGTCGTGCAGGCGATCCTCGACGTGACCGGGGGCGGGGCCGACTTCTCGTTCGACTGCACCGGCAACGTCAACGTGATGCGCCAGGCGCTCGAATGCTGCCACCGCGGCTGGGGCGAGTCGATCATCATCGGCGTGGCCGAGGCCGGCCGCGAGATCGCGACCCGTCCGTTCCAGCTCGTCACCGGCCGGGTCTGGAAGGGCTCGGCCTTCGGCGGCGCCCGCGGCCGCACCGACGTGCCGAAGATCGTCGACTGGTACATGGAAGGGAGGATCAACATCGACGATCTCATCACCCACACCATGCCGCTCGAGGACATCAACCACGGCTTCGACCTGATGCACGAGGGCAAGTCGATCCGCTCGGTGGTGGTGTTCTGAAGGCCATGAGCCCGGCGGCGCGCCGCCGGGCTCGACCGAGAGGCGAGGGGGGATCACGGCATCATGGAAACAGTGTCCAAGGCGCGCGCGCACGGCGGCATCCAGGGCGTCTACCGGCACGAGGCCGAGGCGACGCGCTGCCCGATGACCTTCGCGGTCTACCTGCCGCCCCAGGCCGAGACCGGAAAAGTCCCGGTGCTGTGGTACCTGTCCGGCCTGACCTGCACCCACGCCAACGTGATGGACAAGGGCGAGTACCGCCGCGCCGCCGCCCGGCACGGCATCGCCATCGTCGCCCCTGATACCAGCCCGCGCGGGCCGGACGTGCCGGACGAGCCCGACAACTGGCAGTTCGGCTGCGGCGCCGGCTTCTACGTCGACGCGACGCAGGCGCCGTACGACCGCCATTACCGCATGTGGTCCTACGTCACCGAGGAGCTGCCCGCCCTCGTCGCCCGCGAATTCCCGGTCGACATGGATCGCCAGGGCATCTTCGGGCACTCGATGGGGGGCCATGGCGCGCTCACCATCGCCTTGCGCCACCCCGACCGCTACCGCTCGTGCAGCGCCTTCGCACCGATCGTCCAGCCCTCGACCGCGGGCTGGTCGAAGCCCGCCCTCGCCAAATACCTCGGCGAGGACGAGGCCGCGTGGCGGCGCCACGACGCCACCGCGCTGATCGCGGACGGCCACCGCTTCCCGGAATTCCTGGTCGACCAGGGCACGGCCGATTCCTTCCTGAACGACGGCCTGCGCCCCTGGCTGCTGGAGGAGGCGTGCCAGAAGGCCGGGATCGGGCTCACGCTCAACATGCGCGAGGGCTACGACCACTCCTACTTCTTCATCTCGACCTTCATGGACGACCACATCGCCTGGGCGGCGGAGCGGATGCGTTAGACGGGCCTCAACTCCCGACTTTGTACACCGCCCCCATGGCACCGGCCGGGTAGCGCGTCCCAGACGCGGCGCCCGCCGGCACGGCGGCGGCGATGCGGGCGAGATCCTCGGGCGAGAGCGCGACTCGCAAGCTCGCGAGATTCTCCTCGACGCGATCGAAGCGCCGCGTGCCGGGGATCGCCACCACGTCGTCGCCCTGCGCCAGCAGCCAGGCGAGCGCCAGTTGCGACGGCGTGCAGCCCTTGTCGCGGGCGATCTCCTCGACCCGTGCCACCAGGGCCCGATTGGCGGCAAAATTCTCTTCCTGGAAGCGGGGATGCGCCGCGCGCCGTCCGTCGACCTGGGAGAGATCCTGGATCGTCCCGGTGAGGAAGCCGCGCCCGAGCGGGCTGTAGGCGACGAAGCCGATGCCGAGTTCCCGGGTGGTCGCCCGGGTCGCCTCCGCCTCCTGGCGGTAGAGCAGCGAATACTCGGTCTGCACCGCCATGATCGGATGGACGGCATGAGCCCGGCGGATCGTGTCGGGCGAGGCCTCGCTGAGGCCGAGGAAGCGCACCTTGCCCTGCTCGACGAGCCGCGCCATCGCCCCGACCGTGTCCTCGATCGGCACGGCGGGATCGACCCGGTGCTGGTAGTAGAGATCGATCACCTCGACGCCGAGCCGCTTCAGCGAGGCCTCGCAGGCCTGCTGCACGTAGGCCGGCGTGCCGTTCGTCCCGTTGGGCCCGCCCGGATTCTGCACCTGACCGAACTTCGTGGCGAGCACCACCCGATCGCGCAGGCCTTTCAGCGCGCGGCCGACCACGTCCTCGTTCTGGCCCCAGCCATACATGTCGGCGCTGTCGAAGAAGTCGATGCCGGCCTCGACCGAGCGGCGGATCAGGTCGATCGAGGCGGCCTCGTCGGCCTCGCCGTAGACGCCCGAGAGCGACATGCAGCCGAGGCCGAGGGTGGAGACGAGGGGGCCGGCGCTGCCGAGGCGCCGGTGGGGCAAAGCGGTCATCTTGGGCGTCTCCCGCAGCTGTGTCAGGGTCTAACTAGGTTGCGGGTCGCGCCCGACGCCGCACGGGTCGGGGGCGCATTGCCGCATGCTCCGAAGGCCTCTGCCGCGTGATGCCGCTCTCTCGATGAAACTCGTAGATGTTCGAATAGCTCGACGATATCGACACCCTCCGGGTCATTCCGGGGCTCGCCGAAGGCGAGAGCCCGGAATCCAGAAACTCGAGTCGTTCAGAGTAGAGCGGCACGCGTTCCGCCTCTTTCCGCATCACCTGCGGTTCTGGATTCCGGGCTCCGCTGCGCGGCCCCGGAATGACCAGGAGGGTATGGAAATCGGCGGTAACCGATCAAACAGACATTCAGAAAAGCGGACCTCACCGCTCCCAGAACGCATCGCGCTCACGCTTGCTGAGCGCCGGCAGCTTGGGATGCGCCGCCTTGGCGAGCGCCTGCGCACGTAGCGCGGCAACCCGCTCACGCAGCGAGACTTCGCTCCCGGTGTGGTGCCCCGGGTTCTGCGGGCCGAGCTTGATCGCTTCAGGGAGGACAGGGGTGTCGGGCGTCTTCATCATCGTCTCGGCAAAGCATGCGAAACTCGCGATCGCAGGGCGTCCATACGAAGGGGCCTGCGGACCTGTCGATGCCGCTGCTTCGGTGCACGCGCCCTCACGGCAGCCCCGCGAGATAATGCGCCAGCGCCTTGATGTCGGCGTCGGACAGCGAGCCCGCGACCTCGGTCATCGCCGCGCCGCCCGAACTCGGGCGGGTATTGGCGCGATAATCGCCGAGCGCCTTGGCGAGGTAGGCCTCGGGCAGCCGCGCGACACGGGGCGCCGCCTGGATGCCCAGATAGGTGTCGCCATGGCAGGCGGCGCAGCGGTGCTGGAGCGCCGCCGTCTCGCCGGTCTTGGTCAAATCGGGCTGCGTGTCCGCCGGCGGCTTGGCGTCGGGGACGGGGAGGGAGGCGAAGTACTTGCCGAGCGCCCGGATGTCGTTGTCCGACAGGCCCTCCGCCACGCCCTGCATGATCTCGTTCTTGCGCCGGCCGGCGCGGAAGAAGACCAGCTGCAGCTGGATGTAGTTGCTGGAATGGCCGGCGATGGGCGGCGCCCCCTCGGCCAGGGCCTCGCCGTGGCAGGACAGGCAGGCCTGCGCCACCTCCGGCGCCTCGGCGGCCAGGACCGGGGCGCCGGCGAGGAGCGCGAGGAGGCTGAGCGCGGCGCGGGCCGGCCCGGAAAACCTCCGGGCCGGCTGGCGGGCGCTGGCGTTCGCGCCGCTCACTTGGTGTAGGCGATGCGATAGATCGCACCGGCCCAGTCGTCGGCGACCAGCAGCGCGCCGTCGGGCGCGACCAGGATGTCGGCCGGCCGGCCGGTATAGTCGCGGTCGCCCTTGAGCCAGCCGGAGGCGAAGGTCTCCATCTTGGCGTTCTTGCCGTCCGGATCGACCACCACCCGCTCGATGCGGCCGCCCTGGTACTTGTGCCGGTTCCAGGAGCCGTGCTCGGCGATGAAGATGTTGTTCTTGTACTCGGCCGGGAAGGACGAGCCGGTGTAGAACTTCATGCCGAGCGGCGCCACGTGCGCGCCGAGCTTCGCCACCGGCGGCGTGAACTCGGCGCAGGTGCGCCCTTGGGCGAATTTCGGATCCGGCATGTCGCCCTGGTGGCAGTACGGATAGCCGAAATGCTCGACGACCTTCGAGATCATGTTGAGCTTGTCGCTCGGGATGTCGTCGCTCATCCAGTCGCGGGCGTTCTCGGTGAACCAGTAGCGGCCGGTGCGCGGGTCGATGTCGCCGCCGACGCTGTTACGCACGCCGAGCGCGACGATCTCCGCCGCCCCGGTCTTCAGGTCGACGCGGCGCACCTGCGACACGCTGCTCGGCGGATTGCCGATGTTGAAGGGCGGGCCGAACGGCACGTAGACCCAGCCGTCCTTGTCGAAGGTCAGGTATTTCCAGCCGTGGGCCACGTAGGACGGCATGTCGTCGTAGACGACGACCGGCTCCGGCGGCTTGTCGAGATTGGCCTCGATGTTGTCGTAGCGAAAGATCTTGTCGATCGCCACGACGTAGAGGGCGCCGTCGCGAAAAGCGAGGCCGGTGGGCATGTTGAGGCCCTTGAGGATCGTCTTGACGACCTTCTTGCCGCCCTGATCGACGATGGCGTAGACGTTGGTGGCGCCGAACGAGCCGACGAACAGCGTGCCCTTGTCACCGAAGGCCATCTGGCGCGCCTCGGGCACGCCGCTGGCATAGACGCTGATCGTGAAGCCCGGCGGCAGCTTCACCGCCTTCAGGTTGTCGGCCAGTTCCTCGTCCGAGGCGGGCAGGGCGGGATTCGCGGGCGGCGCCAGGCCCTTCTGGGCGGAGGTCTCGTCGCCGAGGAACCAGTCCGGCGGCGGGTTCTTCCAGAACGCCTTGCCGCTCGAATCGTACTGCTTGAGGCCTTGGGCAAGGACGGTCCCGCCCATCAGGCCCGCCGCCAACAGGCTCGCCGCCACCTGGGCCGCCGCCGTCCAGGCCGCACGGCGCGTTCCGGTTCTCACGGTCATGTCCGCCTCCTCCCGATGTCGTTCGCGTCGCCCTTCTGGGCGCTCGTCGCGAGGCGCTCCTTGCGGCGCCGACCTCGCTTCGCCCACTGTCGAATTGGACGCGGCCTGTCGTCAAGGGGAGGGCGGATGGTCCCTCAATGCGGCGCCTGCGCCAGCAGCTTGCCGAAATCCTTATCCAGCGAGGCGAGACCGGCGTCGATCCGACCGCGTTGCTCGCCGATCCACGCCGCCTCTCCGGCCACCGCCCGGTCGGCGGCGTCGAGCATCCGCGCCATCTCGGCCGGCTGCGGCCCGCCGGTCGTCGCGCGGTTGCGCACGATCGCCACCGGGTCGAGGGTCTGGCGGAACTCCGCCTCGCTCATCGGCAGGGGGGCGGCGGGCAGGCTCATCTCGTGCAGCGTCCGCTCGTAGATGTTTTGCGCCTCCGCGTAGGGAAAGTCGCTCGGGCGGATGTCGTGCGCGCGGGCATAGTCGACGACCTCGGAGGCGAAGTGGTGCCCGGCGCGGAAGGGCAGGGCGTAGCGGCGCATCAGCACGTCCGCCAGTTCCTGCGAGGCGGTCCAGTCGCTGTTGAGCTCTTCGAGCGCGCGTTCGGGGCTGATGACGAGGGCGTTGAGCGCGCGGTCCCACAATTCGAGCATCCGCGTCGCGCCCGCCAGCACGGCGGCGTTGTCGCGCACGGTCTTGGCGTCGCTCATCCCCGGCGGGATGTTGTGGGCCTGGATCGCGCGCCCGATCCCGAGCGACAGGACCCGCGAGGCCTCGGCGCGGGTGTCGTTGAGGAGGCCCGGATTGCGCTTCTGCGGCATCGCCGAGGAGACGTAGGTGTTGCCGCCGCCCTCCCGCAGGAGGATCCAGGGCCGCGGCTGCGCGTATTGCGTCATCACGTCCTCGACGAAGGCGCCGCAATGCAGCGCGATCGCGGTCGCGACCGCACCGATCTCGACCGGAATCTCGGTCGCCGAGATCTGCGCGGCGTCGTAGGCGTTGTCGATGAGGGCCGGGAAGCCGAGATAGGCCGCCATCCGGGAGCGGTCGAGCGGCCAGCTCGTCCCGTTCAGCACCGTCGTGCCCATCGGCGAGCGGTCGAGGCGCGCGAAGGCCTGCCGCAGCCGCTCGGCATCGCGCGTGAGCCCGGCGACGTGGCCGAGGAGGTAGTGGCCGTAGCTGTTGGCCTGCGCCGCCACGCCGTTGGTGTAGTTCGGCACCACCGTGCCCTCGTGCGCCCGCGCCAGGCGGGCCATCGTGGCGGTGGTCCGGCGCAGGGCCTCGGCGAGCCGCAGCATCTCGTCGCGGATGATCGCCGCCCGTACGGTGGCGAGCATGTCCTGGCTCGAGCGGCCGGCATGCAGCAGCGTCGCCTCGACGCCCGCGGCCTGGATCAGCAGCGGCTCGAAGGTGATGACCAGGGTCGGCCGCTTTCCTCCGGGCTGGTCGCCGGCCCGCAGCACGGCGTCGAGCCCCTGGGCGATCCGCGGCGCGAGCGCGGGGTCGAGCAGGTGCTGCTCGGTGTTGATGACGGCGCTCGCCTTGTTGATCTCGCCGAGCCAGTAGAACTCGTCGCGGGGCGCGGCTTGCGGTGCCGCGAGGGCGTGGCCGCCGGCGAGCATCGCTCCGGCGAGCAAGGCGAATCTCAGCATCATCCACCCTCCGGCGGATCCTTCGCGCCCGCCCGCCGGCCGGGATAGCTGGCGGGACGGGGTGGGCTCAAGCGTGGAGCGCGGGTCAGGACCGCGAAACGACACGGAGACTTCGTACCACCGCCTCGACCGGCCGTGCCGGTCGATCCGATTGTCAGCGCAGGAAGCTCGACATCGCCGACAGGCAGTTGATCACCCGCACCGCCTCCGCGACGCTGCCGGCCTCGAAGCGGAGGGTGCTGCCGTCGAGGCGGTGCAGGCTCGGCCACTGGCAGAAGAGATCGGCGAGGGCCGGCGTCTGGGCGCGGACCTCGACGCCGAGCGGCGCGGGGATCCGGAACGGCGGCGGCAGCGGCCGGGTCAGCGCGGCCGTCACCCCCGCCCGGATCGCCGCGCAAGCGGCCTCCGGCGACAGGCTGATGCCGCTGTGGCAGCCGGTCGCCCGCTTGGTCTCGACGAAGACGGCGTCGGGGAAGAGCGCCCGGGTCTCGGCGATGAACACGTCGTCGCCGCTCGCCATCGCGACCGGTACGCCGAATTCGCCGGCGAGCGCGCCGTAGATCCCGGCCTCGCCGAGTTCCTGTCCGTTCAGCGCGATCGACGCGAAGGCGAAGCCGTTGATCGTGTGGGCGAGGATGCCCCGGCCATGGGCCCGGGAATGGTAGCCGACGAGGCAGACCGCATCGACCCCGAGATCCACCCCCGCCATCATGCCGAGGGGACGCGGCTTGCCCTGGATCGCGCGGGCACGGCGATCGAGGAGGTCTGCCGGCATGTTGCGGAAGTCGCCGTGCGAATCGTTGATCCACACCTCGTCCGCCCCGGCCGCGACGGCGCCGGCGATGGCCGCGTTGGCCTCCTGCACCATCCAGAGCCGCGCCCGCTCGTAATCGGGCGCACCGCGGCGGGTCTGGTCCGGGTGGACGACGCCCGCGACGCCCTCGATGTCGGTGGAGATCAGGACTTTCATGGCGCGTCCGGAGAGGGGAGGGCGGCCCAATCGGGTAGCACCTCGGTGAGGGCCTGGCGGGTATGGCCGTTGCGGCCGGTCACCGTCTCGGCGCGCCAGAGCGCGTGGAGGATCGCCTGCTCGATCCCGTCGGCGACCGCCTCGAAGAGCGGGTCGAGATGGGTCTCGTGCAGCATCGCGACCGCCGGCATCGGCGTGCCCGGATCCTGCGGCAGCGTGGTGGCGGTCGAGAAGGCGAGCGCGATGTCACCGCTGCCGTGACCGAAGACCGAGCCGGTGCGGGCGAGGCCCGCGCCCGCCCGGAGCGCGAGGCGCCGGAGCTGGCGCGCGTCGAGGGGCGCATCGGTGGCGATGATCAGGATGATCGAGCCCTTCTCAGGCTTCGCGACCGCCTGGGCGGTCTCCAGCCGATCGGCGAGGACGGGCCCGAGCGCCCGGCCGCCGATCCGCAGCTGCGACGGCCGGCCGAAATTCGCCAGAACCAGCGTGCCGACCGTGACCGCGCGCCCGCCCGCCTCGACCCGGCGCGAGGCGGTGCCGATGCCGCCCTTGACCCCGAAGCACGACATGCCGCGCCCCGCGCCCACCGCGCCCTCCGCCACGGTGACGTCGGCGGAATCGTGCGCCTGGCGGTAATGCGCCTCGGTGACGGCCATCCGGGCCATGTCGTTGAGGTGGCCGTCGTTGCACTCGAAGACGAGGGGGTTCACCGTCGGCAATTCGCGGCCGATGCCGGGATTGACCGCCAAGGCCGCCCGGATCTGGGCGGCGGCCACAGCCGGCACCCCGAAGGTGTTGGTGAGCGCGATCGGCGTCTCGAGGACGCCGAGTTCCTCGAGCTGCATCAGGCCGATCGACTTGCCGAAGCCGTTCAGCACCGCGGCTGCCGCCGGCACCCGGTCGTGGTAGAGGTCGCCTTCATGCGGCCGGATCACCGTCACGCCGGTCTGGATCGCGCCCTCAGACAGCGTGCAGTGGCCGACGGTGACGCCGGGCACGTCGGTGATCGCGTCGCGCGGGCCGCTGGGCAGCGAACCAACGCGGGGAGCCGTGTCGCTCATGCGCGGTCGAGCTTGGGGTCGAGGGCGTCGCGCAAGCCGTCGCCGAGGAGGTTGAAGGCGAGCACGGTCAGGAAGATCGCGAGGCTCGGGAAGATCGCCACGTGGGGCGAGGAGACCATGTCGGCGCGCGCGTCGTTCAGCATTGCGCCCCATTCGGGCGTCGGCGGCTGCGCGCCCATGCCGAGGAAGGACAGGCTCGCCGCGGTGATGATCGAGGTGCCGAGCCGCATCGTGAAGTAGACCACGATCGACGAGATCGTGCCGGGCAGGATGTGGCGGAACAGGATCGTGCGGTCGGAGGCGCCGATGCTGCGGGCGGCCTCGACGTAGGTGGCGCGCTTGAGGACCAGGGTGTTGCCGCGCACCAGCCGCGCGAAGGCCGGCACGCTGAAGACCGAGACCGCCACCACCACGTTGACGAGGCTGCTGCCGAGGATGGCGACGACGCCGAGCGCCAGCAGGATGCCCGGGAAGGCGAACAGCACGTCGGACAGGCGCATGACGATGCGGTCCCACCAGCCCTCGTAGTAGCCCGCGAGCAGGCCCAGCACCGTGCCGATGAGCCCGCCGATGGCCACCGACAGGAAGCCGGTGGCGAGCGAGATCCGCCCGCCGAGCAGGATGCGGCTCAGGATGTCGCGCCCCAGCGGATCGACGCCGAGCCAGTGCGCCCAGGACGGGCCCTCGTTGAGCCGGTCGTAGTCGAAGTAGTTCTCCGCGTCGTAGGGGGCGATCCAGGGGCTGAGGATCGCGAGCGCCACCAGCAGGACCACGAAGGCGAGCGCCAGGACGGCGACGGGCTGGCGGCGGAACTTGCGCCAGAACTCGGACCAGGGGGTGCGCACGGCGCCGGGAATGGCGGCGACGGCCTTGGTCGTGGTGAGAGCGGTTTGGGTCACGGCCGGCTCACTTGTAGCGGATGGTCGGGTTGATCAGACCGTAGAGCAGGTCGACGACGAGGTTGATCAGGATGAATTCGAGCGAGAACATCAGCACCAGGGCCTGGATCACCGGATAGTCGCGCTGGTTGACGGAATCGACGAGGAGGCGGCCGACGCCCGGCCAGTTGAACACCGCCTCGACGACGATCGAGCCGCCGAGCAGGAAGCCGAATTGCAGGCCCATCATGGTGACGACGGGGATCAGCGCGTTGCGCAGGCAGTGCTTGGCGATGACGACCCGCTCCTTGAGGCCCTTGGCCCGGGCGGTGCGGACGAAGTCTTCCCCTAAGACCTCCACGAAGGAGGCGCGGGTGAAGCGCGCCATCACGGCGGCCACCGCCGCCCCGAGGGTGAGCGAGGGCAGGACGTAGTGCTTCCACGAGCCGGCGCCGACGGTCGGCAGCCAGCCGAGGCCGACGGAAAAAATCTGCATGAGCAGCATTCCGAGGGCGAAGGCCGGGAACGAGATGCCGGAGACCGCGAGCGTCATCCCGAGCCGGTCCGGCCACTCGTTGCGGTAGACCGCCGAGACGATGCCGATGACGAGCCCGAAGGCGACCGCCCAGGCCATGCTGGTCAGCGTGAGCAGCAGGGTCGGCAGGAAGCGCTCGCCGATCTCGGTCGCGACCGGCCGGCGGGTGCGGATCGAGACGCCGGCATCGCCCCGCGCCATGTTCAGGAAGTAGCGGCCGAACTGCTCCGGCAGCGAGCGGTCGAGGCCGAGCTCGGCGCGCACCAGCTCCACGGTCTGCTGGTCGGCATCCTGGCCGGCGGCGAGCCGCGCCGGATCACCCGGCAGCATGTGCACGAACAGGAAGACCAGCACGGCGACGATCGCGAGCGTCGGCAGGAGGCCGAGGAGCCGTTTGAGGAAGAAGGTCAGCATGGCGCCGGAACGGGAAGGGAGGGGGAGGGGCGCCGTCTGAACGGCGCCCCGGATGCGTTACGGCGCGACCGCGACCTGGCGGCTGTCGATGTTGCCGTCGGGCATGACCACCACGCCGGACAGGCGCGCGGAGGTGGCGTAGAGGTTCTGCTCGATGACGAGCGGCGCCCAGGGCGCGTCCTTGAGGATCTGCTCCTGCGCCTTGGCGTAGAGCTCGGCCTTCTCGGAATCGCTCGTCGTGACCAGGGCCTTGGCGATCAGGGCGTCGACCTCGGCGTTGCTGTAGTAGGCCGTGTTGTTGAGCTTGGGCGGCCAGGCCTCCGTCGACAGCAGCGGCCGCAGGGCCCAGTCGGCCTCGCCGGTCGAGGACGACCAGCCGGCGTAGTACATCCGGACCCGGGCGGTCTTCGGGTCGGGGGCGGTCTGCACCCACTCGACGCGCTGGCCGGGCTCGAGCGCCTGGGTCTGCACCTTGATGCCGACCTGGGCGAGCTGCTGCTGGACGAACTGGATCGCCTTCTGCGCCGTGCTGGTGGTGTAGGCGCTCCACAGGACGGTCTCGAAGCCGTTGGCGTAGCCGGCCTCCTTCAGGAGCTGGCGCGCCTTGGCCGGGTCGTAGGGCCAGGCCTGCATCGGGTGGGCATAGAGCACGCCGGCCGGCACGATCCCCTTGGCCGGGCTAGCGTAGCCGCTGAACGCCACCTTGGCGAGCGCCTCCTTGTTGATGGCGTAGTTGATCGCCTGGCGCACGCGCAGATCGTCGAACGGCTTCTGCAGCATGTTCATGCTGATGTAGCGCTCGATGATCGAATCCTGCGCGATGACCTTCAGCTTCTTGTTCTCGGAGAGGGTCTTGGCCTGCTCGTAGGGCAGCGGGGAGGCGAAGTCGGCCTCGCCGGTCTGGAGCATCGCCGCGCGGGTGCCGTTCTCCGGCACCGGCTTCCAGGTGATGCCGTCGACCTTCGGCAGGCCGGCCTGCCAGTAGCCGGCGAATTTCGCGCCCTTGACCGAATCGGTCTGCTTCCACTCGACGAAGGTGAAGGGGCCGGTGCCGACCGGATGGAAGGCGATGTCCTTGCCCCATTTCTGGAGCGCGGCCGGCGAGATCATCGCGGCGGAGGCGTGCGCCAGCGAGTTGATGAAGGGGCCGAAGGGCTCCTTCAGGGTGATGCGCACCGAGAACGGGGAGACGACCTCGATCGTCTTGATCCGGTTGAACTGGTTGTAGCGCGCGAGGCGATTCTCGGGGTTGAGCACCCGCTCCAGGTTCGCCTTCACGGCGTTGCCGTCGAACGCCGTGCCGTCGTGGAATTTCACGCCCTCGCGCAGCTTGAAGGTGTAGGTGAGGCCGTCGGGCGTGACCTCGTAGCTCTCGGCGAGCACGTTCTTGACCTTCAGGTCCTGGTCGAACTCGAACAGGCCTTCGTAGAACGACTTGGTGACCGCGGTCGTGAGCGTGGTGTTGGTGTTGTAGGGATCGAGCGTCTCGGGCGGGACGCCGATGACGAGGACGGGGTCGCCGGCGGCGAGCGCGGGGGCGATGAGGCCGCAGAGCAGGCCGGTGGCGAGGAGCGAACGCGCGATCGTGGGCATTGTTCGGGTCATCGGAGGAGTCCTCTGGAAGTCTCGGAGCCTGTTTGAAGCAATCGATAGTCTTGATACCCACCGCGTCATTCCGGGGCTCGCCGCAGGCGAGAGCCCGGAATCCAGAACCGCGGATGATCCAGGATAAGGCGGGATGCTCCCCGCTTCTTTCTGAATGACCTGAGTGTCTGGATTCCGGGCTCCGCTGCGCGGCCCCGGAATGACGCGGTGGGTATCAGTCATGGCGAGGGCAATCACACAGGCTCGCAGGGTGAAGTCGGTCGGTCACGCCGCCAGCCCGCCGACGGCATGACGGGCGGTCCAGTGGCCGGGGCCGACCTCGACCAGCGGCGCCACCTCCGGCTCGTCGCCGAGGGCCCGGACCGGGCTCGGGATCTCGCCGGTGAGGAGGCCGCGCGCCTTGGCGTGGCGCCGGGCCGGATCGGCCACCGGCACCGCCGCCATCAGCTTCTTCGTGTAGGGGTGCTGCGGGTTCTCGAAGATCGCCCGGCGCGGCCCGATCTCGACGATCTGGCCGAGGAACATCACGGCGACCCGGTGGCTCACCCGCTCCACCACCGCCATGTCGTGCGAGATGAACAGGTAGGAGAGCCCCAGTTCGCGCTGCAGGTCGAGCATCAGGTTGACGATCTGGGCCTGGATCGAGACGTCGAGGGCCGAGACCGCCTCGTCGGCAACGATCACCTTCGGGTTGAGGGCGAGCGCCCGCGCGATGGCGATGCGCTGGCGCTGGCCGCCGGAGAATTCATGCGGGTAGCGCGCGCCTTGCGCCGGCGTCAGGCCGACCCGCTCCAGCAGCCAGGCCACCCGCGCCTCGGCCTCGCGCCGGGGCGTACCGTGCACGAGCAGCGGCTCCATGATCGAGAAGCCGACGGTCAGGCGCGGGTCGAGGGAGGCGTAGGGGTCCTGGAAGATGAACTGGATGTTCTTTCTGAGCGCCTGGAGCTTCGTCGGGGGAAGATCGCGGATGTTCTCACTGGCGAACTCGATCAGGCCGCTCTGGCTCTCGACGAGGCGCAGGAGCGAGCGGCCGGTCGTCGACTTGCCGCAGCCGGATTCGCCGACGAGGGCCAGGGTCTCGCCGGCCTGGAGATCGAAGCTGATCCGCTCGACCGCGTGGACGCGCCGGCGCACCCGGTTGAACAGGCCGCCGCGGATGTCGAACCGGGTGACGAGGTCGCGCACCCGCAGGATCGGCGGGCCGGGACGGCGCGTATCCTGAGCGTCGTCAACGGGGCTCGCGGCCGGCGCGTCGGCCCGCAGCAGGTCGAACTTGCGCGGCAGGTCGCTGCCCGCCATGGCGCCCAGCCGCGGCACGGCGGCGAGCAGCGCCTTCGTGTAGGCGTGGCGCGGGGCGGCGAAGAGGGGGGTCGAGGCGCCCTCCTCGACCTTGTCGCCACGGAACATCACCAGCACCCGGTCGGCGATCTCGGCCACCACGCCCATGTCGTGGGTGATGAAGACGACGCCCATCTTCATCTCGTCCTGCAGGCTGCGGATCAGCTCGAGGATCTGGGCCTGGATCGTGACGTCGAGCGCCGTCGTCGGCTCGTCGGCGATGAGGAGCTGCGGCCGGCACGCGAGCGCCATCGCGATCATCACCCGCTGGCGCATGCCGCCCGACAGCTGGTGGGGAAAGCGGGTCAGCACGTTGCGCGCCTCCGGGATGCGCACGAGGTCGAGCATCCGCAGCGCCTCGGCGCGGGCGGCCCCGTGCCCCTTGCCCTGGTGCACCCGGATCGATTCCGCGATCTGCTCGCCGGCGGTGAAGACCGGGTTGAGCGAGGTCATCGGCTCCTGGAAGATCATCGCGATCTCGGCACCGCGCATCTCGCGCATCTCGGCGTTCGAGGCCGTGGCGAGATCGAGGATCGCGCCGGAGCGCCGGCGGAACAGCATCCGCCCGGCGGCGATCGTCCCGCCGCCGTGCTCGACGAGGCGCATCAGCGCCAGCGAGGTGACGGACTTGCCCGAGCCCGATTCGCCGACGATCGCCAGGGTCTCCCCGGCCTCGACGTGGAAGGACAGGTGACGCACCGCCTCGACCGTGCGCTCGGAGGTGGTGAAGCGCACGCTGAGGTCCGAGACCGACAGGATGCGCCGGTCGGGCAGGATCAGCGACGGGGGAGGGGAGGGGGGCAGGGCGGTCATCGGTCAGAAGATCGCGGTCGTGGGCGCATCGCCGGCCCGGACGAGGCCGCGATACATGCCGGCGGTGTTGAACGGCATGGCGACCCGGCCCCGGGCATCGACGGCGATCAGTCCCCCCTGCCCGCCGAGCGGCGTGAGCCCGTCGCGCACCACGGCCTCCGCCGCGGCCTCCAGGTCCCGGCCCGCATAGGCCATGCGGGCGCAGACGTCGTAGGCGGCGGCCGCCCGGATGAAGACCTCGCCGGTGCCGGTGCAGGACACCGCCGCCGTGCGGTCGTCGGCATAGGTGCCGGCGCCGATCAGCGGCGAATCGCCGATGCGGCCGGGCCGCTTGTTGGTCATGCCGCCGGTCGAGGTCAGCGCCGCGAGATGGCCGTTCCGGTCGAGCGCCACCGCGCCGACGGTGCCGAATTTCTGCCGCTCGTCGAGGGGGGCGCGCTCGTCGTGGTCGAGGCTGACCCGCCCGCCGGCCTGCGCGGCCTCGAGCTGGCGGCGGCGCGCCTCGGTCGAGAAGAAGCCGGGCTCCACCATCTCGAGCCCGTGGGCCCGGCAGAAGTCTTCGGCCCCGGCGCCGGCGAGCAGCACGTGCGCGCCGTCCTCCATCACCGCCCGCGCCGCCCGCCCGGGCCGGCGCACCCGGGTGAGGCCCGCGACCGCCCCGGCGCGCAGGGTCGCGCCGTCCATCACCGAGGCGTCGAGCTCGTGGGTGCCGGCGCTGGTGAAGACCGCGCCGTAGCCGGCATTGAACAGCGGGCACTCCTCCAGGAGATCGACCGCGATCGCGACCGCTTCCAGCGCGCTGCCGCCATCGCGTAAGGAGCGTTCGCCGGCGGCGAGGATCTCGGCGAGGGCCGCGTGGTAGGGCGCCTCGCCGTCGCTGCCGGCGGCAGGCCTGGCGATCGTGCCGGCGCCGCCGTGGATGACGAGGACGGGGCGGATGTCGCTCATGATTCGGGATCCAGGTCGGGGGAGGAGGCGAAGTCGCCTTTGGGCGGCCAAGCGGCGTAGTCGCCGTCGAGCCAGGGCAGGACCGATTCGGTGAGCCGGGTCGCCGCGGCGACGAGCTCGCCCGAGGCATGCGCCACGGCGCTCGACAGGGCCTCGACCAGGGCCGCCAGACTGGCGTCGGAGGCGGCGAAGTAGCGGCTGTCGGTGCGCACGCAGAGGGTGATCGTGGCTTGCGCCGCCACCGGCGAGTGCGGCCCGTCGGTGAGGGCGAGCACCGTGGCGCCGCTTTCCCGGCTCTGCGTCGCCAGCCGCACCGTGTCGGCGAAGTAGCGCGGCGTGGCGAGCACGATCACGAGGTCGTCCGCCGTCAGCCGGCGCAGGGCGCGGGCCGCGAAGGCCGGGCCCTCGACGGTGGCGAGCAGGTGGACGTCCTCGCGGGTGAGATCGAGGTTGCGCGCCAGCAGCCCCGCCGGCCAGGACGAGCTGCCGAAGCCGACGACGTAGACCCGCCGCGCCGACCCGATCGCCGCCACCGCCCGCTCGCAGGCGCCCGCGTCGAGGCTGCTCCTCGTCGCCTCCAGGTTGCGCGCGACCGCCGCGAAGGTCGCGTCGAAGACGCTCGCCGGATCGGCCGGCCGCTCCAGGTCGCCGCGCAGCTTCTCCACCGGCGCCAGCGCGCCCTCGAAGCCGAGGACAAGGGCGGCGCGGAACTGGGCGTAGCCCTCGAAATCGAGGGCGCGGGCGAAGCGGTTGGCGGTCGCCACCGAGACGCCGACGAGCTCGGCCAGCTCGGCCACCGGCAGGGTCGCGACTTTGAGCGGATGGGCGAGCACGTAGCGCGCCACCTCCCGGTGCGACTGGCTCAGGCTCGGGAAGCTGCGGGCGATGCGCTGCGCGACGGAGGCGTCGCCGGGGAGAGGCATCACGGCCCCGCTCTCCCGCACGCTCTCCCGCCCAGGTGATCGAAAAATCTCATAGACGCGATAGAGGCGAGATTTTTGTGCCGATTGCAAGCCCGGGGATGGCGGGATTGCGGGCAGGGGCGGCCCGGAATGGCGGCAGGGGCCGCGGGTCGCGCCTCATCGTCCGGCGTCGAGGGGAAGTCCGCGCTTTGGATCTAACGGCTTTTCCTAGAACTTGTTTGATTGACCGCTACAGACTTGGCACGCTCCGCATCATTCCGGGCTCCGCTGCGCGGCCCCGGAATGACGTGGTGGATGTCGACACGGTCGAGACGGTCGAACAGGCTCTCCGTGAACCCGACCCAGGCCCCCGCCCTCACTCCCCGTCGCGACGCGTACCCAGGCCGCGCACCGCCTCGGCAAGCCGCGGGATCATCGTGCCGAGATTGGTGTGGCCGCCGAAGAACCAGCCCGCCCTGTCCTCCCCGCGCCAGCCGATCGCCGGGTCGTCGGTCCACGCGCCGGCCATGTCCCGCAACGTCCGGCCGACGGCGTCGAGATCGAAGGACTCGAACGCCGTGATGTTGTCGTGCAGGCGGGCCATGTCCTTGTTGCCGTAGTTGTTCGTCAGCACCCGCACGCCGGCATGGGCCAGTTCGAGCGGCGGATAGCTCGGATGGGGCGAGATCATCAGCGACATCGCGAGCGCCGCCCGGGAGGCGAGGTCGCCGTAGCGCGCGAGGGACAGGCGGCCCTGGATCTCGATGCGGTCGGTGCAGCGCAACTCGCTCGCGTCGAAATCCTCGCCGATCGCCACGAAGCGCCAGTCGCGCCAGAACTCCGGATCCGCGTCGATCACCGTGCGCACGGTCATGTCGAGGAAGTGCAGGCAATTCCGCTCGGCATGGGGCCGGGCGTAGAGCAGGACGATCTTCTCCTTCTGCGTGTCGCGGACGATGTGACGGTCGATGTTCCGGTTGATGCCGGGATGGAGGACGTAGCCGCCCGTAAGCCGATGGTTGGCCTCGAAGAACTCCTGCAGGAGGCCGGTATTGAAGATCGGCAGCACCGTGTCGGGCTGGCGGTAGGTCCGCTCCGCCAGCGCGTATTTCGTCGACCACGGGTAGAACCCGCACTCGTAATCCTGCACCAGGTAGAGGAACTTCTCGGGCCGGACGGAGAAGAGTTCGGCCTGCTGGCGCAGGATGTCGAGGGCGCCGCTCGCCGTCCACCACGCCGTCGCGAGCAGGATGTCGGTCTCGCGGAAGAAGACCGGGTAGTCGTAGCGCCGGGACGCGTCGACGATCGTGTTCCGCCCGGCGACGTCCTGCGCGAGCGGCGAGACGATCTCGAACGAGGGCGGGGGCTCGTAGTGGTGCCCGATGCTGACGTCGGTCACGACGATCCGGGCGTCGAACGCGTCCTTGAGCTGCTCGCAGAGCGCGGCGAACACCTCGAGCGCCGTCGCGATCCCGGCATAGCCCTTCTTCTGGTCGATGAGCGGGATCAGCAGGTTGAGCCGCGGCCTGGTGACGGGGCTCGGGCGCACCAGGTATCCGGTGCATTCCGGATAGTACTTGCGGGTCAGGCCGAGGTCGCGGTCCGTCGGCAGGAAGCGGTTGCCGATCGGGCGGTCGGCGCGGCTAGAGCCCTTCACGATCGCGTTGCAATCGCGAAGCTCTCTAGGTCTTTGATTTTGCCGCATTTTCTTCGCGCAACCGGCGGCCACTTGGTCGGAAAATGCTCTAGAGCACCGCCCCATCGCCCTGCGATCGGGCAGTGCTCCAGGTGATTGATTCTGCCGCATTTCTTGCGACGAACCGGTATCCACTTCGTCGGACAATGCTTGAGGCTCAGCCGGCGCCCCGTCGGCGGCCGGGCGCTGGACGACCCACTCGTACCCGGCCATCTCGACGAAGGAGAAGACGCTCCGCTCGATCGCATGCGCCAGGGTGCCGTCGACCTGGCCCGCCTCCGGGTCGAAGTGGCAATAGTCGAGGTCGAGATCGAGCAGCCTCGCGAGCGCCTTCGGCTTGAACCAGAACATCGAGCCGCTGGGGAAATCGAGCACCGCCTCGGTGCCGATCCGCTCGCCGCAGAGCCGGAACAGGCGCGAGACGGTGTCGAAATTGCCGCCCCACTGGATCAGCGGCTTGATCGGCGCGAAATGGTCGGGCGCCACCGCCCCGATCTCCGGCCGCGCCAGCGCCGACAGGATCGCCGCGACGACGGAAGGCGTACCGAGATTCGCCTCGAACAGGTAGTCGCGCCACTGGTCGAAGCCGCCGTCGTAATGCGTCGACTTCTTGGTGTGGATGTGGAGCGCGACGTCGCACGTCCTGAGCACGTCGCGGAACGCCACCACGAGCGGCGCGATATCGCGCCCGCGATTCGGCACGACGCGGATGACGAAGGGGTGCAGCGACCGTTCGGCGAAGACCGCGTTGATCCGCTTGGCGTCGCTCAGCGTCGTGGTGGAGATGTAGATCGTGCAGTTGCCGGGGATGTTGTTGGTGTAGCGCGCGACGTACTCGCTGAGATCGCTGTAGAAGATGTGGGCGAACACGCCGATCGCGGCCTCGTCGGGCAGGCGCCCGCCGAGGGCGCCGAGGGCGGCGATGTCGATGACGGTCCGGCTCGGCGGGAGCGGCCGCGTCGCCGTGTCGACCCGGGAGGCGCGCCGCGGCCGCGCCCCGGATTCGGAAAAGCCGGCGAGGTAGTCGGCCAGCGGGTTGCCGTCGCGGCTCTCGGGATATTGTTCGCGGTAATAGTCCGGCTCGAACAGCGGATGCGGCTGCCGGCCCTCCAGGGCACCCGACTTGGCGTAATGCGTGAGCGGCGCGTCCCGGCTCTCCTTGAGGTCGGGATTCTGCTCGACGTAGAACGCCGTCGAGAACAGCGGGTGCGGATCGATGCCGCCGGCCCGCGACAGCTCGATATACTGCACGAGCGCGGGCAGGTGCGCGACCTCCCGGTAGCGCCGGTGCCGGCGGGCATGCCTGGCGAAGAAGTCGACGTCGAACATCGGGCAGGGGCTGATGTCGGACGGCTTGGTCAGGTAGTGCTCGAGCGGGCTCAGCCCGCCGCAATCGACGGCGTTGCGATAGTGGCGCGAATCGAACAGCGGGTGCGGGTCGCGCGCGGCGTGGCCGCCGTAGATGTAGTCGACGAGGCTGTTGTCGTTGCGCCCGAGCCGATGGGTCTCGCAATACCAGCCGGTATCGAACAGCGGGTTGGGCTGGCAGCCGCGGTCATGCCCCTCGGTCAGGAAGTGGTAGAACGGATCGATGTGGTCGATGTCCTTGAGATATCTTTCGGCATACCACCGCCCCCGGAACAGCGGATGCGGATCGTTGCCCTGCCTCCATCCGGTCTCGATGTAGTGGAACAGCGGATGGATGCTGCTGTCACCGTCCATGTAGGTCCAGCAATACCATTTCGCGTTGAACAGCGGGTGCGGGTCCGCGAGCGCCCCGGCCCCGAGCAGCGCGAAATGCTCGAACGGCGACAGGGCGTCCGCGAGGCCGAGACCGTGGGCGCCGGCGTACCACCGCGCGTCGAAATAGGGCGTCGGGCTCAATCCCCGCTGCCGGCCGACCTCCTCGTAATGCGTCGAGATCCGCGCATTGCTCATCACGAGGTTGTTCTGCTGCGCGTACCATTGGAAGTCGAAATGCTTCATCGTGGCGCCGGACTGGACATGCAGGACGGTCATGGTGCCCCCGTGGGTCGTTGCGTGCGGAAATCCGAGACGGTCGATCGGCCGTTTGCCCGCGACCGTTCCGGAACGTCAGGCGCCGAGCATCGCCTCGTCGCATTCGGCCGCGATCAGGCGGGCGAGGTCGCGAAACAGGCCGTCCGGCCGTGGGACGGGCGGGGCGGCGGCAGGCGCCGGCTCGGCCTCCCGGGTGGCGTTGCGGGCAAAGCTCGCCATGACCTGCGCCACGCCCTCGTCGCTCACCGAGCGCAGGTCGTCGAGCAGGTAGGCCCCGCGGCTCTGGATGCCGGTGATGATCTCGTAGGACGGGAAGTAGCCGATCGTCTCCGGGTGCCGGCGCGCCAGGATCTCCGCCGCGACCCGCAGGACCGCCTTGGAATAGGTGTTGGAGGAAAGCACGTGCCGGTCCTCGGCCGTCGCCGCCAGCGCCACCGGCGACACGGTGAGGATCAGCCGGGCGGCCGGGTTGACCGCGGTGATCAGCGCCAGGAACGCCTCGACGTCGGCCACGATCTCGTCGACCCCGAGATTGACGAACAGGTGCTGCGCCGGATCGAACCGGCCGGCGGCGACGCCCGGGCAGAGCGGGTAGGCCGCGCCGTCGACCGCCGAGACCCAGGCCTCGGTGAGCCCGAGGGTGAAGACGAGATAGTCGAGCCCCTCGATCAGGCGGCGCACGCAGGCGAGGTGCCGCGCCCGGTCGGTCTCCAGCTCCTCGACCGACAGGAACCCGCCGGGCTGCACGGTCGGGCGGTAGGGATCGTGCCAGCCGCCCTGCGGCCCGGCCCAGGCGCGGTCGGCGGGCGTAAACAGGCCGAGCGCCCGCCGGACGAGCTGCAGCATCTGCCGCGAGGTGTAGACGTTGCCGTAGCGGGCCGAGAACTGGTCGTAGGCGCAGGATGCCGCCACGTTGGCGACGAAGGGGTGGGGGGTCTCGGTGACGTAGTGCGAGAAGCCGCGGGCGCGCAGAGCGCGCCCGATATGCTGGGCAAAGCAGCTCCCCGCCGTGGCGACCCGGTCCCGGTGGCTTAGGCGGAACGGGAAGCCGATTCCCGGATCGACGGCCCCGGGCGCCGGCGCGGCCACGGCGTGGCGCCACTTGGTGTAGGGCGGCGCCTGCTCGTAGGGGTGCTTCATCGGGCGAGCCTCTCGATCTGGTCGGCGACGAGCGCGCCGTAGGCCTCGTTGGCGTGGGTCGAGCTGGTGGGGTGCGCGAGTTCGGGGCGCAGGAAGCCGTCCGGGTCCATCGCCGCCTTCGGCGCCGGGACGAAGGTGAGGCCGAGCGCCTCGCAGGCCTCGGCGAACAGGGTGGAGTGCAGCCGCCACATCTTCAGCCGCAAGCCCGCATCGGCCACCCGTGCCGTGGGGTGGCGCTCCAGGAAGTACGGGTCCATCCGGGCGCGGATCAGCGCCTCGTCGCGCAAGGGGGGTGGCGATTCGATGTGGAAGCAGAGCTCCGGCACCGCCGCCTGGGCGGCGTAGAGCATCGACAGGTCGCCCTCGTGGAGGATCTGCCGGACGGAGAGCCGGATGGTCGCGTAGGGAATCGGCTCGGCCCCGGGCAGGAGCGGTCCGGTCTCCCCCGGCATGTGGAAGTCGAAGGGCGGCTCCGTCGCCATCAGGGCGAGCACGTTGTGGGCGTTGCCGGCGATCGTCGAGATGCACAGCGTGCCCGGTCCGATGCGGCGGCGCAGATCCGCCTCGATCGCGGGGTCGAGGCGGATGCCGTCCTCCGTCGCCACCACCGGGCTGCCGCCCGAGGGCAGCCCGATCATGCCCCAGCCGACCGGGGCGGCGCGGGCCTGGAGCGCCGCGACGATGCACTGGGTGTGGCTGTGGCCGATCAGCAGGATGTCGCGGGCGGCGACGGCGGCGGGGCGGGGCTCGGCGAGGATCATGCGGGCTCGAGCTCCCCGGGGAGGCCGGCAGCGACCCGCGCCGACGCCTGTGCCTCGGCGATGATCCGGGCCTGGTGATCCATGATCTCCTGCGCCTTGATCCGGTCGCGCTCGAGGTCGCGGAAGCGCAGCTCGAGCTGCTCGTGATCGTGCCGGGACACGAAGCCCTCCGGCTCCGGCAGCGCGATCATCGCGCGGTGGAGTACCGGGGGCAGGCCGGCATAGGCGTCCTCCGGCAGGCTCCAGCCGTCGAGGCCGGTCGGGCTCGGCGGCGGGTCGTAGCGGTCGCCCTCGACCGGCGGCAGGTCGAGGCCCGGCGGGGGCGTCCAGACGTGGTCCTGCGGGACGGCCAGCACGTTGACCTCGCAGGTGCCGCCGAAGATGTTGAGAGGATAGCCGTTGGCGTTTCGCCGGTTGAACGGGTTGGCGACGTGCCAGCGCAGGCCGTAGCCGGCGTCGCGCAGCAGGGCGACGATCTCGGCAAAATTCACTGGGCTCGTCTGCTCGAAGTAGATCACCGGCCGGTGGCGGGCGAGGGTGCCCGTCGCGCCGAGCAGCACGTCGAGTTCCATCCCCTCGACGTCGATCTTCATCAGCCGGCAGGCCGGCAGGGCGAGGCAGTCGGCCGTGAAGAGCGGGACCGGCAGGGCGGGCCGCTCGGTCTCCGGCGCGCCGACGACGCCGCGGAACGACACGCAGCCGAGATTGTCGGCGCCGTCCTGCGCGCCGGCGTCGAGGCGCATCACCCGGGTTTCGCGCCCGATCAGCCCCTCGATCCGGGTGATCCGGTCCATCCCGTTGAGGCGGATGTTGAGCGCGAGCACGTCGCTCGCCCGGGATTGCCCCTCGATGGCGATCACCCGGCCGCTCTCGCCGACCATCCGGCCGAACGCGACCGCGTGGCTGCCGACATTCGCCCCGATATCGAGCACGACGTCGCCGGGCCGGACGAAGTGCGAGACGAGGTGGATCTCCTCCTCGGCCCACTCGCCGTAATGGCGCAGGGATTGGCCGATGACGCGGTCCTCGGCGTAGTGCGCGAGGAGCCCGTGCCGGGCCTTGTGGACGCTGATGGTCATGCGGATGCTCCTGTCTTCTCTCCGGCAGCGCGGGGCGGGGTTCGAGGCGGGGCCTCGGGGGACGTCAGGCCGCGAGCGGCAGGGCGAGGTCGAGGACGAGGTCGAGGGGCAGCAGGACCGCGTCCGGGCCGGCGCCGTAGCGCAGCCGTGCCGCGTAGCGGCCGGGCGGCAGCGCCCCGCAGGGCACCAGGGCCTCGAAGCCCGCCCACGCCGCCTCGGCCACGCCGAGATGCGCGGCGACGTCGTCGCGGCGCATCCGGGAGAGCCCGGCGCGGAGCGCGCCCTGCGCCCCCACGAGGTCGAGCGCGACCCGGTCCGCGCCGCCCAAGGCCGGCACCCAGGCCCAGCCGCGCAGGTAGAGGTGGCGGTCGCCCTCCGGTGCGTCGCCCGGCCCGGTCTCGACCTCGTCGAGGGCGATCCGGTGCTCCGGCGGCGCGTGGTCGGGCTCCTCGGCGACGGGCGCCGTCTCGCAAGGGCCCACGACGCGATCGGGGCGGATCAGCACGGCCTGTCCGGTCTCGTGCAGCAGGGTCTCGCGGCGGTCCGACTGGGCGACGACGACCCGGTACAGGCCGGGCGGCGCGAAGCCCGGGGAGATCTGCGCCCGGAAGCCCCCGAAGGCGAGGAGCGGGTCGGCGGCGGTGAGGGCGGCGGGCGCCCGGCAGCGCGCCGCCCGGATCCAGACCGGGGTCGCGCCCGGCCGCAGGAGGCCGAGGGCGACGTCCGGCAGCACCCGCCGCCCGGCCCGGTCCGCCGCCCAGCCCTCCAGGCCGAGCGACCCGCCCGGCGCCGAGGCGCCGCCGGGATCGGCGCGGGTGATCGCGCCGTCGCCCCGGACCGTGCGGACCTGTCCGGCCCCGCGCGTCGGGTCGGGATCCGGCTCGGCTCCGGGCGCCTCACCACGGGCAGGGTCTCGGGCGCCCGCCTGCGCCGCGCCGCGCGTCACCGCGATCTCCCCGAGGGGGCCGAGATCGGCGACGACGCCGTCGTAGATCTGCAGCAGGCGGACCGCGTAGGCGCCCGGGTGCAGGTCGTGGAGGTCGAGGTCGAGGTCGAAGGCGAAGCCGCTCGCCTCGGCCTCGGGCGCGGCGAGATGGGCCCGGACGTCGCCGCGCGCCACTGGCGGGCTCACCGCGTAGATCTCCCGGGCCTCGCCCTTGAGGTGGAGGATCACGTCGAGCGGCCGCCCGCGCCCCTCGACGAAGGCCCAGCCCCGCAGCGAGAGGGCGCGGCGCAGCACGACCCGCGGCCATTCCGCCGGCTGGTGGTCGCCCTGCACGGCGTCGATGCTGAGGCGGACCGGGTCGTGCCCCGGCTCCAGGCGCGCGAGATGGGAAAAGCGCGCCGGGAAGGTGCGCCACAGGGTGTGGGCCTGCGCCTCCCGGGCGGGACGGTGGGGCGGCGCGTCCCAGCCGCTGCCCTCCTGGACCCAGGACGGGGTGTTGGTGCGCAGGCCGCAGGCCCGCAGGCTCAGGATGTAGTCGCGCTCCGGGCGGAGCGGCGCCGCGGGCGGGCGGACGGGACTCTCGGCGATCAGCCCGCGATAGATGCCGGAGAGCGCGGCGACGTGCTCGGCGGGCGACACGCTGCGGCAGGACGAGGCGGCGTCGCGCATCGCCGTCAGGCGCTCGCGGTCGCGGCTCAAGGAGCGCAGGATGTCGCAGACGTGCCCGGCATCGTCGGGGGAGACCTTGAAGCCGTCGATGCCGTCCCGCACCCGCTCGGCCGGTGCGCCGAGATCCGAGACCAGCGGCACCGCGCCGGCGTCCCGGGCCTCGTTGAGCGAGATCATGTAGGTCTCGGGCCAGGTCGACAGGTGCAGCGAGACGTCCATCCCCGCCATCAGCCGCGGCAGGTCCTGCACCGCGTAGCCGCCGCGGATGGTCACCCGCGGCAGGGCCAGCGCCCGCAGGTGCCGGTCGAGGTCCGGATCGGGGACCGCCCCGAGGATGTGGAACTCCACCGGCTCGTCGCGCAGGGCGGTGAGGACGCGCAGGATCGTGTCCGCCCCCTTCGGCCGGGTGAAGTTGCCCGGCACCGCCACCCGCAGGGCCGTGCCGACCGGGGCCCTCTCCGCAGCCCGGAGGTTCCGGTGGCTTGCGGGCGTCAGCATCTCGACGATCCTGATCCGCTCCGCCGGCACCTCCGGGTAGATCGCCCGCAGGTAGTTCGCCGTGAAGGGCGAGTTGGCGACCAGGACGTCGAAGGCCTCGATCATCCGGGCGACGAAGTTGCGGCGGCGCTGCTGCGCGCCGGCCGGGATGCCCTTCGCCGAGAGGCAGATGTCGCACTCGGTCGGCGAGCGCCCGGCGATGTTGCAGTAGCCGCCGCGGTAGTCGAGCAGGTTGAAGTGGCTGCAGACGAGGTAGAAATCGTGCAACGTGTAGAGCGAGGGGACGCCGCAGGCCCGCGCGATCAGCGGCAGCGAGAGCGGCATGCCGATCAGGTGCTGGAAATGCACGAGGTCGATGTCGTTCTCAACCAGGATCTGCTCGAAGACCCGCTCGTGCGCGGCGTCGTGCAGGGTCTCCATGCCGGCGGCGTGGGGAACGCCGTAGAGGTGCTGCTCGCCGGTGCGGTGGGCGATCAGCGTGTAGGCGGCGGCGCCGTCGACCACCCGGGGATACAGGGTGTAGACGTCGAAGGCCGTCGCACCCTCGGCGAGCTCCTGCTGGTAGACCTCGACCCCGCCGCCGGGAAGATGCCCGGCCACGTTGTGGGTCACGAGGAGAAGCCGCTTGCGGGCCTCCACCCGGCCGGCGGGCGCGGGAGCCGGGGCGGCGACGCCGGTCAGCGCCGAGAGGATCGCGGCGACGCGGTGGTCGTAGAGGTGCTCGGCCCGCGCCCGCTCGCGGGCGGCCTGCGCCATGGCGATGCGCTCCTGCGGGTGGTCGAGCGCCCGGGCGATCGCCGACAGGAGCTCGTCCTCGCTGTCGCAGAAGGCGATCTCGCGCTCGGTGAAGTAGCGCGTCGCCTCCGCCCGGCCGCCGAGCGCGATCTGGAACGCTCCCGCGAGCGCGTTCTCGAACAGGCGCGGCGGCGGCGTCGTGCCGCTCGCCTGGTCGGCCCGGGCGGAGGAGAACTTGCGCTCCAGGCTCAGCGTGATCCGGCTGCGGTTGGCGATGCGGGCGAGCTCGGGATTCGGCACCCGCCAGTTGGTGACGAGCGATCCGTCGCCGAGCACGACCGGCGGCAGGTGCGGGTTGGTGGGCAGGCCGATCTTCATCCGCAGCGGCCGGTCGAGCCCGTCGATGATGCGGTTGATCGTCCGCACCCGGTTGGGCCAGGCGGTGCCGACGAAGCAGACGTCGTACAGGAAGGCGTCGTCGTCGCGGATGGGGGCGAGGTCGTGGAAGAGCCGGCTCGCCGCGAGCGGGAGATGGTGCGCGTTCGCCCCGTAGGCGGGCAGGACGCCGAGATCGTTGGTGAAGACGAGGTCGAAGGGAGCGGCGACGCGCCGGTTCTCCTCGAGCTCGTAGGGATCCTCCGTGGTCCAGAGCACCGAGCGGGCCGCCATGGCGCAGAGGCGGCCGAGCACCGCGAGGTCGCCGCCGGACCCGCCGAGCGCCAGGAGGGTGTCGCAGCCCCCGCGCCGGAAGAGGTCGATGGCGTTGCCGTAATCGGCCTGGCCCACCCACTCGACCGCCGGGTGTCGCTGCAACGCGTCGACGATCGCCAGCGCGATGTAGGAGTTGTGCGTCTGCGCCGCGGTGTCCAGCACGAGAACGCGGAATGTCATGCTCATGACGTGCCCATGGTGTGGCGGCCGGGACGGGGCTTGCACCCGCCCGTTGCCGCGCCGGATCGGCCGGTTTTCGGTTCGTCGTCTTCGGTTTGTCGCTTCGGGCTCGCCGCCTATTCGGCCGCGATCGCGAGGGGCACCGCCCCCGGGGCTGAGGCGCGGCGCGGCATCAGGCCGAGCAGGCGCAGCTCTCCCAGCAGCGTCTCGGCCCGCCGCGCATAGGTGTGCTCGCTGAGGGCCCGCTCCTGCGCGCGCGCCGCCACGGCTAGGAGGGCGTCGGGCTCGTCGCGGGCCCGTTCGAGCCAGCCTTCGAGGTCGCGCGCGCCGTCGATCAGGATGATCTCGCGGTCGCGCTCGAAGTAGTCGAGCACCTCCAGGCTCTCGGCGACGAAGAGCTGCGCCGAGCCCATCAAGGCGACCTCGAAGGTCCGCGGGCCGGGCGTCGAGGGCGCCAGGTTGTAGCGCGCATTGGCGATGCTGAGATCGCGGCCGATATTGAGGGTGAGGAGGGCGCGCGATGCCGTCTCGGCGAAGGCCGAGGGCGACAGGCGCTCGTTGCGGGCGAAGGGCAGGTCCTGCGGCCACTGGTCCCCGGACACGGCGGTGCGGTGGCGCCGCAGCAGGGGGGCGCCCTCGCGCAGGAAATCGATGCGGTTCTGGTAGGCGTAGCCGCAGAAGAACAGCGCGAGGTCGCGCGGGGCCGAGCGATCGACCGGCCGCAGATGGGTGTGCGGGCAGGCCGCCAGGGGCAGGTGCGCCGCCGGCACGTCGCCGTAATGCATCGCCGCCCAGCGGTCGGTGCTGAACACGATGTCGGCGATGCCGCGCAGGCGGAAGGCGTAGTCGAACTCGTAGGGATCGTCGTGGAGCCAGAAGGCGAGGACCGCACCGGCCCGGTCGGCGAATCGGCGTAGGCTGCGCAGGTTGCTCGCATCGACCGCGACGCCGCCCACCGCCAGCACCAGATCGGCCGTCACGCGGTCGGCCCCGCGCAAACCCGCCAGCGCCTCGCAGCCAAACTCTTTTACAACCACAGCGTGCGATCCGAGATCGCGCAAGCCTCGCGCCACGTAGGTCCTGATCGCCGCATTGGTGTTGAGCCGGTCCTCGACGGTCCCGGTGACGACGATGGTGAGCGGTCTCTCGATCATGGGGAGGGCATCCGTTCCGAGCGGGAGGAGAGCAGTCGTCCGACGTCCAGAGGGGGGAGGGCTCGTCAGGCGGCCGCGCGGTCAGACGCCGTCCGCGGGCGGAGGGCGGCGCGAAAGACCGCCGCCCAGGCCGCGTCGTCGCCGAGCACGTGCGGGTTGTGGTGATCGAGCCGGTGGACGCGGCAGGCGGGGTCCGGATCGGCGCCCGTCCCGTCGCGGTCGGTGACGAAATGGACCTCGCCGGCCGGTCCGATCGTGTCCTGCACCGCCCGCGTCAGCGCCGCCATCGCCTCGCGGCCGAAATGGAAATTCATCGTCGGCGAGACGCGCACCACCTCGTCGAGGTTCGACTGGGTGTTCGAGACGAAGATCAGGCAGCGCCGAAAGGTCTTCAGCCCCGAGAACCTGTCGAGCAGGTAGGTGAATTTCATCTTCGTCTGCGCGAACGTCTCGTCGAGGGCGACCACGTCGTCCCGGGTGAATTCGTGCCAGAAATGCAGGTTGTGCCGGGGCCAATAGAAATTCGGGTGGACTACGATCTCCCCGGGGTGGTCGGGGAAAAGCCCGCCCGCGCCCATCCAGCTGGCGAAACTCGCCGGCGGCATGATCAGCCAGTCGAACGGCCCGGTCGCCTTCACCAGCGGCTCGCCGAGCAGATCGGACAGGAGATCGACGTGACGATCGATCTGCCACGCCGTCTGGCACGACACGCCGAGACTGATGATGGCCGTCTCTGTACCGAATGCGGACATGCGAGTTCCTTGTATGAACTCTTCGACAGAAGACTATTCGTACGAAACCAGGGTCCGGCGACGTGCGCTCAAGCGACGGCGTCTGCCCGGCCCGGATCGGTGGGTTGGCTTATGTTGGTTGCATACAAATTTTTTCGCAACCCCAGATTTAACTTTCTCGGCCCCAACGGTCCCTGCCGCGTCCATCGCCCTCTGGCGATCCACCGCTCGCCCGAGAGGATTGTGGCATGCTCGCAACACGCGATTTTTTATCAAGATCACAACGCCAAGCTGCATATCCCCGGCTTGACACCTCAACTCGGGGTTGTGTTGATGGTCGGGCCAACCATATGGGGGAATTGCTGTGGCCGTCACCTTCGACAACACAGTCTTCAACGCCAGTCAGGCGACAACCGGCATCTATGCACTCGGGGGGTTCACTGGAACGAACCTTCTCTCCGGCGCGACTCCCGTCACGATCAATGGAAGCATCGATCAGCCGAACTCGACGGTTGGCGTCAATCTCAACGTCGGCGGCGTGACGACGGTAGGGGCGACGGGAACCTATCTCGGCTACAGCGCGGCCGACAACGACGACTACGTCTATTACTTCAACGTAACCGGCGGCGGATTGGCCACGCCGGTGACGATCGGCGTGTCCGGCGTTGCGGCGCCGGCCCTCGGCGTGGTGACCCCGGTCACCACCGCCAACGTGACCGCGCCGGTCGGGCCGAACACCCCGTGCTTTGCCACCGGCACGCTGATTCGCACCTCGGAGGGCGACGTCCCGGTCGAGGCGCTGGCGGAGGGCGACCTCGTGGTGACCGCCGCCGGCGCGCACCGTCCCGTGCGCTGGATCGGCCGCCGCCGGGTCGCCTGCGACCGGCACCGCGACCCCCACGCCGTCTGGCCGGTGCGGGTCCTGGCCGGCGCCTTCGGCGACGGCCTGCCGCAGCGGGACGTCTGGCTCTCGCCGGACCATGCCGTCTGCGTGAGCGTCGTCGCGGAGGTGCTGATCCCGATCAAGCACCTGGTGAACGGCGCCACCATCGCCCAGGTGCCGGTGGACGAGGTTACCTACTGGCACGTCGAGCTCGACAGCCACGACGTCCTCCTCGCCGAGGGGCTGCCCGCCGAGAGCTTCCTCGATACCGGCGTGCGCTCCGGCTTCGAGAACGGCAGCGACCCGGTGACGCTCCACCCCGACTTCGCACCCCGCAGCCACGCCGATTTCTGCCGCCCCCTGGTGCAGGGCGGCGCGCTCGTCGCAGCGGTGCGCGCCCAGCTCGCCACCCGGGCGGCCGCGCTCGGCTGGACCATCACCAGCGATCCCGACCTGCACCTCGTGGCGGACGGCGCGGTAATCCGGCCGGTCGTGAGCGGGGACGTCGCCCGCTTCGCGCTCCCCGCCGGGACGCGCAGCCTGCACCTGATGTCGCGCACCTACACCCCCTACCTGCTCGACGCGACGACGGGCGACCGGCGCCGCCTCGGCGTGCCGCTGCGGGGACTGTCGGTGCGCGACGGGCTGGGCTTCTCCCGCGACGTCGCGCTCGACGACCCGGCCCTCGCGGCCGGCTTCAGCTTCGTGCAGGGGCAGGCCGGCGACCTCTGGCGCTGGACGGATGGCTCCGCCGTGCTGCCGGCCGCCCTGTGGGCCGGGGCGCGGGGTGAGGTGACGCTCGAGGTCGCGCTGGTGTCCGCGAGCCACTGGGCCGGCGACGGCGTCTACGCGTCGCCGGCCTCCGCCAGGGCCGCGACGGAGAGCCGCGCTCTCGCCGCCTGACGGGCGCGAGCCGGGCGGGGCGCCGCCGCGCGCCCTGCCGCATCTGCGCCGTTGCTCGCGGCGGACGCAGAGACCAGAGCCAGGACATCGACTTTCGTTGACCGGAGACGACCGATTTTCGCAGACGATCAGGACCACTGGACAGTTGATCGAACGATCATGGTGGTCCTGCTCTCCTCACCGCGACAATCCTCGCCGGCTTCGATCGACTTGCACCGGCAGCGCGCACGCCGATCGTCTGGGGCGTAAAATCCCGTCATGATCTGGCCGGCACGCAACCTGATCAGACGCATGTTGCGACTGACAAATCCTATGGTTGCATTCGCAACGCTTCGATGGCTGTACGCCAAATGCTAGCACACCAGATAGTTGTGCATCGTCCTCAGCATCAGCACGCCTAACTCACCGTGCGCCAAATCGCGCCAGAATTCCAATATATTTTGAATTATCGGCAGCGCTTGCGTCTCTTGCCACAGATAAAAATTTGAAGACACCCACCCATTGGCGGTATATTCAGGGGAATCCTGAATGATCGATCGTTCTCGCCGGCACGGGGGCCACATGGGCGCATCGGGAAGATTGCTTACCAAAGAGGCATTGCGGCCGCGTTTCGTCGATATCCCGCAAGCGGTCGGCAGCTGGGACTGGGATATACCGAACGACCGGATCTATTGCGACGACATCGTCGCAAGTCTGTATGGGATCGACTCCGCATCGGCCAGCCATTCGGGCTTCAGCCTCGATATGTTCGTATCCGGACATCATCCGGGCGACCGCGACTGGATGAACGACGCCATCCGGGGCGCGATGCAGGGAACGGGCGTCCTGGTCGCCGAGTATCGGACGCAGCCGGAGGAGGGGGTCGAGAAGTGGGCCCTGGTCCGCGCCCGCTATTATCACGATGCGCAGGGGCGCCCGATGCGGGCGCGCGGCATCATCGTCGACATCACGAACAGCAAGCTCGACGGCCAGGCTCCTTCGGTCGCCCAGGATCTCCCGGACATGCATCTCCCGGACATGCATCCGCTCGACCGGGCGGCCGAGCTGTGCATCTCGGCGCGCGAGGTGATCGCGACGGCGCGCAAGCCCTTCCTGCTCCGCCTCGTGGACATGATCCTCCTGGAACTCGGCCGGGAGCTGGGCAAGCTCGCCCACTAGATGTGCAGTCCCGGAGCGTCACGGAGCGCGAGCGGGCCTCGCGCGTCCCGCCTGCGCCCGATCCCGGCACCTGCTCGACGGTCTCGGGGCTCCCGGCGTCAGTCCCGGCTCCGCTGCGCGGCCCCTGACTGACGCGGAGGCGTTCGGAACCGACCGGACCGGCTCTCAGCTCTTGCCCACCAGCGGGCAGCCGCCCTGGTTCATCGGCTTGAAGGCCTGCTCGCCGGGGATCGTGGCGAGCTTGTTGTAGACGTCCCAGGGGCCCTTCGATTCGGACGGCTTCTTGACCTCGAACAGGTACATGTCGTGGATCGTGCGGCCGTCGGCCCGGACCAGCCCCTTGCCGAACAGCGGATCGTCGGTCGGGTTGGCCTTCATCCACTCCATCACGACCTTCGCGTCCTTCGACTTCGTCGCCGCGACCGCCTTCAGGTAGTGCATCAGCCCGCCATAGACGCCGGCCTGGTTCATGCTCGGCATGTTGCCGTTCGCCCGCTTGGCGAAGCGCTCCGAGAAGGCCCGGGTCCCGTCGTTCAGGTCCCAGTAGAAGGCTTCCGTCAGCACCAGCCCCTTGGCGGTCTCGAGGCCGAGCGCCTTGGCGTCCTGGGCGTAGAACAGGAGCGCCGCGAGCTTCTGCCCGCCCTCGGTGATGCCGAACTCGTGCGCCTGCTTGACGGCGTTGATCGTGTCGCCGCCGGCATTC
Organism: Methylobacterium sp. 17Sr1-1; assembly: GCF_003173775.1. Taxonomy (NCBI): domain Bacteria; kingdom Pseudomonadati; phylum Pseudomonadota; class Alphaproteobacteria; order Hyphomicrobiales; family Methylobacteriaceae; genus Methylobacterium; species Methylobacterium sp. 17Sr1-1. Next base: position 1,673,224 of record NZ_CP029552.1, on the reverse strand, counting down.
GCCAGCCCGATCACCTTGGCGCCGGACCCCTGCGCCTGGATCAGGAAGGACGAGAAGTCGCTCGCCGGGAACGGCACCTTGGCCGAGCCGAGGACCTTGCCGCCGCTGCGGGTGACGACGGCGGCGGTCTCGCTCTGGAGCGACTGCCCGAAGGCGTAATCCGCCGTCAGGAAGAACCAGCTGTCGCCGCCGCGCTTGACCATGGCGCCGCCGGTGCCGTTCGCCAGCGCGTAGGTGTCGTAGGTCCAGTGGATCGTGTTGGGCGAGCATTGCGACCCGGTCAGGTCGGTGGTGCCGGCGCCCGAATCGATGAAGATCTTGTTCTTCTCGCGCGTGACCTGGCTCACCGCGAGGGCGACCGACGAGGTCGGCACGTCGAAGATGGCGTCGACGCCGTCGCGGTCGTACCATTGCCGGGCGACGCCGGCGCCGATATCCGGCTTGTTCTGGTGATCGGCCGAGACGATCTCGACGGTGACGTCCTTGCTGATCGCCGCGAAGTCCTCCGCCGCCAGCTGCGCCGCGACGACCGAGCCCTTGCCGCCGATATCCGAGTAGACGCCCGACATGTCGTTCAGGACGCCGATCTTGACCTTGGTCTGAGCCAGGGCGGGCAGCGCCGACAGCACGAGGCAGCCGGCGGATAGAAGCAACCGCTTCATGGGCATCATGGTCTCCTCCCGACCGATCTTGCCGATCGGTCTCGTTGTCGGGGCAGAAGGGGGCACGCGGCCGGGATCGTCAAGCTCGACGATCGGACGCAGGGACGAGGAGCTTTCCGGCTCGCGCCGGCCGCCTGTCCGACTCGGCGCTGCGGGACTACTTTTCCCCTCCCGGCGCGACCCGCGCGCAAACCAGGAACAGGCCCGCGACGCCGAACGCGACCAGCGTCGAGGCGAGCACCGCGGCCAGCGGGCCGGCAAGGGCCGCGCCGGTGACGTCGCCGAGATTCATCGCCGCCATGTAGATCTGGAACTGCGTCGCCGCGGCGCCGCCGGCGCGGCTCGCCAGCAGCACCGCCGGCTGCAGCGCGACGTAGAGCAGCGCCGGCACCACGCTGGCGAGGCCCAGGATGACCGGGCCCGCTGCGGCCTCCAGCCCGGCCGCGATCAGCGCGCCCGCCGCCGCGAACGCCGCCGCGCAGGCGAGAAGGAGGAGGCGCAGGGCCCGCCCCGGCCCGATCCGGTCGACGGCAGCGCCGATCCCCGCCGCCCCGAGGGTGCCGCCGAGGAGCGCGAGCAGCGCCTGCAGGCGCGAGAGACCCTCCGCGTCCCAGCCATGGACCTGCACCAGCGCGACGGCGAACGGCACCTGGAACAGCGCGAGCCCGAGATCGATCGCGAAGCACATCGCCAGCAGGAGCGCCGCGTCGCGCCGCCGGAACGCCGCGAGGAGTTTTTGCGCGAAGGCGAAGCCCCCCGGGGCCGGCCGCTGCCGCGGGGCGAACCCTCGCAGGCAGAGGAGCGCGTCGCCCGGATTCTCGCGCACGAGGGAGGCCGCGAGGGCGAGCGGCGTCGTCAGGCCGAGGAGGGCGCCCGCCGCCGGCGCAAAGCCGTGCGCCGCCAGGATCCAGGCGAAGACCGCGCTCCCGGCGGCGCTGCCGATGACGAAGCCGGCCCGGGTCGCCGCGCTGGTGCGCCCCAGCTCCTCCGTCGGCACGCTGCCGGCGATCATGCGGTCGGTGGCGGTGTCGGCGAGCGACGCGGCGAGGCTGTGCAGGGCGAGGACGAGGCTGATCGCGGTCAGGCCCGCTTGCGCGCCGAGGAGGAGCAGGCCGGCGAGGCTCGCCTGCGCCCCGAGGAGGGCGAGGGCCAGCCAGGCCCGGCGCGGCCCCATGCGGTGGGGCGTCCCGCGGTCGATCACCGGGCCCCAGAGCAGCGGCTGCAGCACCCAGGGCAGGCCGACCAGCGCGAGATGGCGGCCGACCTCCGCCGTGGAGGCGCCCGACGCGGCGAAGTGGTTGGCGAGCGCCGTGAGGCCGAAGCCGGCGACGACGCCCTGGTAGAGGTAGAGCAGGGTGAACAGGCAGAACCGCCAGCGCGACCGGTGCAGGCTCGGCGGTCCCTGGTTCATCGCGTCCATCCCCGCTCAAGCCCCCGGGCCGGCTGCCCCGCGTATCGAACCGCGAAGCCCGCGCGGGTTCCCCATTCCCGGTTCACCCCTGCGCCGCGCGCGGTTCCTGGTGTACCGATGCCGGAGACCTAAGGAGGAGACGACGAGAATGGCCCGCATCCCCTATGCCGACACCACCCGGCCCGAGACGGCCCCGCTCGCCGAGCGGATCGTGGCCGAGCGGGGCGAGATCCTGCACCTCTACGCGATGCTGCTGCACAGCCCGCCGGTCGCCGAGGGCTGGCTCGCCTTCCTGACCGCGATCCGGCAGCGATGCGACCTGCCCGGCGACCTGCGCGAATTGGTGATCGTGCAGGTCGCGCACCTGAACGGCGCCCGCTACGAGGCCGAGCAGCACGTGCCGATCGCGCTCCGCGAGGGCGTGTCGCAGGCCCAGCTCGACGCCCTGCCGGACTGGCAGGGGGCGGAGGTGTTTCCTCCGCGCGAGCGGGCGGTCCTGGCCTATTGCGACGCGATGACGAAAGACATCCACGTCGCGCCCGCGATCTTCGCGGCGTTGCGCGAGCATTTCGACCCGCGGGCGATCGTCGAGCTCACCGCCACGATCGGCGCCTACAACATGGTGTCGCGGTTCCTGGAGGCGATCGGGATCGACTCCGCCGACGACAAGGGAGCGATTCGATGAGCCGCCGCATCGCCGTGATGGGCCTCGGCCAGATGGGCTGGCCGATCGTCCGCAACCTCGCCCGCAAGGGCGACGGGGCCGAGACGATCGTGGCGGTCGATGCCGATCCGGCGCGCATCGCGGGCCTCGCGGAGCCGGGGGTCGCCGTCACGACCGACCGGGACGCGGTCGCGGGCGCCGACGTGCTGGTCCTGTGCCTGCCCGACGGCGACGTGGTCGAGAGCGTGCTGTTCGGCCCCGACGGGCTCGAGCCCCGCCTCGCGCCCGGCGCGACGGTGATCGATCTGAGCACCATCGCGCACGGGCAGGCGGTGAGCATCGGCAAGGCGCTGGAGGCACGGGGCTTCCGTGTCCTCGACGCCCCGGTCTCCGGAGCGCCGGCCGGGGCCGAGGCCGGGACGCTCACGGTGATGTGCGGCGGGGCGCCCGAAACCTTCGCGGCGATGAAGCCGCTGCTCGACCGCATCGGCGCCGAGGTGCTCCATATGGGGCCGCTCGGCAGCGGCCAGCTCACCAAGACGATCAACAACGTGATCTACGACATCAACATCGCGGCGCTCGCCGAGGTGCTGCCGATGGCGGTGGCGATGGGCCTCGACCCCGAACAGCTGGCGGGCGTGGTGACGACCGGGACCAGCCGCAGCTACGCCTCGCAATACTTCGTGCCGCGGATCCTGCGCGGCGAGTTCGACGAGGGCTATCCCCTGGCGAAGGCCTACAAGGACCTCGTCAGCGCCGCGGCGGTCGCGGTCGGCCGCGGCTTCCCCCTGCCGGTGACGGCGGCGGCCACCACGACCTACCAGATGGCCCTGCGCGCCGGCCATGGCGGGCGCGACAAGGGCGCGATGGTGCTGCCCTTCGAGGCGATGCTGGGGGTGAAGGTCCGGGCGCCCTCATGATGAGGGCGCCGGGCTTCGGTCAGGCCGGCGACAGCACGTGGATGACGCGGGAGGCGATGAGCTCCTTCGTCTTCGCCCCGTAGGCCGCCATGTGGGGCGCGGCCGCGTGCGCCTTGAGCGCGTCGAGGCTCGCCCATTTCTCGACCACCACGAAGGTGTCCGGCCCGAGCGGCGCCTGGATCGGCCCGGCCCCGTCGGTGTCGATCGCCGCCCCGTACTCGATGCAGCCGTCCTCGGCGTGGACGGCGGGCACGTTGGCCCGGAAGGCCTCCAGCACCGTGTCGCGCTGGCCGGGCTTGGCGGTGATGATGGCGAGGACGTGGATCATGGTGGTTCCTCCCGATGGATCGTTGTTCGTGGGACGTCACCCCGGCGGCGCGGGATCGCCTCTCGCGGGAGAGGCGGGGCGCAGGTGACGGCGGCCCGCTTCCGGAATCAAGCGCCGCGTGTCGGGCCTCGAGCGGAACGGTCCGGGTCGGGGACCCTCATCCGCCCCCTTGACCCCGGTGAAACCCGCCGCGCCCAAGAGCATCCCGCCGATTCGAGGCTATTGCCGATGATTCGCGCGAATCCCGCATGGAACTCTTCACGAATCGGCCGGTGCAGCCGTGCCGAGGGGCCAGATCACCCCGAATCGGCAGCCGTCGCGGCCACGCGCCCGATTCGTCTGTGAATCGAATTTAACATCCACCGCCGAATCTCGACTCCGCATTGCCCGGCCCGCCCGAGTCATGACACGACTCGTAACGTTACGAGTCGTGGAGCCCAAGCGATGGCCGATACCCCGTCTCAGCGCGTCAAGAAGCTCCGCGAGGCCCGCAAGGCCTCCGGGGAGACGGAGACGAATGTCTGGGTGCCGGCGCAGGTGCAGCAGGCGATCGACGCGGCGGTGCGTGAGGGCAAGTTCCCGAACCGGCGCCTCGCGATCATCCACGCGCTCGAGCAGGTTTTCATGGAACAGAGCATGTAGACGCAGCAAAGCAAAAAAGCGCCGAGGTGGGGACCTCGGCGCTTTTTGGGATCTCATAACGGGGGCTGGGGAAGCCGCCGCTTGAAGACCGGATTGGCATCCTCCTTCTAGCGGTTCCCGACCTTCTCGTCAATGACGCCCTCTCGGGCGAACGGTCCCGCTTTGCCTCCGTCCAAGGAGGTGTGGAGTGGAGATGGTTCAGACCGGGGGCCGGCCGCTGACGCGCGCCGCCCTCGCCGGACAGAGACGCGCCCTCGAGGACGGGCGCACGGTCACGCGCAAGGAATTGTCCGCTTCCGCCCGGGAGGCCGCGAAGGCGCTCGGATTGCGTCCGGCCCTCCGGCTGGTCCTGTCCGAGCTCGTCGCCGCCTGGGGCGAGCAGGCATGGTCGCGCCTGATCGTGTGGCCGTCGAACGAGTACCTGGTCTCGCGCACCGGGCTCTCGGAGCGCGCCGTGCGCTATGCGATCCGCGACCTCGTGGGTCTCGAGATCATCACGCCGAAGGATTCGGCCAACGGCAAGCGCTACGCGATCCGCTCCCGCGACGGGACGATCCTCGACGCCTTCGGCTTCGACCTGACCCCGCTCTACGCCCGCCGCGGCGACTGGGCGCTGGCGATCCAGGCGCGGGCCGAGGCGCGGGAACGGCGCCGCCGGGCCTTCGACCTCGTGACGATGCACCGGCGCGCCGTGGCGGAGGCTTTGCAGGCGCTCAACGCGCGCCATCCCGACACGACGGTTGCCGACCTCGTCGACGCCCAGGGCAGCCTGGAAGCGATCACGCCCGAGCGGCGCGGCGCGGGTGATCCCGACCTCGTGCTGGAAGCCTGGAGCGAGCTGCGCCGGATGGTGGAGGATCGCTTCTACGCAGCCGGCTGTGACGGCAACACCTGCCCGCACATAGAACCAGAGAAAGGATCTCCTACCGAGGCTTGGAGCAAGGACTCGCCGGGGATCGCCGAACCGCCTCGCCGGAGCGAACAGCCGGGGCCGGCTCCGACACCGGCGTTGGTCGTCGAGGCCTGCCCGGTGGTGCGCGACCTGGTGAGCGGCGAAATCCGCGAGGAACACGAGATCCTCGACGCGGGCCGCCAGCTGAGAGCGTCGATCGGGGCGCATCCGAGCGCCTGGGCCGAGGCCTGCGCGGTGGTCGGGCCCTACGAGGCGGCTGTGCTGGTGCTGGTCGTGGCGCAGGCCCACGACGACGACGTCCGGTCGGGCCGGAACCGGATCCGCAATCCGGGCGGCTACTTTCGGCGCCTCGTGCGGCTCGCGGGCGAAGGGCGGTACCAGACCGGGACCGAGCTCCTGGCGATGCGCCGGAGGCGGCTGACGTGAGGGGCGGCGTGAAACGCGATCCTCAATCCGAGAAGGGCGGCGCCAGGAGCGAGTCCCGCACGGCCGCGACGAGGTCGAGGGCGACCGGGGAGGGGCTGCGCTGGGGCGGGAACACCGCCGCGAACTCGAACTCGATTCTCGGCACGAAGGGGCGCACCACCACCCCGCGGCCCTCGAATTCCCGCGCCGTGAAGGGATCGGAGATCGATACGCCGATTCCGGACGAGACCAGACCGCAGATGATCTCCGACAGGGCGGTCTCGATGCGCAGGATCCGCCGCACGCCGTCGCGGTGGAAGGCCTGGTCGACGAGATGGCGCCCGGTCGAGCCGGCGGTGAGCGAGACGAAGGTCTCGCCCTCGAAGTCGCGCGGCCCGAGCACGGCCTTCTCGGCGAGGCAATGGCCCTCCGGCAGCACGGCCACCCGGGCCACCGCCGGCAGGCGCCGGCTCGGCACGCCCTCGTGGGCGATCGGCACCTCGGCGAAGCCGACGTCGCACTGGTTGTTGGTCACCCAGTCGACCACGATCGGCGAGATCACCCCGAACAGCGACAGGTTCAGGTTCGGCCGGTCCTTGAGGAAGTGCCCGGTCAGCCGCGGCAGGTAGCCGTTGGCGAGTGCCGGTAGCGCCGCGACCCGCAGGAATCCGGTGCGCCTGTTGCGGATCTCCTCGGCCGCCGCCCCGATCCGTTCCAACCCGACGAAGGAGCGCTCCACTTCCGTGTAGAGCGCAGTCGCGGCCGCATTCGGGACGAGGCCGGTGCCGCGCTTCTCGAACAGCGGCATGTTGAGGAGCGCCTGGAGGTCGCGCAGGAGCCGGCTCACCGCCGGCTGCGTCACCCCCATCAGGGCGGCGGCCTCGGTGACGCTGCCGGTGAGCATCGTGGCGCGGAAGGCCTCGACCTGCCGCAGGTTGATCCGTGCCATCGGGCCTCCTCCCGTTGCGAACCATAACATTTCGACATGAAACGCGCGCCATTTCGCATTGGACGAGTCTCGGCCGGCCCGGCACCTTTTTGCCTATCGGCGCGCCATGGCACATTCTTGTGCAGCGCCGCATCGCGTCCGCGAGAGGAGACAGGTCCTTGGTGAAGCAGCTCGGCCTCCTGACCGCCCTCGGCCTCACGGCCCTGGCGACCTCGCTCACCCCCGCGGCGGCGCAGCAGAAGACGCTCTACGTCGCCGGCTACGGCGGCTCGTTCGAGAAGACGATCCGCACCGAGGTGATCCCGGCCTTCGAGAAGGCCAACGACGTCAAGGTCGAGTACGTCGCCGGCAATTCCACCGACACGCTGGCCAAGCTCCAGGCGCAGAAGGGCAACCAGCAGATCGACGTCGCCATCGTCGATGACGGCCCGATGTACCAGGCGATCCAGCTCGGATTCTGCGACAAGATCGAGGGCGTGCCGACCGGCGACCTCTACGATCTCGCCCGCTTCACCGACGACAAGGCGGTGGCGACCGGCCTCGTCGCCACCGGGCTCATGTACAACACCAAGGTCTTTTCGGAGCGGGGCTGGGCGCCGCCGACCTCCTGGAACGACCTCAAGGACCCCAAGTACCGCCAGAAGCTCGTCATCCCGCCGATCAACAACACCTACGGGCTCAATGTCCTGGTGATGCTGGCGAAGATGAACGGTGGCAGCGAGAAGAACGTCGATTCGGCGTTCAAGATCTTCAAGTCCGAGATCAACCCGAACGTGCTGGCCTACGAGCCGTCGCCCGGCAAGATGACCGAGCTGTTCCAGTCCGGCCAGGCGGTGATCGCGGTGTGGGGCACCGGCCGGGTGCAGGGATTGGCCAATACCGGCTTCCCGGTCGATTTCGTCTACCCGAAGGAGGGCGCGGTCGCGCTCCTCACCGCTGCCTGCCCGATCGCCAAGCCGAAGGGGTCGCCGCTCGCCAACGCCTTCATCAAGGCGCTGCTCGACCCCAAGGTGCAGCTGACGATGCTGAAGGAATACGGCTACGGCCCGGTGGTGAAGACGGTCGAGGTGCCGCCGGAGATCGTCAAGATGGCCCCCGTCGGCCCCCGCGCCGCCGCTCTGTACACGCCGGACTGGACGGTGGTGAACGAGAAGCGTGAGGAGTGGACGAAACGGTGGAATCGGGAGGTCGAGCGGTAGGTCTGCCGAATCCTGAAACCCCTCGCGTCTCGCCCTTCAAAGCGCGGGCTTCCGCCTCTCCCCGCGGGCGGGGAGAGGGCCGAGCCCTCGTTCAGAGGGCGCGGCAAGCGCAGGCGAAGCCGGAGCGAGGGTGAGGGGGTGTCTCCGGATGAGGCTCCTCCGGCACCACCCCCTCACCCTCGCGGCGAACCTGCGGTTCGCTGCGCGGGCTCCCTGAGCCCCTCCGGAGCTCAGGCCTCTCCCCGCCCGCGGGGAGAGGAGTACCCCGCGCCTCTTCTTTTCCCGGACAGCCCCGGATCCCGCGCATGACCTCGAACCCCCGCTCCGCCGCGCCGCTCCTCGAACTCGAGCACGTCGCCAAGGCCTTCGGCAGCCACATCGCGGTCGAGGATTTCAACCTCGCGGTCGCGCCGGGCGAGTTCATCTCGTTCCTCGGCCCCTCGGGCTGCGGCAAGACCACGACGTTGCAGATGATCGCCGGATTCCTGGCGCCCTCCCGCGGGACGATCCGCCTGGAGGGTCGCGACCTGACGCAGGTCCACCCCGCGAAGCGCGGCCTCGGCATCGTCTTCCAGAGCTACGCGCTCTTCCCCCACATGACGGCGGCCGAGAACGTCGCCTTCGGCCTCGAGATGCAGCGGGTCTCGAGGCCTGAGCGCACCGAGCGGGTCCGCGCGGCCCTCGCGATGGTGGGGCTCGCCGGTTACGAGGACCGGCATCCGCGCCGGATGTCGGGCGGCCAGCAGCAGCGGGTGGCCCTCGCCCGCGCCCTCGTGATCCGCCCGAGCGTGCTGCTCCTCGACGAGCCGCTGTCGAATCTCGACGCCAAGCTGCGCGAGGAGATGCAGATCGAGCTGCGCCAGATTCAGCGCAACCTCGGCACCACCACGATTCTCGTCACCCACGACCAGACCGAGGCACTGTCGTTGTCGGACCGGATCGTCGTGATGAGCAAGGGCCGCATCGAGCAGATCGGCACGCCGCAGGACACCTACGAGCGGCCCGCTTCCGCCTTCGTCGCCCAGTTCCTCGGCAAGACCAACGACTTTTCCGCCCGCATCGAGGGCGCGTCTCCCGCCCGGATCGTCGCCGGCGGCTGGAGCGCGCCGGCCCCCGTGGGCTTCCACGGCCCGGTGACGATCAGCGTCCGCCCGGAGCGGATCGGGTTCGCCGAAGCCGGCCTGCCGGCCCGGGTCGCCGCCCGCATCTTCCAGGGCAACCACTGGCTCTTTCAGTGCGAGACCGAATGCGGCCCGGCGATCGTGGTCAGGCCGAACGACGGCCTTACCCAGCCCGGCGAGGGCGAGGCGGTGCGCCTCGCCTGGCGCCCCGAGGATATGAGCCTGCGTGCCGGAGCCGCCGCGTGAACGCCGCCGCGACCACGACCCTCCCGGCCGCCCCAGCGACAACGGTCCCGGAGCCCCGCGCCAGCCGCGCGCCGCTCTGGCTGATCCTGCCGGCCGTGCTGCTCTTCGTCGGCATCGTGCTGGTGCCGCTGGCGATGACGGTCCTGCTCTCGTTCCACGATTGGGGCCAGTACAAGGGCATCGAGCCGGTCCTGATCCTGAAGAACTGGCAGGAGATCGCGACCGACCCGTACTACGCCGAGATGTTCGGGCGCACGCTCCGCATCGCGCTGATCACCACCCTGGTCACGGCTTTGCTCGGCGCGCCGGAGGCCTACATCCTCAACCGGATGAGCGGGCGCTGGCGCGGGATCTTCCTGCTCCTGATCCTCGGGCCGCTCCTCATCTCGGTCGTGGCGCGCACGCTCGGCTGGGCGCTGCTGTTCGGTGGCGCGAACGGGCTCGCCAACAAGCTCCTGATGTCGCTCGGGCTCATCGCCTCGCCGCTGCCGTTCCTGTTCACCGAGACCGGCGTGGTCATCGCGCTCGTCCACGTGATGATGCCGTTCATGGTGCTGTCGGTCTGGGCCGCGCTCCAGCGCCTCGACCCTCAGGTCGAGCATGCGGCGATGTCGCTCGGCGCCGGTCCCGTCACCATCATCCGCCGCATCGTCCTGCCGCAGATCATGCCGGGCGTGCTGTCGGGCGCGATCATCGTGTTCTCGCTCTCGGCGAGCGCCTTCGCCACGCCGGCGATCATCGGCGGGCGCCGGCTCAAGGTCGCGGCGACGCTCGCCTACGACGAGTTCCTCAACACGCTGAACTGGCCGCTCGGCGCCGCGGTGGCGGTGCTGCTGCTGGTCGGCCTCGTGCTGATCGTCGTCGGCGCCAATGCCCTCGTCGAGCGGCGCTACGCGGAGGTGTCCCAATGAGCCGCAACGGTCCTCTCGCGCTCGCCTTCCACGGCCTGTTCGTGACCTTCATGCTGGCGCCGATCGCGGTCGTCTGCCTCGTCGCCTTCACGCCGGAGGGGTTCCTCTCGCTGCCGACGAACGGGTTCTCGCTGCGCTGGTTTCGGGCGATCGCCGACTACCCGGAATTCGTCCACGCCTTCTGGGTCAGCCTCGGGCTCGGCGCGCTCTCATCCTTCATCGCGCTCCTCTTCGCGGTGCCGGCGGCGCTCGCGCTCACCCGCTACAAGGTGCCGGGCCGCAGCGCGCTCCAGGCCCTGTTCCTGTCGCCCCTGATGATCCCGCACGTGGTGCTCGGCGTCGCCTTCCTGCGCTTCTTCACGGCGCTCGGCCTCGGCGGCACCTTCCTGGCGCTGCTCGCCGCCCACATCGTCGTGGTCTTCCCCTTCGCGTTCCGGCTGACGCTGGCGGCGGCCGCCGGGCTCGATCCGTCGGTGGAGCGCGCGGCGGTGTCGCTCGGGGCCGGCGGGTTCACGCTGTTTCGCCGGGTGACCCTGCCGCTGATCCTGCCCGGCGTCGTGAGCGGCTGGGCGCTCGCCTTCATCCAGTCCTTCGACGATCTGACCATGACGGTCTTCCTCGCCGCGCCCGGCACCGAGACGCTGCCGGTGCGCATGTTCCTCTACATCCAGGACAACATCGACCCGCTGGTGACCTCGGTCTCGGCCTGCGTGATCGCCGTCACCATGGTGTGTCTCGCCATCCTCGACCGGCTCTACGGCCTCGACCGCGTGCTCGCGGGCAAAGGGACCCACTGAGAGCAGTCACTGACCGCGAGACGCGTACAGGAGTTCACATGTCCAAGGACTACGACGTCGCCGTCGTCGGCGGCGGCCTGCTCGGCTCGGCCATCGCCTGGGGCCTCGGCCGGCTCGGGCAAAGGGTGGCCGTCCTCGACGAGGGCGACATCACCAAGCGCGCCTCGCGGGCGAATTTCGCCCTCGTCTGGGTGCAGAGCAAGGGCCTCGGGATGCCGGCCTATACCGGCTGGACAGTGCGCGCGGCGAAGAGCTGGGCGCAGCTCGCCGCGGCGCTCCGCGAGCAGTCCGGGCTCGACGTCTCGCTGCAGCAGAACGGCGGCTTCCACCTCACGCTCGGCGAGGACGAGTACGGAAGGCGCGCCGACCTCGTCGCCCGGATGCACAACCAGATCGGCGCCGCCGATTACGAGATGCGGATGGTCTCGCGGGCGGAGGTCGAGCGGGCGCTGCCGGGGATCGGCCCCGAGGTCTCCGGCGGCAGCTACTGCCCGCTCGACGGCCACGTGAACTCGCTGCGCACCTACCGGGCCTTCCATGCCGGGCTCAGGAGCTTCGGTGTCGATTACCTGCCCGAGCGGCCGGTCTCCGCCATCACCCGCGAGGGCGGGGAGTTCCGGCTGACGACCCCGGCCGGCGAGGTGCGGGCGGCCAAGGTGGTGCTCGCCGCCGGCAACGCCAACCAGGCGCTCGCCCCGATGGTCGGCCTCTCGGCGCCGATGGGCCCGACCCGCGGCCAGATCGTCGTCACCGAGCGCACGCAACCCTTCCTGCCCCATCCGCTCTCGACCCTGCGCCAGACCGACGAGGGCACGGTGATGATCGGCGACAGCAAGGAGGACGTGCTCGACGACCGCGCCATGCGCCAGGGCATCAACGCCGTGATGGCCGACCGGGCCCAGCGCACCTTCCCGCACCTCGCCCGGCTCAACGTGGTGCGCAGCTGGTCCGGCATCCGGGTGATGCCGCGGGACGGATTCCCGATCTACGACCAGTCGGAGACCCATCCCGGCGCCTTCGTCGCCTGCTGCCACTCGGGCGTGACCCTCGCCTCCAACCACGCCTTCGAGATCGCCCGGATGGTGGCGGGAGGCCGCCTGGAGGAGGAATTGGTGGGGGCGTTCACGGCCAAGCGATTCGAGACGGCCGAGGCGAAGGCCGGCAGCGGGTATTATTGAGAGCTGTTTTCAGCACGAGCGACAGTCGTCGGCCGCGACGGCTCCCACCTCACAGGGTCATCCCGGGGCTCGCCGCAGGCGAGAGCCCGGGATCCAGAACCTCAGTTCCGGGAGAATCGAGCGGAACGCTGTCCGCCCCTTCCGGAAACATCCGCGGCTCTGGATTCCGGGCTCCGCTTCGCGGCCCCGGAATGACCCGGAGGGTGGCCGTCCCGCCGGCCTCCAACCACCACCCTGACTCTTCGAGGGCCCCGGGCCCGGAGACGCCCATGTTCAAGCGATCCGACCACGACACCAGACCGATCGTCCGCATCCTCGTCGAGGGCGCGACCGTCGAGGCGCGGGCGGGCGACACCGTGTCGGCCGCTCTGCTCGCCTCCGGCCGCGACGTGCGCCGGCTCACGGCGGTCAGCGGGGCGCCGCGGCTGCCCTACTGCATGATGGGCGTGTGCTTCGACTGCCTCGTCACCATCGACGGGGTCGGCAACCGCCAGGGCTGCCTCGTGCCGGTGGAAGACGGCATGCGCATCGAGATCCAGAAGGGCAAGCGGGAGATCGGCCGATGAGCCAACACTCGTCCACCAACGCCCCGAAGCGCGACGCCTACGACGTCGTGGTGATCGGCGCCGGCCCCGCGGGCCTCGCCGCCGCCGCCACGGCCGCCAAGGCCGGCCTCACGGTCCTGCTCCTCGACGAGAATGCCGGCCCCGGCGGCCAGGTCTGGCGCGCCATCACCTCGACGCCGCTCGCGGACAAGACGCAGCTCGGGTCCGATTTCTGGAGCGGCGAGGAGTGGGTCCGGGCCTTGCGCGCCGGCAGCGCCGAGGTGATCCACCGCGCCACGGTCTGGAGCCTCGACAAGGCGCTCGAGATCGGCGTCTCGGTCGGCGGCGGCTCGGCCTTCGTCGCGGCGCGGCGGGTGATCCTGGCGACCGGGGCGCTGGAACGCCCGTTCCCGATTCCGGGCTGGACGCTGCCCGGCGTGATGACCGCCGGCGCGGCGCAGACGATGCTGAAATCGTCGGGCCTGGTGCCGGACGAGCCGACGGTGATCGCCGGGCAGGGGCCGCTGCTCTGGCTCCTCTCGGCGCAGATCCTGCGCCTCGGCGGCCGGATCGACCGGATCCTCGACACCACCGACCGGCGGAACATCGTCGGAGCCCTGCCGCACGCGCTCGCCTTCGCGACGTCGCCGTATTTCCGGAAAGGTCTCGCGCTGATGCGCGAGGTGCGCGCGAAGGTGGGTGTCGTCTCCGGCGTCACGGAGCTTGCCGCGCGAGGGGAGGGGAGGCTCGCGAGCGTCACCTACCGGTCGAGCGCGCGGGAAGAGACCCTGCCGGCCTCGCTGCTCCTCTTGCACCAGGGCGTGGTGCCGAACGTCAACCTCGCCATGGCGGCGGGCGTCGAGCATGCCTGGGACGACGTCCAGCTCGCCTGGCTGCCGGTGCTGGGCAAGGACGGCGCGACCTCGGTCGAGGGCATCGCGGTGGCGGGCGACGGCGCCGGCATCGGCGGCGCGGAGGCTGCGGCGCTCCGCGGCCGCCTCGCGGCTTTGGCAGCCGTGGAAGCCCTGGCCCCGGCAGCCCTGTCCAAGGTCGACTCGGCGGCGAGCGTGCGGGCCGCGCTGGCGCGGGCCGAGCGCGGCCGGCCGTTCCTCGACCTGCTGTTCCGGCCGTCCAAGCCGTTCCGTATCCCTACGGACGACACCATCGTCTGCCGCTGCGAGGAGATCACCGCCCGCGACATCCGCGAGGCGGTCGCCATCGGGGCGACGGGGCCGAACCAGCTCAAGGCCTATCGCCGCACCGGCATGGGCCCGTGCCAGGGCCGGCTCTGCGGCCTCACCGTCACCGAGCTGATGGCCGAGGCGCGGGGCAAGACCCCGCAGGAGATCGGCTACTATCGCCTGCGCGCTCCCGTGAAGCCGATCGCGCTCGCCGAGCTCGCCGCCCTGCCGAAATCGCAGGCCGAGACCGAGGCGGTGGTGCGCGGATGACCCTGCTCACCGACGCCATCGTGGTCGGGGGCGGGATCCACGGCTGCTCGACCGCGCTCCATCTCTGCCGGGCCGGGCTCAGGCCCGTCCTGATCGAGAAGGACTATGCCGGCCGCCACGCCTCGGGCGTCAATGCCGGCGGCGTGCGCCAGCTCGCCCGCCACGTCGCCGAGATTCCGCTCTCGATCCGCTCGATGGACCTCTGGGAGCGCATCGGCGATCTCGTCGACGACGATTGCGGCTTCGAGAGCCACGGCCAGGTGCTGGTGGCCGAGGACGGGGGCGAGCTCGCGGCGTGCGTCGAGCGGGTCGAGGACCTGCAAGGCCGCGGCTTCACCCACGAGGAGCTGATCGACGGATCGGAACTGCGCCGCCTGGTGCCGGCGGTGGCCGAGACCTGCCCGGGCGGCGTCGTCTCGCGCCGCGACGGCGCGGCCCAGCCCGCCCGCACGGTGGCGGCGTTCCGGCGCAAGGCGGAGGCTCTCGGGGCCATCGTGCGCGAGGGCGAGCCGGCGCGGAACGTGCGCCGGGAGGACGGGCTGTGGCGGGTCGATGTCGGCGCCGACACCTACGCGGCGCCGGTCCTCGTCAACGCCGCCGGCGCCTGGGCCGGACGGATCGCCGAATCCCTCGGCGAGCCGGTCCCGGTCGAGACCGTGGCGCCGATGCTGATGATCACCTCGAAGGTGCCGCACTTCATCGATCCGGTGGTGATCCTGCGCGGCCGCAAGCTGTCGTTCAAGCAGTTCTCCAACGGCACGGTGCTGATCGGCGGCGGCCACCTCGCCGTGCCGGACCAGGACAGGGGCACGACGGTGCTGAACTGGCGGCGCCTGTCCGAGAGCGCCCGCACGGTGTTCGAACTCTTTCCCGTCATGCGCGACGCGACGATCCTGCGCGCCTGGGCGGGCATCGAGGCCAAGATGAAGGACGACCTGCCGGTCCTCGGGCCGAGCGCCCGCCATCCCGGCCTCTATCACCAGTTCGGCTTCTCGCTGCACGGCTTCCAGCTCGGGCCAGCGGCGGGGGCCGTCATGGCCGAGCTCATCGTCGAGGGCGGCACCCAGACCCGGATCGGCGCGCTCGGCATCGAGCGGTTCCGAACCTGACTCTCAAGGAGAATCCCATGACCATCACCCGCCAGATCCGCACCCCGATCATGCACCGCGCCGTCGAGGTGAACGGCCTCGTCTTCGTCGGCGGCACCATCGCGGACGACACCTCGGTGTCGATGGGCGCCCAGACCGAGAACATCTTAGGGAAAATCGCCGGCTACCTGAAGGAGGCCGGGACGGACGCCTCGCGCATCGTCTCGGCCACGATCTTCGTGACCGACCTGTCGCACAAGAAGGAGATGGACGCCGCCTGGACCCGCTTCTTCGGCGACGACCTGCCGGCCCGCGCCACCGTCGGTGTCGCGGATCTCGGCGGCGGCGCGCTCATCGAGGTCGTGGTGACGGCGGCCAAGGGCTGAAACGGGCCCACCCGCGGGGACGGCCGGCGCCGCGCCGGTCGTCCCATCCCGATCAGGCCAGGCAGCGCCGATAGAGCGTGCTGCGGCTGATCCCGAGGCTGCGCGCCGCGCGGCTGACATTGCCGCCATGCTCGGCCAGGGCCGCCCGCATCGCATCTTGCGCCAGGGTGTCGAGGCGGCCGGTGGGTGCGGGAGCCGGCCGGGGCGCCGGATCGGGGCGGGGGGCGGCCACCCCGTCGGGCAGGTCCTCCGGACCTAAGCTCTCCCCGGTCTCGGCGAGCGCCGCCAGGGCCTTCAGGCAGGCGGCGAGCTGGCGCAGGTTGCCGGGCCAGTCGGCCTCGGCGAGCGCCGCTTCGCAAGAGGGCGACAGGCTCACCTGCCGGGACGGGCCGACGGTCCGGGCCCACAAAGCCCGCACCAGGGCGAGGCGGTCCGGTCGCTCGCGCAGCGCCGGCAGGCGCACCCGGTAGGGGGCGATGCGGTAGTAGAGATCGGCCCGGAAGGCGCCCTCCTCGACCATGCGGGCGAGGTCGCGGTGGGTGGCGCAGACCAGCGCGAAATCGACCGGGACCGGGCGGGTGCCACCCACCGGGAGCACCTCCCGCTCCTGCAGGACCCGCAGCAGGCGCGATTGCAGGGAGAGCGGCATGTCGCCGATCTCGTCGAGGAACAGCAGGCCGCCCTCGGCCTGGCGCAGCAGGCCCTTGGCGCCGTGGCGCGCCGCCCCCGTGAAGGCGCCGGGCTCGTAGCCGAACAGCTCGGCCTCGATCAGCGTCTCGGGCAGCGCCGCGCAGTTCACGGCGACGAAGGGTTTTTGCGCCCGCGCGCAGGCGGCGTGGGCGGCGCGGGCGAAGACCTCCTTGCCGGTGCCGGTCTCGCCCTCGACCACCACCGGAATCCCGGCATCGATCAGCCGCACGGCGCGGGCGAGGAGTTTTTGGGTGGCAGGATCGAGGATCGGTCCCTCGGGGCTCGGCCGCGCCGCCTCGGCCGCCGGCCGGCGCCTCGCCGGGGCGGGCGGGCCCTCGAGCCGGCCGTAGAGCGGCGTTCCGGCCTCGTCCCGCAGGGCGAGCGGCCCGGGCGCCGCGCCGCCGCCGTGGCCGCCGGCATGCTCGGCGCCGAGATCGCCCCAGCCGAGGCCGAGGAGCGCCAGCCCGTGCCGGTTGGCCCCGACGAGGCGCTTCCCCTCGAAGACCAGCACGCCTTCGCGCGGCGTGCCGAGGAGACCCGGGTCGCGGTGCAGCCGCAGCACCTCGCAGCCCGGCGGCACGGCCGCGAGCAGGCGGTGCTCGATGGCCGCGACCGCGAGCCCGACGAGGCCGAGGGCGTGGCCCTGGTGGATCGCCGCCGGTCCGGTCAGGTCGAGGACGCCCAGCACCGTGCCGTCCGGCCCGAGGATCGGCGTGGCGGCGCAGCTGAGGATGCGGTGCGGTTCGAAGTAGTGCTCCGCCCCCCGCACCTCGACCGGGCGGCGCTCGACCAGGGCGGTGCCGATGGCGTTGGTGCCGGTCAGGCTCTCGCTCCAGGGCACCCCGGGGCGGAGCGCCACCTGCGCGGCGCGGCCGGCGAAGGAATCGCTGCCGAGCGTGTCGAGGATCAGCCCGTCGGCATCGGTGAGGATCACCAGGCTGCCGGTCGCCTGCGCCTCGGCGTGCAGGGCCTCGATCTCGGGTCGGCAGGTCCGGCGCAGGGCCTCGCTGCGATCGAAGGCGGCGCGCAAGGCGGCGGAGGTCAGCGGCTCGACCCGGGGTCTTTGGCCGAAATCGAGCCCGAGGGCGGCGCAGCGCTCCCAGGAGCGCAGGATCGGCGGCGGCGGCTCCGCCACCCCCGGCCCGAAGGCCTGCCGCCGGGCGGCGAGCAGGGTGCGGGGCGTGGTCACGCGGCTCTGCATGCGCGGCTCGCCTCCCGTATCGCCGCCGCGTCGGCGGCCTGTCGCGGATTGCGACAGGTGTCGCAGGTGTCGCGCGCCCGGTCCAGGCATGCGGGGGCCGGATTTTGGTCGAAGGCCGCACCGGGGCATCGGGAAAGTCCTTCCCGATCAGATGCTTGCCGGGGGTGAGCCGCGCCCGGGAGCCGGCTGGCACGCGCGCTGCCGGGTGATCTCCCGCCACGCCCCGCCAGGACAGGGACATCCCCGTCACGGGGCGAGTGGGAGGAACTCATGAACAAGCCGGAACTCTTCGCCGACGCCCGCACCACCTCGCCGTTCTCGGGCCGCTACGACAACTTCATCGGCGGCGCGTGGGTCGCTCCCGTGGCGGGCCGCTACTTCGAGAATACCTCGCCGATCACCGGCGGGGTGATCTGCGAGGTCGCCCGCTCGGACGCGCAGGACATCGAGCGGGCGCTCGACGCCGCCCACGCCGCCAAGGATTCGTGGGGCCGCACCGCGCCGGCCGAGCGCGCCCGCATCCTGCTCAAGATCGCCGACCGGATGGAGGACAACCTCGACCTGATCGCGCTCGCCGAGACCTGGGACAACGGCAAGCCGATCCGCGAGACCACCCACGCCGACATACCGCTCGCCATCGACCATTTCCGCTATTTCGCCGGCTGCGTCCGGGCGCAGGAGGGCTCGCTCTCCGAGATCGACCACGACACCGTGGCGTACCACTTCCACGAGCCGCTCGGCGTCGTCGGCCAGATCATCCCGTGGAACTTCCCGATCCTGATGGCGGTGTGGAAGCTCGCACCCGCGCTCGCCGCCGGCAATTGCGTGGTGCTCAAGCCCGCAGAGCAGACCCCGGCCTCGGTGCTGCTGCTCGCCGAGCTGATCGGCGACCTGCTGCCCCCGGGCGTGCTCAACATCGTCAACGGCTTCGGGCTCGAGGCCGGCAAGCCGCTCGCCTCCTCGCCCCGCATCGCCAAGATCGCCTTCACCGGCGAGACCACGACCGGGCGGCTGATCATGCAATACGCCTCGCAGAACCTGATCCCGGTGACGCTGGAGCTCGGCGGCAAGTCGCCGAACATCTTCTTCTCGGACGTGGCCGCCGATGACGACGACTTCCTCGACAAGGCGCTCGAGGGCTTCACGATGTTCGCCCTCAACCAGGGCGAGGTCTGCACCTGCCCGAGCCGGGCGCTGGTGCACGAATCGATCTACGACCGCTTCATGGAGCGGGCGATCCGGCGCGTCGAGGCGATCACGCAAGGCTCGCCGCTCGATCCCGCGACGATGATCGGCGCCCAGGCCTCCTCCGAGCAGCTCGAGAAGATCCTGAGCTACGTCGAGATCGGCCGTCAGGAGGGCGCCGAATGCCTCACGGGCGGTGCGCGCGCCGTGAAGGAGGGCGCGCTCGCCGGCGGCTACTACATGCAGCCGACGGTGTTCCGCGGCCACAACCGGATGCGCGTCTTCCAGGAGGAGATCTTTGGGCCCGTCCTGTCGGTCACGACCTTCAAGGACGACGAGGAGGCATTGAGCATTGCCAACGACACGCTCTACGGCCTCGGCGCCGGCGTGTGGACCCGCGACGGCACCCGCGCCTACCGCTTCGGCCGGGCGATCCAGGCCGGCCGCGTCTGGACCAACTGCTACCACGCCTACCCGGCCCACGCGGCCTTCGGCGGCTACAAGCGATCGGGCATCGGCCGCGAGACCCACAAGATGATGCTCGACCACTACCAGCAGACCAAGAACCTGCTGGTCAGCTACTCGGCGCAGAAGCTCGGGTTCTTCTGAGGGTTCGGATGTCGGGCGGGGCCAGTGCCCCGCCTCTTCAAGGCTTCCGGTGAAAGAAGAGGCGCAGGACCTCTCCTCTCCCCGCCCGCGGGGAGAGGAGAATGCCCGCACCATGTCCTTCTCGCGCTTCCTCATGCCAAGGCCCCCCATGCCCGCTCCCCCGCCCCGCGTCGTCGCCACCCCGGCGGCCCTCGACCTGATCGCGCGCCTGCGCCGCGAGCACGGCGCGATCCTGTTCCACCAATCCGGCGGCTGCTGCGACGGTTCGGCGCCGATGTGCTTCGCCGTCGGCGACTTCGCGCTCGGCGATGGCGACGTGCATCTCGGCGCGATCGGCGGGGCCGACTTCTTCATCAGCGGCCCGCAATACGCGGCCTGGCGGCACACCCAGCTCATCATCGACGTGGTGCCGGGCCGCGGCGGGATGTTCTCGCTGGAGAACGGGTCCGGGCAGCGCTTCCTCCTGCGCTCCCGGGTGTTCGACGCGGCCGAGGCGGCGGCGCTGGACGCCTGAGGCCGTGGCGGGGCCGGCGGCCGGCGTGCTAAGCGCGGGGACGTTCTTCCGGAGCCAGGCCATGCCGACCCTGACCCATCTCGACGCCGCCGGCGCCGCCAACATGGTCGACGTCACCGACAAGGCCGCGACCGACCGCGCCGCCCGCGCCGAGGGCCTGGTGGTGATGAACCCCGAGACCCTGCGGCTGATCCGCGAGGGCGACGCCAAGAAGGGCGACGTGCTCGGCACCGCGCGGCTCGCCGGCATCATGGCGGCCAAGCGCACCCACGAGCTGATCCCGCTCTGCCACCCGCTGTTGCTGACCAAGGTCCGGGTGGAATGCGAGCCCGACGAGGCCCTGCCGGGCATCCGCGTCACCGCGGAGGTGCGGGTGCAGGGCCCGACCGGCGTCGAGATGGAGGCGCTGACCGCCGTGTCGGTGGCGTGCCTGACGGTCTACGACATGGTCAAGGCCGCCGACCGGGGCATGCGCGTCGAGGGCATCCGGCTCCTGCACAAGAGCGGCGGCCGCTCGGGCGTGTGGGAGGCTTCCTCCGGCCGCGAGGCCGGCGCGTGAGCCCGCTCCTTCCCGTCGCCGAGGCGCTGGCGCGCATCCTCGCCGATGCCCGCCCGGTCGAGGCCGAGACCGTCGCGATCACGGCCGCGGCCGGCCGCACGCTCGCCGAGGACGTGCGGGCCCTGCGCACCCAGCCGCCCTTCGCGACCTCGGCGATGGACGGCTACGCCGTGCGCGCCGCCGACGTCGCCGGGGCCTCGCCCGAGGCGCCGGTGCGTCTCGCCGTCACCGCCACCAGCGCCGCCGGCCACGGCGCCCGCGGCCCGGTGGGCGAGGGCGAGGCGATCCGCATCTTCACCGGCGCGCCGTTGCCCGAGGGCGCCGACACGGTGGTGATCCAGGAGGACACCGACGTGGAAGGCGCCACGGTGCTGGCCCGCGCCGGCAACCCGGCGGGGCGCCACATCCGCGGCGCCGGGCTCGATTTTCGCGAGGGCGACCGGCTGCTCTGCGCCGGCGAGCGCCTCGACGGCTGGCGCGTCGCGCTCGCCGCCGCGGGCGGGCACCCGACCTTGCGCGTCCGACGCCGGCCCCGCGTCGCGGTGCTCGCCACCGGCGACGAGCTGGTGCGGCCGGGCGAGCCGGCGGAATGGGACCAGATCGTCGCCTCGAACGGCCTCGCGCTCGCCGCGATGGCGGAGGCCGCCGGGGCGGAGGCGATCGATCTCGGCATCGCCGGCGACACCTTCCCCGACCTGGAGGCGGCGATCGCCCGCGCCCGCGACGCCGAGGCCGACCTCCTCGTCACGCTGGGCGGCGCCTCGGTCGGCGACCACGACCTCGTCCAGTCGGCGCTCGGTCGCCAGGGGCTCGATCTCGGGTTCTGGCGCGTGGCGCTCCGGCCCGGCAAGCCGCTGATGCATGGCCGCCTCGGCGCGATGGCGGTGCTGGGGCTCCCCGGCAACCCGGTCTCGTCGGTGGTGTGCGGGCTGCTCTTCGTCCACCCGCTGATCCGCGCGCTCCTCGGCGACCCGGAGGCCGGGGCCGACCGCAGCGAGCCGGGCGTGCTCGGGCGCGACCTGCCGGCCAATGACGGGCGCCAGGACTACATGCGCGCCGCCCTCGACACCGCGCCGGACCGGCTGCCGGTGGTCCACCCGGCCGAGCGCCAGGATTCCTCGATGCTCTCGGTGCTCGCCCGCTCCGAGGCGCTGCTGATTCGCGCGCCCCACGCGCCGGCGGCCCGGGCCGGCGATCCCTGCCGCATCCTGCGGCTCGACCGGGGGTTCTAAGCAGATTTCGCAAAAGTGGGCGCCGGTTTTGCGACGAAAATCTGCGACACAACAAGAAGCTCAGCGGACGAAGCGTTGGCCGGCCAACGCAAGTCTGCTGAGCGGCGGGGGGACGCCGTCGCGTCCCCCGTCGCGCCTACTGCTCGTCGGAGCTTCTGGCCCCGCCGGTCTTGCGGTCGTAGGCGGTGATCGCCGCCCGGCACTGGGGCGAGAGCCGGGCGCGGTTGCGCGCGAAGCAGCGCTCCACCTCCGGGCTGTCCGGATCGGCCCCGGCGCAGAGCTTGAAGTAGTCGCCAGCGCAGTTCATCTGCAGGCCCTGGTCGTCCCGCTGGGCGAGGGCCGGCGTCGCCGCCAGGGAGGTCAGGGTCAGGAGCGCCAGGAAGGCCGCGGTGGCGGCGGGCGCACGAAGCGACGTCGGGTTCAAGGTGTCATCCCCGCTGAGAATCTGAAGGCCCTAGGGTAGGTGCCCCGCGCCGCCGGACAAGCGCGGCCAGGTCACACTTGTGCGGGGATGCACGTCGAGGCTTGCGGCACCCTGGGGGCCTGCGGCACTCTGTTCACGGCTGTCTCGCGCGGTACGGGGTCCTCCCCGAGGACGGCCCTTCGCCGGAGCGCAGACCGCCTCGCGGTCCCCCGGCGCACAGGTCCGGGCCGTCTCGCCGCAGTCCTGCCTGGCTTGAACGTCTTGATGTCTTATAGACAAGCTTGATCTACACCGCCAAGCTCGGATTAAAGTTCCCTGAATATCGTTTTCAGATCGCATTAAAATCCACGGCTTTATTGCGGCGCCGAACGAAGCACGAGGCGGCTCTCGATCGGCGCGTCGCGGTCCACGGCAGGCATCCCGCCTCCCGTGACCCGGCCCCGGCAGCCGCGAGGCTGAAGGCGGCGATGCGCGACGACGAGACCGATACCGACGCTCCGGCCGGACCGGAGCCGCGCTCCCGGGGACGGCCGGGACGCGGACACGAGCAGGGCAAGGGCGAGCTCGACGCGATCACGCGGCGCCGGCTCGGCCGGGCCCTGCGCGCCCACTACGCCGACCTCCTGAGCGCTCCGGTGCCGGAGCGCTTCGCGGCGCTCATCGCCGGGCTCGACGGGGGCATCCCGCCTGCGGCCGGACCTCCGGCCGAGGCCTCGGTCGAGGAGACCGGGCAGGAGGACGCGCGATGAACTCCGCCAAATCACCCATGATGTCGCCCGTCGATCCCGAGATGCGGGCGCTGCTGCTCGGGTCGATCCCGGCTCTGCGCGCCTTCGCGTTCTCGCTGACCCGCGACCTCGACCGCAGCGACGACCTCGTGCAGGAGACCCTGGTGCGGGCCTGGACCAAGGCCGACAGCTTCACTCCCGGCACCAACCTTTACGCCTGGTTGTTCACCATCCTGCGCAACCTGTTCTACTCCGAGCAGCGCAAGCGCCGGCGCGAGGTCGAGGATGCCGACGGGGTGATGGCGGGCCGCCTGACGGCCCTGCCGGACCAGGAGGCGCGGGTCGAGCTCTCGGCGTTCCAGGCGGCGCTGAGCACCCTGCCGGCCAACCAGCGCGAGGCGCTGGTGCTGGTGGGAGCCCAGAACTTCACCTACGAGGAGGCGGCCGAGATCTGCGGCGTCGCCGTCGGCACGATCAAGAGCCGGGTCAGCCGGGCGCGCGGCCGGCTGGTCGAGCTGCTCGGCATGACCGGCCCCGACGACATCGGCAGCGACGCCACCACCCTGGCGGCCATGAGCCACCCGTGACCGGGCCGTCCATGACCTTCGCGACCCGCGCCCGACGGCGCGGGTCGCCGCACCCCCGGAACAGTTTTCCGCCTTGCGCGGTTTCGATGACCCAGCGGCAAACGTAGGGCGGTCCTCGCGGCGGCCTCCGGTGCCTGCGGCGCTGGCCGATCCGTGGAGTTGCCGATGCCTCGCCCCTACGAAGCCGTCGCGGACGCGGTCCGCATCGCCCGCACCATCGTGATGCAGGAGGGCTCGGCCCTCGCCGCCGCCGCGCGGGCCGGGAACGACGCCGCCCTCGATGCGGCGAGCTGCGACCTCGTCAGCCGCATCGCCCAGGCGATCCTCGACGCGGAGAACGACGCCATGGCCCGCGCCCTCGTGGCCGCCGACGCCTATCCGGTGAAGCGCCTGAGCGCTTGAGAGACTGTTCGAGTCGGCCGACCGACTCGCAACCCTCCGCGTCATCCCGGGTTCCGCTGCGCGGCCCGGGATGACGCGGAGGGTTTCAGTTCTCAGACACCCGAGCCCTCGGCCCCGACACCTACTGCCCCGACGCCCGTTCCGCCCGCCGCCATCGCCGCCTCGTAGGCAGCCAAGCTCGGCGCCACGGCCGGCAGGGCCGGGATCGCGACCCCCGCCAGCTGGCCGCGGGCGGCCACCAGGGCGTCGAGCACGAGCGCGGTGTCGCGGCTGAACGGCAGCAGGATCCCGCCGCCCTCGGCCCGGATGCGCTCCGCCGGGGCGCCGACGTCGAAGGCGACGACCGGGTAGCCCGCGGCCCAGACCTCCGACAGGACGTAGGAATAGGTCTCGGGCCAGACGCTCGACAGGAACACGTAGTCCGGATCGGCCTCGGCCAGGAGTTGCGGCAGGTCCTTCGGGTCGTAAGGCCCCGTCACCGTGAGGTTGGGAACGCGCGCGACCCGGTCGCGGTCGGAGACGCTGCCGATCACCGTGAAGGCGATCGGCCGCCGCTCCCGCGCCGCGCGCTCGGCGAGCGCCACCACCAGCTCGAACCCCTTGTGGGCACCGATGCCGCCGACGAGGGCGACCCGCACCGCGCCGGTGCGCGCCCGGGCCGGCCGCGCGGGGCGGGGCTCCGCCGCGTCCGGATGCGGCACCACCGCGATCGGCGACAGGCCGAGGCGGCGGGTGTAGCGCTCGGCGGTGTCGCGGGAGGGCGCCACCAGGTGCCGGGCCCCGCGCAGGATGCGCTCGTTCGTCGCCAGCCAACCGTCGAGCCCGCCGCCCATCAGGGCGTTCTGGTCGGCGTAGTCGTACGGGACGCCCCCCACGGTGCAGTGGCGGCAGATGTCGGCCGGCGGCTCCTCGCAGTAGAAGTTGCGCCCGTCGACGAGGTGCACCTTCGGGCAGTACCACTGGTAGTCGTGCAGCGTGACCGCGTAGGGCCAGCGGCCCGAGAGCAGACGGTCGAGGAAGGCGGAATCGTAGCCGAAGCGGGCGTTGAGATGGAGGTCGATCGCGACGCCCGCCCCCTCCAGCACTTCGAACAGGGCGAACAGGTCGTCGGGCGGCAGGGTCACCTCGGCGCCCGCGACCTCGAGGGAGAGGCGCTTGCCGGCGGGAGCGAGATGGCCGATCGCGTGGTCCTTCGCCCGGGCGAGCCCGCGGATCTGGTCGACGTAGCGCGTCGCGCCGCCGCCGAAGCCGTGACCGATATGCAGGGTCAGCCGCCGGACCTGTGCGGCGAGCAGGGTCCCGAACACCGAGAGCCGCAAGGGGCGGAGCGGGTCGGCGGCGAGGAAGGCGTCGACCTCGTCCTGGTATTCCGGATAGAGGGCGACGAGCCGGGCGTGGTTGCGCTCCAGGATCGCCAGCCGCTCCCCCTTGCCGAACGACACCGAGCCCTCGTGCTCGACATAGGTGTCGGTGGCGGCGACGTGGATCCAGCCGAGGTCGCGGGCCGTGAGGCACCAGTCGACCTCCTCGCAATAGCCCCGGCCCCATTCGGGCGAGAAGCCCCCGACCTCGTCGAGCGCCTGCCGGTTCATGTAGAGGCAGAAGCCGATTCCGGTCGGGATCTGGACCGGCACGCTTGCCGCCGCCTCCAGGGCGGCATCGATCGCCGCGGGCGGAAGGCCGAGGAGTGGCCCCTGCGCCTCCGGCATGCCCGGGAAGCCCAGGATGGTGGCGTTGTTCGAGAGCGGGGTAGCGCTGGCGATGCCCGGGCCGCGGTGGCAGGCCTGCGCCAGCTTCTCCAGCGCGCGGGGCGCCAGCACCGTGTCGGCGTTGACGAGGATGCAATCCTCGCCCGGCTCCAGGAGCGCGAGCCCGCCATTCACCGTGCCGATGAAGCCGAGATTCTCGCGGTTGCGCAGGACCGTCAGGCCCGGATGTTGCTCGGCCGCGAGGTCGTCGAGATAGCGCGTCACGGCTGGGTCGGGCGAGGCGTCGTCGATCACGAGCGCCCGCATCCGCCCGGGCGACAGCTGCGGCAGGAGCGAGGCGAGGCAGGCCTTCAGGTCGGACAGACCATTGTAGACCGGCACGATCGCGCAGGCCGGGGGCGGCGTGCGGCCGCTCTCCGGCAGCACCTCGGGCACGGCCGGCGCGGCGAGGACGAGCTGCGCCCCGCCGCCGGGCCGCACCGCCGCCACGAGGCGGTCGCGTAAGCGCCGGCGCTCCGCGAGCGTGGTCGCCGGCGCGTTCGGCAGCAGCAGCGCCCGCGCCTCGGCCCGGGCGAGCTCGAGCGTGCCGCGCAGGTGGCCGATCACCTCGCCCGCGCCGACGGGGCCGACCGCGAGGTCGGTGCCGGCTTTCAGCGCGCCGGGCGGGAAGGCGAAGGCGGCCGAGTGGCGGCCGAACAGTTCCTTGAGGTCGGACCGCCCGTGGGTCTCGACCCGCGCCACGTCCTCGCCGTCGCGCACCGCCCGCACGGTGCTCGGCCGGTCGGGCCCGGCCTCGTCGAACACCCAGCCGGTGACGCGGCTCGGCGCCTCGACATAGAGGCTCGAGCGCAGCCGCGGCGCGTAGGCGCCTAAGCCCGCCACGGTGTCGCCGGCCCGCACGGCGATCGTGTGCGGCTGCCCGTCGAGGGCCCAGGCCGGGAGCGCCAGGCGAAAGCCGTTCCAGCCGCCCTCGCGGCCGCCGAAGCGCAGCTCCGGCCGGTAGATCCCGGGCCGGACCGGCTCGCCCTCCAGCCCGTCGACCACGAGGTGCAATGCGGGAAGCGGCTCGGCGGAGAGCGACGAGACCCAGCCGTCGATCACGCCGCCGACGATGCCGTCGAGGTGGAGCGTGTGGCGCCCCGGCCCGACCGCGATCCGCTGCTGGTCGGCCCGGCCCGGCTCGGTCACCGTCAGCCGCAAGGTGCCCGGTGCGGCCAGCAGCGCCGGATCGAGGGCGGCGTGGAGGTAGGTGGTGCCGTTCTCGGTGAAGCGGCGCTCGACCGGCAGCGCGTGCTCGCGCTCGCCGCTCCGCGCGAGGGCGAGCTCGACGCCGTCGGCCTCCGCCTCCGGGTTGAGGGCGACGAGGACGCCGCAATTGTAGAGCCGGCCCCAGGCGACCGGGCCCGGGGGCGGCACGAACCACTGGCGCCCCGTCTCGGCGAGGCGCCGCGCGCGTTTCAGGATCGTCACGTCGCAAGAGTCCGCACAGCAGGAGGGAGCCGCCGGCGCGAGGCCGACGGAGATCGTTCTCCTCCTAGCCGAGACCGGAGCCGTCCGCGACTTGCCGCCGCGTCACATGTCGGGTCAAGCGCCGTCCTCAGGCGCCGGCGACGGCCGCGAGCACCCGGTCGGGGGCGATCTGGTGCAGCATGTGGCCGGCGCCCTCCACCGCGACGAGGCGGCTGCCGGGAATCCGGTGATGGAGCGCCACCGCCTGACCGGCATGGGAGAGCAGGCGATCGCCGGTGCCGGACAGGATCGTCACCGGCATCCGCAGGTCCCCGTAATGCGGCCGGAGCGCGAAGGCGTCCGGCACCATCAGCGCCGATTCGGCGGCCGCGCTGCGCAGCTGCGAGGGGCGCAAGACCATCTCGACCGGGAAGTCGCGGGAGAAGCGCCCGGGCACCGGGCTCGGCCCGAACAGCCGCGACAGGATGCGCGGCCAGAGCAGGCGGCTCGCCACCGGAGCGACGGTGTGGGTGAGAAGGTCGCCGAGGCCGGGCAGGCCTTGGGCTGCGAAGAGCAGGCCGTCGATCCGCGGCGATGGGAAGTAGTAGCCGGATTCGAGGACAAGGGCCCGCACCCGGGCCGGATCCTGGAGCGCCAGCGCGATGGCCACCTGCGCTCCCCAGGAATGGCCGAGCACCGTCGCCTCCCCGACCCCGAGGCTGTGCAGGGCGCCGCGGATCAGCCCGGCCTGCATCATCGGCGTCCAGATCCGGCTGCGCGGCCGCTCGCTGTAGCCGAAGCCGGGCCGGTCGACCGCGATCACCCGGTGCGACCGCGCCGCCGCGTCGACGAGACCGCTGACGAGCCAGTCCTGGATCAGGCTGCCGTTGCCGTGCAGCAGCACGAGGGCCGGCCCGCGCCCGCGCTCCAGCACGTGCAGCCGCGTGCCGCCGACCTCGACGAAGCGCCCGACCGGCGGCGTCGCCCGCTCGGCCGCGCGGGCCCGGCGCCCGTTCTCGACCGCGCCGGCGCCCAGAAGGGCGGCTCCCGCGAGGGCCAGGCCGGCGGCGGGCGGGAGAGGGCGGGCGGGGGTCAGGGCGGGAGCTGTCATGCCGTCACAACCGCCGGAGGAGCGCTCGGGTTCGCTCCTCGCTCACGCGAGAAGGCCGCCATCCCCGGGGAACGGCGGCCATTTTTTTCGACACCGGTGCGCGGGGCCCGGGCGGCGGCTGTCGCTCGCCGGGTGGCGACCGGATCAGTACGTCCGGCCGTGCCGGGGCGTCGCGCCGCGGCGGTTGAAGCGCGCGATCAGCTTCGGCAGGACGAACAGCATGAAGATCTTGCGCAGCATGGCTGGATTCCCTTCTGATACATAGACTATGACTGAATAAACGTTTGCCAGCGGGAAAAGATCCTGAAATAATTATTCCCGATCCGGACAAGCCGCGACGATTCATCTCATTGTGCGCCGTTCGCCGAAGCGGCCACCGCTTCGGCGAACGAGGGCTTGGGTTTAGCGCTTGCGGCGGATCAGCCAACCCGCCGCGAAGGCGAGGGCGGCGATGCCGAGCACGGTGTTGGTGCGGTGCCCGTCGGCATAGGCCAGGGCCCGCCGGCCGTAAACGTCGCCGCGGCGGCGCGCCTCGCGGGCGACGTGGCGTCCGTCCGCCAGCGCCCGGTCGGCGCGCTTGCGGGCCGTGTGGGCGAAGTCTTCCGCCCGCTCGCGGGCGGCGTCGGCGACATCCTCGGCGTGCTCGCGGGCCGTGTGGGCGAGGTGGCGGCCGTCCTCGGCGAGATCCTCGGCCCGGTCGCGGGCGCGGCCATAGGCGTATTGCGCCCCGCCGGCCACCTGGTTGGCGGCGCCGCGGACCTGCTGGGCCGGATCGCCCCGGAGGCCGCCGAGGGCGGTCTGGACGCGGCCCTTCAGGTGACGGGACGCGCCACGCAACTCATCGCGGTTCATGCTGTCCTCCTGAGTCTCGGACTGGATGAAGCGGCGGGACGATCCCGCCGCCGGGATGGAGGCCTTACTTGCGGCCGGTGAGATGGTCGGCGACGGTCTTGATGCCGTCCTTGGCCTCCCCGACCGTGCGCTGGGCCTCGCCCTTCAGTTCCTGGGCCTTGCCTTCGGCGACGAGGTGGTCGTTGCCGGTGACCTTGCCGACGCCCTGCTTGACGTTGCCGACGGCCTCGTTGGCCAGGCCCTTGAGCTTGTCGGTGGTGCTGCTCATCGGAATCTCTCCTTCGGTTCGAGGTGGGTTTCGGGGGTGGACGGCTCCCGCCGGGGCGGGAGCCGGTCTCTTGCCTCAGACGCGGCGGGTGGTGTCGTAGGCGCCGACCAGCTTCGGGGCGCCGAGGCGGCCGCCGAAGAAGGCGGCGGCGGCGCCGAGCAGCAGCGCGATCGCGGCGTAGAAGGCGCCCTGCGTCGCGGCCGACTTGGCGGCGACCGCCGCGGCCTCGGCCTTCTGCTTGGCGGTGGCGACCGCCTGCTCGTACTGCTTCTGGTAGTCGTCGATCTGGGCCTTGGCCTGGTCGGGCGAGATGTTCTGGGCCTTGGCCAGGGCGTCGGCGGCGCGGGTCTTGGCCTGCTCCTTCTGGGCGGCGTCGCCGGTCAGCACGGCGCGCACGGCGGCCACGGCGGCGTCACGGGCGGCCTGCGGGTCCTGCCCGGCGGCCTGCTGGCGCACCTTGTCCTCGATGCCCTCGAGCGGGTTCTGGACCTTCGACAGCGAGGGGGCCGCGGCCTGGGCTGCGGTCTGCACCGTGCCGCCGACGAGGTTGCCGGCGCCGCCGAGCGCGCCCGAGACCGTGCTCAGGGTGCCGCCGACGAGGCCGCTCGCCGCCGAGGTGATGAGGTAGATGACCACGAGCGTCGTCACCGCCCAGGAGACCAGGCCGTGCAGGGCGGCCGCGCCCGGCAGCGGCTTGCCGGAGAGCCGGCCCGCGATGGCGCCGCCGGCGAGCGAGGCGACGATGCCCGAGACCACGAACCACAGGCCCGCGCCCATCGAGACGGTCGAGGCGGCCGGGTTGTCGGTGGCGTTCACGCCGACCGAGGACAGGCCGATGCCGACGCCGACGAGGTTGAGGATCACCTGCGTCACCAGGGCGGTGACGGCGCCGGCGAAGATGGCGCCCCAGGAGACCTGGTTGAGCAGGACCGCGCGGGTATCGGCCTGCGCCGCGGTCGAGAGGGGGGAAACGGGGGTCTGGATGGTCACGTCGTTGCTCCGGGTCGTTCAGGCATCGGGCGAGGGCGGCTTCAAGGGGCCGCCGCTCGCGATGCGGTCGTTCTGCGGGATCAGTCGCGGTTGGCGCTGACGAGGAGGCCGAGGCCGAAGCCGACCATGCCGGCGATCACCAGCGAGGCGAGCGGGTACTCGGCGACCTGGTGGCTGACCTGCCGGGCGCCGTGGCGCAGGGAGCGGCTGCCGCGCTCGTAGGCGTCCTGCGCATAGTCCTGCGCTTCGTCGGCGAAATCCTGGGCCCGGTCGCCGGCGCGGCCGGCATAGTCCTGCGCCCTGCCGGCGGCCTCGCCGGCAAAATCCTGAGCCTTGCCGGCGGCGTGACGCGCGGTGTCCTTGGCCTGGCCGTAGACGTTCTCCGCCGCGCCCTGCGCCTCGCGGAAGCGGCCTTCCGCCGAGTCGCGGTGCGAGCCGGTCAGATCGCCGACGGCGCTCTGGATCTTGCCGCCGAGGTCCTTGGCGGCGCCGGTGATGCGATTGGTATCGACCATGGGAGTTCTCCTTGATGGGGGTTGGGAAAGGGCGGCGCCCCGCACGGGGCGCCGGATGACGGTCGTCGTCAGTCCTCGCGAGGTCCGGTCCCCGGAGGGCGCTTGCCGGCACCCTGCGGAGAATCGGCATCGCCCTTCTGACGCCGGCCCTCGGTCTCGACCCGGACGTCGCCGGTGAGCTTGCCGATGGCCTCCTTCACCGAGCCCTTGACCTGCTCGGTGGAAGTCGTGGGCGCGCGCCTGGTCATGAGCACCTCGTCGGATGTGAGAAGACTCAGACCGGCTTGCAGATGTGACTGCGTCGCGCCGCTTCAATGGTAAGAAAATACCGGTAGAATGAACTTCAGCTACCGGATGCCTGGAGCGGGAAACCGTGCTCGCGGCCCCACAGGATCACCTCCGTGCGGCGGTGCACGCCGAGCTTGCGGTAGAGTGCGGCACCGTGGTTGCGCACGGTGTTGCGCGACAGGCCGAGCTTGCGGGCGATGCCGTCGTCGTCGAGCCCGCTGCAGATCAGGTTCAGGATCTGCCGCTCCCGGAGCGTCAGGTCGGGCACCGCCTCGCCCGGCACCTCGCGACCCGGCCGGCGCAGGTTGGCGAGCTTCTCGATCAGCCCGCGGCTGAACCAGGAGGTGTCGGCCATCACCGTCTCGATCGCGTCGAACAATTCGCGCTCGGTGTGCTTGCGCTCGGTGATGTCCTGCAGGACCATCAGCACGAACTCGGCGTCGCCGATGGTCACCCGCTCGGCCGAGATCAGGCAGTCGAGGTCGGCGCCGTTCTCGTGGCGCAGGCACACCTCCAGCCCGAGCACGTAGCCGGTGCGCAGGAGCACGCCCTCGAAGCGCGCGCGCTGCTCGTCGGAGACCCACAGCCCGAACTCCGCCGGCGCGCGGCCGACCACCCGGTCCTCGCCGAA
Organism: Methylobacterium sp. 17Sr1-1; assembly: GCF_003173775.1. Classification (NCBI taxonomy): domain Bacteria; kingdom Pseudomonadati; phylum Pseudomonadota; class Alphaproteobacteria; order Hyphomicrobiales; family Methylobacteriaceae; genus Methylobacterium; species Methylobacterium sp. 17Sr1-1. The sequence goes on along the minus strand of NZ_CP029552.1, from coordinate 1,641,464 downwards.
GCCGAAGACCCGGCCGAAGGCCTCGTTGATGCTGGTGACCTGGAAATCCGCGGCGCGGGCGAGCAGCGTCGGGACCGGCGTGAGGCGGAACGCCTTGGCGAAGCGCTCCTCGCTCTGGCGGAGCGCCGTCTCGGCCTTCCGGCGCAGCTCCAGGTCGGCGAAGGTGAACAGCATGCAGGGCTCGTCGCCCATCTCCATCGGCTGGCCGGCGACGATGACGAAGCGGCCGCCGCCGTCGGGCAGTTCCAGGCGCGCCTCCATCTGGGGGATCGTGCCGCCCTCGTTGAGCCGCGACACCGCGAGGTCGCGGTTGCGGGCATTGGCGAGCACGTCGACCTCGTAGACGCTGCGGCCGATCACGGCGTCGCGGGTGTAGCCGGTCATCTCCAGGAAGCCGGCATTGACCTTGACGTGGCGCAGGTCGGAGAGCCGCGTGATCACGGCGGGCGCCGGGTTGGCGTTGAAGGTGCGCTCGAAGCGCTCCTCGGCCTCGAACTGGTCCGACACGTCCTTGAGGATCAGCGCCAGGCAGCTCGGCTTGCCCTCGCGGTCGGTGGCGACGAGGCTGCGCAGGGAATGCACGAAGCCGACCTCCGGCTTGTCGGTGCGCGTCACCTCGACCACCACGTCGTGGAAGCGCTCGCCGGCGACGACGCGCTCGATCGGGTAGTTCTCCGGCGCGCGGTTGTTGCGGTAGCGCAGGGCGAAGCGGGCCCGGTAGGCGTCGATCGTCGGGCCGATCTCGTCCAGGCTCTCGGCGCCGTGCATCGCCAGCGCGGCCTCGTTGGCGTAGGCGATGGTCTGGTCGGGCTCGACCAGGATCACGCCCTCGCTGAGGCCGGCGATGATCTGCCGGAGTTCATGCCTGTCGACGCCTGCGGTCACGGCTCGGTCGATCCCTTCTGTCCCTTGCCCCTCGGGCAATGGACCACAAACGGATCGCGCGCTAACGGGTTCCCTCCGGAGAGCAGGATTCACCGGTAGATTCGTATCATTGACGTAATTGGCGGCGATCAGAAATAAGTCGGACCAGGGCCGATCCGGTGCGCTGCCCCACGGGATGCACCCGTACCGGCCGACTGGTCTAGTCCGATATGAGTAGCGTTTACGGGCCCCTTTCCGTGCGAACAGACGACGCGCCGCCAGAACCGGTCGCCGTGACGGAGACCGCCGCCGCCCTGATCCCGTCGCATCTCGGCGGGCTCTTACAGGAGTACTATCCCGAGGCCGTCGCGCTCGAGGCCGGCTCGGCCCTCGGCCAGGTTCTTGCGCGCCTGACGCGGGCCCTCGACGCGGCGGAGGCGCAGGCCGAGGTCCCGGCGGCGTTCAGGGCCGGGCTGCTCGGCGCGGTGCCGCGCCTGCGCCGCTACGCCCTGTCCCTGACCCATCACGGCGCCGATGCCGACGACCTCGTGCAGCACACCCTGCTCAAGGCCTGGGAGCACCGGCGCCAGTTCGCCCCCGGCTCCAGCCTGTCGGCCTGGCTGTTCGCGATCCTGCGCAACGGCTTCTTCAACGGGCGCCGCAAGTACCGCCTCGAAGTGGCGGATCCCGACGGGGTCCACGCCGCCGCCCTGTCGAGCGCCGCCGAGCAGGAGCACCGGGCTTCCTTACGCGACGTGCAGGGCGCCCTCGACCGGCTCGACCCGGCGCAGCGCGAGGCGCTGCTGCTGGTCGCCGTCGAGGGGCTGTCCTACGAGGCCGCCGCCGACGTCATCGGCTGCCCGGCCGGCACCGTGAAGAGCCGCGTCAGCCGGGCCCGCGACCGGCTCGGGCAGGACCTTGACCGGAACGACCTTGACCGGACTCTCGCGGCTCCGTCCGGTGCCGCCTGACCGGCGAGGCCCCGATCCGTCCGGCAGGGCATCGTCCCCGTCCGCCCGAGAGGGCGTCACCCCCATTCGCCCGAGAGGGCGTCACGCATCGTTCCGGCGCTATCCCCCGAGGCGTCCGGGACGGTCGCGAGCCGGGCACGGCACCTTCCCCCGTCCGTGCCCGGCTCCGTCGACGAGCCATTCCGCCGATAGTCCGCGGTCCGGCCGAAGCGCTGCCCGGGCCGGAGGAGATCAGCCCCCAGAGGAGACCATGACACCGTTCCCTCGCCCGGTCCTCGCACGGGCCCCGCTTCTCGCCTTGCTTCTCGGCCTCGCCGCCCCGGCCCTCGCCGCGCCCGCGGCCAACCGCTTCGACGGTGCCTGGTCGGTCGTCGCCACCGCCGAGACCGGCTCCTGCACCGGGCCGTACCGCTACCCGATCGTGATCCGCGACGGCGTCGTGGACGATACCGGGGGCAACGATGTCGATGCCTCCGGCCGGGCCGGCGCCGACGGCCGCATCACCGGCACGATCCGCAGCGGGCTCGCCAGCGTCGCGGTCACCGGCACCTTGCGCGGCTCCGCCGGCAGCGGGCGCTGGAGCCTCGCCGGGATCAGCCCCTGCACGGGGCGCTGGACCGCCCGGCGCACCGGCTGACCGCGATCGCACGACCTGTGCGCTCCGGGGTGCCGGTCCTCGACCGGGGAGCGCCGATGCGCCGCATCCGTCCCGGTCCTTGATGAAACCCGTTCCCGCCCGAGAACCTGTGCGGCCCGGCCCTCAGGCTTGCGGGCAACTGGATGGGACGCGACCGAGGAGCGAGGGGCGGATGCCGGCATACCGACTGCGCGGGGCGGTGCGCGCCCCGAACGGGGAGATCGAGCCCCCACTGATCGACGAGGTCGTCACGGCCGCGGACCGGCAGGAGGCGGTGCGCCTCGCCAATGCCCGGGAGACGACGCCGGCCGACGAGCAGGTGAACGCCCTGTGGCTGGTCGACGAGGCCGGGACCCTGATCTGGTCGCTGCGCCTGGCCGACCGCGAGGCCTGACACCGCCGCGACGGTGAGGACAGACCGCGCCGTCCTGCGCCGCCGGCCGAGACCGATCCCGAGCCGGCGGCGTCTCGGCATCCGGCCGGCATCGCATCCGCATTGTTGCGGGCGAGGGCGGGCGACATGAAAAGACATTAATCCTACGTCAATCGGGCGCGGCTAAGCTTCGACGGAATTGGCCTCACGGAGCGGCTTCGTGCCTCGTTCGCCCCTCGACAACATGCGGATCCTCGCCAAGGCGGCGATCCCGGTCGGCCTGCTGCTGATCATCCTGGCGGCCCTGTGCGGCTTCGCCCTGTCGCGGATGAGCCTCATCGCGCAGACCTACCAGGACGTGCTCGGCCGCGAGGTCGCGGCCGCCCGGGCGGCGTCCGAGGTCGAGATCGCGCTGACGCGCTACGGGGCGGTGGTGAACCGCATCGTCTCCGAGAGCTCGATGACCGAGATCGATGCCCTCGAGAAGGAGACCAAGGCGATCGCCGCGGACCTGCCGGGCCGGCTCGACCGGCTGAAGGCCCTGATGCCCGCGGCGGGGGCGGGCGCCGACCAGGTCCTGGCCCGGTTCAACCAGGCCTTCGGGGCGACCGACGACCTGATCACCAAGACCTTCGGCAGCCAGCAGGACCAGGCCCTGCGGGTCGGCCGCGAGCAGATCGATCCCGCGCTCGCCGCCGCCCGCCAGGGCCTCGGCGAGATCGCGACCGGCGCCGAGGCGATGATGCGCCGGGGCGGCGAGACCGCCGCGGCGGCGGGCGAGGCGGCCCGGGTCACCACCGTCGCCGTCGCCTTAGGCGCGGGCGCGGTGGCGCTCGTCCTCGCCTGGCTGATCCTGCAGCGCGGCGTCGCCGGCCCGGTCGTCGCGATGGCGCGCACCATGGAGCGGTTGGCGGCCGGCGACACCACCGTGGCGGTGGAGGGCACGGAGCGGCGCGACGAGATCGGCCGGATGGCCGGTGCGGTCCAGGTGTTCAAGGACGGCCTCATCCGCGCCCACGCCCTGGAGGAGGAGGCCGCCCTGGCGCGGGCCTCGACCGAGGAGCAGCGCCGCGCCGGCATGCGCCAGATGGCCGATGCCTTCGAGCGGGCGGTCGGCGGCATCGTCGGCGAGGTCGCGGCCTCCGCCGCCGAGCTCCAGGCGACCGCCCGGACCATGACCGCCACGGCCGGGGAGACCGCCGAAAGGTCGGCGGGCGCGGCGAGCGCCGCCGAGGCGGCGGCGGGCAATGTCGGCACGGTCGCGGCCGCGGCGGAGGAACTCGGCGCCTCGGTGGGCGAGATCGGCCGCCAGGTCGACGGCTCGGCCGCGCTGGCCCGCGCCGCGGTGACCGAGGCCGACCGGACCGGCACCCTGGTCCAGGAACTGAGCCGCGCGGTCGCCCGGATCGGCGACGTCGTCGGCCTGATCTCGTCGATCGCCGGGCAGACCAACCTGCTCGCGCTCAACGCCACGATCGAGGCGGCGAGGGCGGGTGCGGCAGGGCGGGGCTTCGCGGTGGTGGCCGCCGAGGTCAAGGAGCTCGCCGGCCAGACCGCCAGGGCCACCGAGGAGATCACGAGTCAGATCGGCCGCATCCAGGGCTCGACCGAGCAGGCGGTGGGGGCGATCGACGCCATCGCCGGGCGCATCCGCGAGATCTCGGGCGTCGCCACCTCGATCGCCGCGGCGGTGGAGGAGCAGGGCGCCGCGACGCAGGAGATCGTCCGCAACGTCACCCGGGCGGCCTCCGGCACCGGCGCGGTGACGGACAACATCGCCGGCGTGGCCGGCGCCGCGGAGGAGACCGGGGCCGCGGCGGCGATCGTGCTCGACTCGGCCTCCGCCCTGTCGCGCCAGTCCGAGAGCCTCACCGCCGAGGTGCGGCGCTTCCTCGCGACGGTGCGGGCGGCGTGAGGCCTAAGCAGACTTCACAAAAGTGGTGACCGGTTTTGCGACGAAAATCTGCGACACATCAAGAACCTGAGCGGACGAAGCGTTGGCTCGCCGACGCAAGTCTGCTTAGGACCGCCGCTCCTGCTCCCGCCCGGCCTCGATGATCGACCGGATCCTCGCGGCCATCGTCTCGATCGAGAAGGGCTTGGTCAGCACCGCCATCCCGGGCCCGAGGGTGCCGTTGCCGAGGATCGCGGTCTCGGCGTAGCCGGTGATCAGCAGCACCTTGAGGTCGGGCCGGGTCTCGCGGGCGGCTTCCGCCATCTGGCGGCCGTTCATGCCGCCGGGCAGGCCGATATCGGTGACGAGCAGGTCGATCCGCACGTCGGAGCGCAGCACCTTGAGCCCCGCCGCGCTGTCGCCGGCCTCGATCGCGGTGTAGCCGAGGTCCTCCAGGATGTCGGTGACGAGCATCCGCACGGTCGGCTCGTCGTCGACCACCAGCACGGTCTCGCCTCGCGTCGAGCGCGCCAGCGGCAGCGCCGTCCCGGTCTCGTCCTCGCCGGGCACCGCGCCGGCGTGGCGCGGCAGATAGAGGCTGACGGTCGTGCCCTCGCCGGGCTTCGAGGCGATGCGCACCTGCCCGCCCGATTGCTGCGCGAAGCCGTAGATCATCGAGAGGCCGAGGCCCGTGCCCTCGCCGATCGGCTTCGTGGTGAAGAACGGCTCGAACACCCGGGCGATCACCTCCGGGCTCATGCCGGTCCCGGTATCGGTCACGCGCAGGCGCACGTACTCGCCCGCCGGCATGTCGTGCCGACGGGCGGTCCGGGCATCCATCGTCCGGTTGGCGGTCTCGACCGTGATGCGCCCGCCGTCGGGCATCGCGTCGCGGGCGTTGAGGCAGAGGTTGAGGAGCGCGTTCTCGAGCTGGGACGGGTCGACCAGGGCCGGCCAGGCCTCGGGCGATGCGACGACTTCGAGGGTGATGCCGGGCCCGACCGTGCGCTGGATCAGCTCGTGCATGCCCCGCGCCAGCCGGTCGACGTTCGTCGGCCGCGGATCGAGGGTCTGGCGGCGGGAGAAGGCCAGCAGCCGGTGGGTCAGCGCGGCGGCGCGCTTCGCCGCCCCTTGCGCCGCCGCCATGTAGCGCTCGACGTCCTGGAAGCGGCCCTGCGCGAGCCGCGTCTGCATCAGCTCCAGCGAGCCCGAGATGCCGGCGAGCAGGTTGTTGAAGTCGTGGGCGAGACCCCCGGTGAGCTGGCCCACCGCCTCCATCTTCTGCGACTGGCGCAGGGCTTCCTGCGTCGCGGTGAGCTCGGCCTCGGCCCGCAGCCGGTCGGAGATGTCCTTGGCGTGGTGGAAGGCGCCGATCACCCGGCCCTCGCCGTCGCGCAGGGGCGAGTAGGTGACCTCCCAGGCGGGCTTGGCGAGGTCGGGATCGCCGAATTCCTCGGTCACCGTGTAGCACTCGCCGGCCAGCGCCCGTTCCATGAACCCGCGCATCACCGCGCCCTGGTCCGGCGGAAAGAGGTCGGGGAACACCTCGCCGACCTGCACGCGATGGCCGAAGATCCGGTAGAACTCGTCGCTGTGGGCCTGGTTGAAGGCGATCAGCCGGTACCCGGTGTCGAAGGCGCAGATCGGGGCGGCGCTCGACTGGATAATGTCGCCGTAGAGGCGCATCTCGGCCGTGCGGTCGGCCACCTGCCGGCCGAGCGACAGGGTGAGGTCGCGCGAGGCGGCCTCGGCCTCCTTGCGCTCGCTGATGTCGGTGGCGGCGCCGTACCACTCGGTGATCCGGCCCTCCTCGTCGAGCACCGGCACCGCCCGCGACGAGGCCCAGCCGACCGAGCCGTCGGCGAGGTAGACCCGGTGCTCCAGGCTGTAGGAGGTCTTGGTGCGGATCGCCCGCTCGATCTCGGCCCGCAAGGCGCCGCGGTCCTCCGGCGGGATGTAGCTCTCGATCCAGTCGGAACTGGCTGAAGTCGTGTCGGCCAGGAAGTTGCCGCCGGACAAGTGATACAGCCGGCTCCAGTCGGCGCTGATCCGGTAGCGCACCTCGGACGACGAGCGCACCAGGGCGTCGAGCATCTGCTCGCGCCGGCGCAGGGCCTCGCCGAGGTCGCGCAGGCGCTCGCGCTCCAGCGTGACGTCGAACTGGGAGGCGAAGAAGTAGGTCAGCTCGCCATTCTCGTCGAAGACCGGCGAGATCAGCAGCCGGTTCCAGAACCGTTCGCCGTTCTTCTTGTGGTTGAGAAGGTCGATCTCGATCGCGACGCGGCGCTCGACCGCGTCGCGGATCTTGGCGACGTCGGCGCGGTCGGTCTCCGGACCTTGCAGGAAGCGGCAGTTCTGCCCCAGGATCTCGTCGCGGGTGTAGCCGGTGAGCTTGGTGAAGGCGGCGTTGGCGAAGATGATCGGGTTGTCGGGCCGATGCGGATCGGTGATCAGCATCGGCATCCGCGTCGCGCGCACGGCGGCGGCGAACGGATCGTGGCTCGGGGCGGAGCGGCCGATCTCGGCGTCGATGCGGTCGGATTCGCGGCGGTCAGTCACTGTGCGTCCGTCGCCCTCTCGTCCCGCGACTCCCGGCGGTCTCGCGACCGCGCGGGCGTGGCTGTAGCACAGCGCGACAGGCTCGTGCACAACCCTTGCCGCGCGGCGGAACCGCGCGATCCGCGGGTGATCAACGCGCGCCCGCGACCCGCGCCACGCCGTCGGCGCAGGCCCGCATCGCCGTGAGCACCGTCTCGGCGCCCACCGCCTCGAAGCGGTAGCGCGGCAGGCTGACGCTGATGCAGCCGAGCACCCGGTCGTGAGCGCCGCGCAGGGCCATGCCGTAGCAGCAGATGTCGAGCTCGTTCTCCTGCAGGTCGAGGGAGTGGCCGCGCTCCCGGGTCTCGACGATCGCGCGGTGCAGGGCGTCACGGTCGGTGAGGCTGTGGGGCGTGCGCGCCGGCAGGGCCAGCCGGGCGAGGAGGGCGGTCAGCTCGGGCTCGGGCAGGGTCGCGAGCCAGGCCTTGCCGACGGCGCTGGTGTGCAGCGCCACCCGCGTGCCGATGCGCGAGGCCATGCGCACGGTGCGGTGGCTCTCGAGCTTGTCGATGTAGACCATCTCGCCGTGATCCGGCACCGCGAGGTGCACGGTCTCGTCGAGGTCGTCGCGCAGGTGCCGCAGCGGCTCCCGCGCCGCCTGACGCAGGAGCGAGCCGTCGAAGGAGCGGAAGGCCAGGCTGACGAGGCGGGGCCCGAGATGCAGGACCCCGTCCTCGTCGGTCACGAGGCCCTCCGCCGCCAGGGCGGCGACGATGCGGTGCACCGTCGGCCGGGGCAGCCGCAGTCCCTGCGCGAGCCGGGCGACCGTGGCGTCGTCGGGCGCGTCCGCCACCGCCTGCAGCACCCGCATGAACTTGCCGAAGGCGGCGGTGCCCGGGACGTCGGGGCGCAGGGTCGCGCGGGCGTCGTCGGACTCCATGCGGGGCCGGTCCTCTCCGGTTGACCTCAGAGCATTTTCCGACGAAGTGGACACCGGTTCGTCGAAGGTATGCGGCAAAACAAAGACTTAGAGCGCTTCGCGATTGCAGCGCGATCGTGACGCGCTCTAAGTGATGAGGTAGCCGCCATCGACCGGCAGCACCACCCCCGTCATGAAGGCGGCGGCGGGGCTCACCAGGAAGGTCACCGCTTCGGCCACGTCGGACGGCGTACCCCAGCGGCCGAGCGGCGTGCGCGCGAGGATCGGCCCCGCCCGGGCCGGGTCGTCCTGGAGCGCCCGCGTCAGCGGCGTGGCGATCCAGCCCGGCGCCACCGCGTTCACGCGAATCCCATCGGTCGCGTACGCGATGGCGAGCGACTTCGTCAGCTGCGCCACGCCGCCCTTGCTGGCGCTGTAGGCCGGTACCAGGCCGCCGCCGAAGAACGACAGCATCGAGGCGGTGTTGACGATGCTGCCGCCGGTCTCCGCCAGCTTGCCGCGCGCGGCGGCGCAGACCCGCATCGTGCCGGTGAGGTTCACCGCCAGCACCTCCTCGAACACCTCCGGCCGGTGCTCGTCGCCGCGCCGGATGATGCCGGCGCAATTGACCACGATGTCGAGCCGGTCGCACGATGCGACGAGGGCGGCGACGGCCGCCCCGTCGGTGACGTCGAGCTCGTGGGCAGTGAACTCGTTGGCAGTGAACCCGTGGGCGGTGAGCGCGAGGCCGTCGGGGATCGCGCAGGCGGCGGCACCGATCCCGGCCGCGTGCACCCGGGCGCCGAGCCGGGCCAGCGCCTCGGCGATGCCGGCGCCGATGCCGGAGGTGGCGCCGGTGACGAGGGCGGTGCGCCCGGCGAGGAGATCGGGAATGAAGGTCATGCCGTGCGCTCCGTGAGGATCAGGTTCTCGCTGCCTTCGAGCGGCTTGCGCACCAGGACGATGTAGGCGACCGCCGCCAGCACCGCGACCGCGGCGGCGGCGAGCAGCGCGTTGACGTAGGAGCCGGTGCCCTGGACGATGTAGCCGGTGATCACCGGTGCGAACGAACCGGCGAAGTAGCCGCCGAAGTTCTGGATGCTCCCGAGCGAGGCGACCTGGCGCTTCGGCACCGCGACGCTCACCATCATCCAGGCGGCACCGCTCGCCATGTTGATGAAGAACATCGCCAGGCAGATGTAGACCACCGCCAGCGTCACGCTCGGGGTGTAGGCCGCCGGCACCGTGAAGGCGCCGCCGCCGAGGAGTCCGACGCAGACCGGCCACTTGCGGCTGGCGACGATGCCGGCGCCCCGGGCGAGCAGCCGGTCGGCGGCCTGGCCGGCGCAGAGCATGCCGAGCGTACCGAACACGTAGGGGATCGCCACCACCCAGCCGGTGCGGGCGACGCTCAGCCCCCGCTCGTGCTCCAGGTAGGAGGGCAGCCAGGTCAGGTAGAGCCAGACCATGTAGATGACGCCCATGAAGCCGAGGATCATGCCCCAGGTGGTGGCGTGGGCGAACAGCCCGCGCCACTCCGAGAAGGTCATGCGCCGGGCCGGCGGCTCAGGGTTCGCGCCCTCGTCGAGATGGGCGACCTCGTCCCGCGACAGCGCCACCTCGGCGCGGTTGCGGTAGACGAGATACCAGCCGACCGCGACGACGATGCCGACGAGGCCGGTGACGACGAACATCCAGCGCCAGCCGAGCCCCAGCATCATCGCGGTGAGGAGCGGTGGGGCGATGCAGGGCCCGATGCAGGACGAGGCGACGAAGATGCCGGTCGGCGTGCCGCGCTCGCGCAACGAGAACCACTCGCTCACCGTCTTGGCGCCGGCGGGAAATTGCGGCGCCTCGCCGAGGCCCAGCACCGCGCGGGCGACCACGAATTGCTGGAAATTGGCGACGAAGCCGGAGACGAGCTGGGCCAGCGACCAGAAGAACATGCCGGCGCCGAGCATGATCCGCGAGCCGATCCGGTCGAGCAGCGCGCCGACCGGCAATTGCGAGAACGCGTAGGCCAGCGAGAAGGCCGAGAGCAGCCAGCCCATCTGGGCGGGGGAGAGCGCCATCTCGTCGCGGATCGCCGTGTTGGCGATCGAGAGCGCCGAGCGGTCGACGTAGTTGATGATCCCCGCCGCGGTCAGGAAGGCGACAGCGATCCACTGGATGCGGCGCAGGCGCGGGGATTTGGCGAGGGATTGGGTGAGTGACCTGGTGGTCGTTGCTGTGCCGGACGACATCGCGTGCCGGTCCTCCCGTTCTTGCTTGGCAGGGCGTTTGTTAGATCTTGACGACGAAGCCGACACCCACCGCGTCGCTCCGGGTTCCGCTTCGCGGACCCGGAATGACGAAGAGCGCATTAATCCCGTCGCGCCGATCGGTAGAAGCTGGAGACGAAATCCGCCTCAGCGGATGAACTGGTCGACGTAATCCGCCCCCAGGCCGACCGCCTCGTAATGCGCCCGGCACATGTCGATCTTGGTGAACACGTCCTCGTAGCCGGTATGCCGGCCCCAGGGATCGACGTAGTACATGCAGCCGTTGACCTGGAAGTAGGTGATCATCTCCTCGACACCCTCGTCGACGACCAGGGTGTGGGTCTCGCCCGGCGGCTCGAAGGCGTAGGCGCCCTCGCTCGCGACCCAGTCGTGCTCGAGGTAGCGCCAGCTGCCCTTGAGCACGAAGGCGTGGACCGGGCCGGGATGGCGGTGGCGGCTGAGGATGCCGGCCTTGCGCACCTTGAGCAGGTTCATCCAGTAGCCGGCCGAGGCGTTCAGGCAGAGCGGCCGGAACCACACGCTGTCGGCCTGCTGCACCCAGATCCGGTCGTCCTCGGGGATGGCCGGCGCCACCACGAGGTCGGGCCGGATCTCGGCCGGCTGCGGCTTCTGGTAGGGCATGCGCCGCAAGGTGGCGGCGTCGAGCCCGGCGGCGGGGTCCTGCGCCGAGGGGTCGGCACTCATGGCATCCTCCCGATGTCCATATGGTGGACGTTCTGTCCGTGATATGGATGGTCGCGGAGGCTTGGCATCCTGTCAAACCGCGAGCGCCGCATGGCAGCGTTGCAGCCGGCCGCGTGCGCCATCCCCGGCCGGTTGCCGCGAGCCGAACGGAATCCATTTCCTGGGGGGCCGGGACGACCCGGCCGCCCCTCCGCGAGGGAGATCATCATCCGCAGGGACGGCCCTGCCCGTGACCGGGGGCTCTCCTTGGCCTGGATTCTTCTGCTCGTCGCCGGCCTGTTCGAGATCGGCTGGGCGATCGGCCTCAAATACACCGACGGCTTCACCCGCCCGCTGCCCTCGCTCCTCACCGGGCTGAGCATGGTGGCGAGTGTCGTCCTGCTCGGGACGGCCCTGCGCACGCTGCCGGTCGGCACCGCCTACGCGGTCTGGACCGGCATCGGCACCGTCGGTACGGCGCTCCTCGGCATCGCGCTGTTCGGCGAGCCCGCCACGGCGGCGCGGCTCGCCTGCATCGGTCTGATCGTGGCCGGAATCCTGGGGCTCAAGCTCTTGGCTTGAACTCTTGGCTTGAACTCTTAGCCTGAGCCCGGTCACCTGAACCCGGTCACTCGTGCCGCTGCGTCGGATCGACCGCCATGAAGCCGCCGCCCTCGGCATAGACCGCTCCGAGCACGGAGCGGTAATGGCTCCGGACCTTGCCGTAGCACTCGCAGGACGCGTGCTCGGCCTGGGCCCGGTCCAGGATGGTGATCTGGCCGCGGCGCACCGCGATCAGGCCGCGGCGCTGCAGCGCCCCGAGCACGCCCGTGAGGTAGGTGCGGCGCACGCCGAGCATCTCGGCGAGGATCTCCTGGGTCACCGGCAGGACCGGGGTGCCGAGCCGGTCCTGGAAGGTCAGGAGCCAGCGCAGGCAGCGCTCCTCGATCGGGTGGACGGCGTTGCAGGCCACCGATTGCAGCACCTGGGCGAGCAGGCAGTCGGCGTAGCGGACGAACAGGTCGCGCAGGGTCGGGGAGGCCGCCCGGGCTCGGGTCAGCTGCTCGGCGTCGAGGCGCAGCACCTCGCCCGTGACTTGCACGACCGCCTCGCTGAAGGCCGGCAGGTAGCCGTGGCTGACCACGCCACCGACCGCGCCCTCGTGCCCCACCGTCGCGGTCTCGACCATCCGCCCGTCGCGCATCCGCGAGACCAGGGTCACGGTGGTCTGGTTCAGCGGAAAGGTGACGTGCGACACGTCCTCGCCGGCGCGGAACAGCACCGTGCCGCGGGTCCGCTGCCCGCGTTCGAGATACGGTGCCAGCAGGGTACGGTCGCCCGTATCCAGGGCTTCGAGCAGGAGGTTGCCTTCGAAAGGACCGGTCTCGGGGGACTGCGACTCGTCCGGCGCATTCAACGTCGTCGTCTCCGGAAAATCGGGGGCCCGCCGTGGAACCTGGACGGAGGGCGGTGGTGCCCGGAAGTGGCGAGAAATCCGCGGTACTGATGCAACGCGCATCCTCGCATCCGGAGCGAGGCCGCCCTTGGTCTAACGGTGCGTCAGGGCCGTGTCTGTCCTGTTTCTGACATTATGAGAACGAATCCGGCCTATCCCTATCAGCCGAATCCGTGATGTCGCACCGATCTGGATACTCTACCGCACTATATTTGTTGCCAGATCTGCGAAGCTTGGCGGGTCTCTGGGTGGGCGAATTCTAGGTTGTCGGCAAGATATTACGCTATTTTCTTCCGTCAAGAAAATTTTATCGGTCCAACGACCTAGGGTTAGATCAAAATTTCTCCCAGACAACCTGTAGTCGATCAACTTTCACCATCTCGACTGAAGGGATGAAATGTACCGAAGCGATTTCCCCAGCGGGAGAATATTGATCATTCCCAGTTCGCCGGGCACGATCTGATCGTCCCCCATCATTCGTGATGCGCGGCCGGCCTTCGCTGCGGCACAGTGCCGTGCCGTGACGGAACGTCTCCTCGACTTACTCTAAGTGATGAGGACGGCACGCCTGGACCGGTGAGGATCCGATACGCTCTCTGGTCGATCCGGGAACTGCACGGGCGTTGCGCCCCGATCGTCCGGCCTCGCCGGGTCGCTGCGGACTTTTCCCCGATCTCCACCCGTCGCGGGACGACCCGGTCGCGACCGCGGCGGCCATTATCCGACAGCGTCCCGCGGCAGGACGGCCCGGCATGCCGGAGGGCCGGTCCACAGGACGCAACGCCGCGATGTCCGAGGTGGCCCGGCCCGTCATCCGGTGTCCGGCCGGTCGCTTCGAGCGGAGGCCGCGCGAAAATCCGCCGCGCTCGACCCTGCGCGAGCGTGCGGAGAAAGAGCGCCAGGAGATCGTGGCGGTCGGCGCGGACCGCGCGGGCGGATCAGCTGTCGAGCGCTATCGCGCCGGCATGCCCCATCACCGAGCGCGTGAGCCGGTCGGCCCCGAGCTCGCCGCCGGAATAGCCCAGGAGTTCCGCCAGCTTGTCGCGGGCGCGGCAGACCCGGCTCTTCACCGTGCCGACCTTGCACTGCATCAGCACCGCGGCATCCTCGTAGGACAGGTCGCCGACCGCGACCAGCATCAGGGCCTCGCGCTGCTCGGCCACCAGCTTGTTGAGCGCGGCCTGGAGGTCCTGCACGTCGAGGCGATCGCCCTGGTTCGGGGCGGAGGTCAGGCGGGCCGAGTACGTGCCCTCGCCATCCTCGACCTCGCGCGAGCGCTTGCGATGCTCCGAGTAGAAGGCGTTGCGCATGATCGTGAACAGCCAGGCGCTGAGATTGGTGCCGGCCTCGAACCGGTCGCGGTTCTGCCAGGCCTTCAGCATCGTGTCCTGCACCAGGTCGTCGGCCCGGGCCGGGTTGGCGGTGAGCGTCAGGGCGAAGCGGCGCAGGGCGGGCGCCGCCGCGAGCAGGTCCTCGCGGAAGCGGTCCTGCTTCGGCGCGCCGTGGGCGGCCAGCGCCAGATCCAGCCGGCTGAGCAGATCCGCGAAGGCGGCGGGCGCCGCCTCCACCTCGACCGCCGCGTAATGCGCGCGCAGCCGCTCGCCCAGATGCTCCTGCACCGATTGGGGCAGGGCCGGGGCGGTCTTCGGAAGGCCGGGGGGCTGGCTCTGGGTCATCGGGTCGTTCGGCTGGCGCGGGGTTGAGGCCAAGCTAGACCATAAGCGACCCGGAGGCGAGACCGAAGCCCGCCTCCCTTCGATGCAGTGCAACAACCCGGCCGCCGCGTGACCGCAGCGGCACGCCGGCAACAACCCGGCCGCCGCGTGGCCGCTGCGGCACGCCGGCAACAACCCGGCCGCCGCGTGACCGCGGCGGCACGCCCCGCCTCAGCGGCGGCCCTTCAGCAGCCAGCCCGCCGCGAAGGCGAGGCCGGCGACGGCCAGCAGCGTCTCGGTCGGGTGCGATTCGGCGCGGTGCAGGGCCTTGCCGCCACGGTGGCGCGCCTCGCCGTAGACCTCGCGGCCGCGCGCGTAGGCGTGCCGGCCGCGCTTCTCGATCTCGCCGGCGAGCGCCCGGCCGTCCTGCGACAGGTCCTCGGCGACTTCGCGGCCGCGGCCATAGGCGTACTGGGCGCCGCCGACGACCTGGTTGAGCGCGCCCTCCACCTGCGGCCGGGCGCGGCCGGTGACGGCGCCGAGCGCGGTCTGGCCGCGGCCCTTGAGGTGGCGCATCCCGCCCTCGAACTGGTCCCTGTTCATCGTGGCCTCCTTCTCCGGGTGATCGAAACAAGCGTCGCTCAAACGAAAGGCCGGCTCCCCGCGAGCATCGCGGGAAACCGGCCCGATCGTCCAAGGGGTCGAGCCGGCGCGAGGCCGGCCCGCGCCGCGATCAGAGCTTGCTCTTCACCGTGTCGGCGGCATTCTTGATGCCATCCTTGACGTCGCCGGTGGTCTTCTGGGCCTCGCCCTTCAGCTCCTGGGCCTTGCCCTCGGCCTGCAGCTTCTCGTTGCCGGTGGCGCTGCCGATGCCCTGCTTGATGTTGCCGACCGCCTCGTTGGCGAGACCCTTGATCTTGTCGGTGGTGCTGCTCATGGGAAGCTCCTCGTCTCTTGCAGTTCAACGACTGCTCAGGTCAGACGAACCGCCGAGACGGCGCATTGTTCCGCAACGACAGACGCGGACATCCGTGTCCGGGCTGGACCGCGGCGGCGGAACCCGCTAGGTCGCGCGCCCTCCCTCTCGGCACCGGCAGAGATTCGGCATGGCGGCCTGCGGCCTCGATTTCGGCACCTCGAACACCACCCTCGGCCTGACCGGGGCCGGCGGGCTCGCGCTGGCGCGGCTGGAAGGAGAGGCGGTCACGATCCCGAGCGCGATCTTCTTCCCGCCGGTCGGCGACGAGGCGGTCGGCCGGGCTGCCATGAACGCCTATGTCGAGGGCCAGCCCGGGCGGCTGATGCGCAGCCTGAAATCGGTGCTCGGCTCGTCCCTCCTCGACGAGACCACCCCGGTCGGGCGCCGGCGGCTGTCGTTCCGGACGGTGATCGCCCGCTATCTGAGCGCCGTGAAGGCGCGGGCGGAGGATCAGGCCGGCGGGCCCCTGACGCAGGTGGTCCACGGCCGCCCGGTCCACTTCGTCGACGGCGATCCGGAGGGCGACCGCCGGGCCGAGGACGCGCTCGCCGGCATCGCCCGGGAGGTCGGCTTCACCGAGGTGTCGTTCCAGTACGAGCCGATCGCCGCGGCGCTCGACTACGAGCGCGGGCTCGACCGCGAGGAGGTGGCGCTGATCGCCGATATCGGCGGCGGCACCTCGGACTTCTCCGTGGTGCGCCTGAGCCCGGAGCGCCACCGGGCGGTGGAGCGCGCCGGCGACATCCTGGCCAATGACGGCGTGCGCATCGGCGGCACCGATTTCGACCGCACGCTCAGCGTCGGCGAGGTGATGCCGCTCTTCGGCCTCGGCAGCCCGATGCGCCGCCCCGGCCTCGACGTGCCCTCGGCCTATTACCACGATCTCGCCACCTGGTCGCAGATCAACCGGCTCTACGACGGCAAGACCCTGCGCGAGTTGCGCTCCCTGCGCCGCGACGTGGCTAGGCCCGAGCTGATCGACCGCCTCGCCGCGGTGATCGAGGCCGAGCGCGGCCACACGCTGGCGATGGAGGTCGAGGACGCCAAGATCGCCCTGTCGGAGGTCGAGCGGGTCGGCCTGCCCCTCGGCTGGGTCGAGCCGGGCCTCGCCGCCGAGATCGACCGCCCGGACCTCGCCCGGCACTCGGCCGACCTCGCCCGGCGCATCGGTGCCTGCATCGGCCGCTGCCTGCGCGACGCAGGCGTGGCGCCGTCCGCCATCGACGCGCTCTTCCTCACCGGCGGCTCGACCCGCCTCGCGCCGGTGCGCGCCGCCATCCTGGCGGCGGCACCGGAGGCCCGGGTGGTCGAGGGCGACACCTTCGGTTCGGTCGGCCTCGGGCTGACGGTGGAGGCGGCGCGGCGCTACGGCTGACCGGCCTTGAGCCGCCTGGCCTACTGCGCCTTGGCCTAATGCGCCTTGGCCTACTGCGTCGCCGCCGCGGCCCCGGCCCTGGCGGCGTCGTTGAACGAGGCGTCGAACACGCCCCCCGCCGCGAGCCGCCGCGGGATCAGCCCGGCCCGGTGATAGAGGTCGGCGACGCGCTGCTCGTCGGCGATCACCGTGTCGTCGATCGGAACCGGGCGGATGTCGGCCCGGCGGAACCAGGCCAGCGGCACCGCTTCCGGCAGGCCGATCAGGGCCGACCAGCGCTTGGCGAAGGCCTCGGGCTTCGCCGTGCCCCAGACCCGCGCCCGGGCGAGCCGCCGCACGAAATCCTCCAGGGCCGCGCGCTTCTCCGCGATGGCGTCGTCGCGGGCGACCTGGAAGCTCAGGCCCGGGGTCAGCCCGCGCCCGTCGGCGACGATGCGGGCCCTCCCTGAGATCTCGAGTTGCGAGGTGTAGGGCTCCCAGGTCGACCACGCGTCGACGGAGCCGGAGGTCAGCGCCATCTGGGCGTCGGCGGGCAGGAGGAAGGTCGGCGCGACGTCGCTGGGCGTCCAGCCGGCCGCTTCGGCTTGGGCGAGGACGAGCTGGTGGCCGATCGAGCCGCGCCCGGTGGCGATGCGCTTGCCCTTGAGATCCGCAAACGTCTTCACCGGCGAATCCGGCGGCACCAGCACCGCGAGGCCGGCCTGGTTCTGGCGGATGGCGAAGATCGCCTTGATCGGCGCGCCGGCCGCGGCCGCGAAGGTGAACGGCGCGTCGCCGGCGATGCCGGTGTCGATCGCCCCGGCATTGAGCGCTTCGAGCAGCGGCGCGGCGGCCGGGAATTCGCGCCATTCGAGCCGGTAGGGCAGGCCGTCGAGGACGCCCGCCGCCTCCATCAGGGCGCGCGAGCCGCCCTTCTGGTCGCCGACGCGCAGGACGGTCTCGGCCCGGGCGGGGAGGGCGGCGAGGAGAAGGGCGAGGAGAGCGAGAAGGGGGCGCATGGCGGCTCTCACGCGGCGGCCGGACGGCGGGACGCGCCAGCCAGGCGCCGGAAGGCCGGGATCAACTCGCGCCCGTACTGCACCGCGTCCTCCAACGGATCGAAGCCGCGGATCAGGAAGGTCGTGACGCCGAGCGCGTGGTACTCGTGCAGCGCCTCGGCGACCTGCTCGGGCGTGCCGACGAGGGCCGTGGAATTGCCCTGCGCCCCGGTCTCGGCGGCAATCGCCGTGTAGAGCCGGCCGTCGAGCCGGTCGCCCTTCGCGGCCGCGGCGAGCAGGCGGCGCGAGCCCTCGTTCGGCGGCACCGCCGCGGGGCCAAGGCCGCGGGCGGCGCGCAGGGCCTTGGTGCGTCGAAGAATCTCCTCCGCCCGGGCCCAGGCGGCGTCCTCGGTCGCGGCCAGGATCGGCCGGAACGACAGGCTGAAGCGGATCTTGTCTTCGCGCCCGTGGGCGCGGGCGGCGGCGCGCACCCGGGCGATCGTCTCGCGCACCTGCGCCTGGGTCTCGCCCCACAGGGCGTAGGTGTCGGCGTGCTTTCCCGCCACCGCGATCGCGGCCTCCGAGGAGCCGCCGAAATAGACCGGCAGGTGCGGCTGCTGCACCGGCTTGACCGCCGCGAACCCCTTGGCGACGCGGTAGTGGCGCCCCTCGTAGTCGAACGGGCTCGGGCTGGTCCAGGACGCCTTGACGATGTCGAGATACTCGCTGGTGCGGGCGTAGCGCTCGTCCTTGGTCAGGGCGTCGCCGTCCTGCGCCAGCTCGGCGTCGTTGCCGCCGGTGATGATGTGGACGGCGGCGCGCCCGTCGGTGAGCTGGTCGAGGGTGGCGAGCTGGCGCGCCGCCACGGTCGGCGCCTGGAAGCCCGGCCGGTGCGCGATCATCAGGCCGATCCGCTCGGTGACCGAGGCGACGTATTGCGCGAGCGCGACGCTGTCGGGCGCGGTCGAGTGGAAGGCGATCAGCACCCGGTCGAAGCCGCCATGCTCGTGCGCCTGCGCCGAGGCCCGCAGATAGGCGCGGTCGACGACCGGCCCGGTGGGCGCGTGGATCTCCGACCCGTACTGGGCCGCGACGAAGCCGATGAAGTGCACGTCCTGCATCAAGAATTCTCCTGTCGGGCGGCGAGCGCCGCGCGCCCGGCGGCCAGCCGGACCGCGTCGCCCTGGGGCGTGTGGATGCGCGCGCAGAGCACGTCGCGCAGGTGCCGTTCGAGCGGGTTCTGTCGCGAGAGGCCGGGATTGCCCACGAGCGCGACCGCGCCCTGCACCACCTGGATCGCGTTCTCGGTGACGGTGAGCTTGACGAGCCCGCTCTCGGTGGCCGAGGGCGGCGAGCCCGCATCCGTCTCGGCGGCGGCGCCGGCGAGGAGCCGCCTGTTGACGGCGAGCAGGCGCTCGCCCTCGCCGACCGCTTCCTGAAACCGCGGCAGGCTCGCCAGCGGCGCCCCGAGATTGGCGGGCGCGCGCTCGGTCAGGTGGGCGCGGAGCCAAGCTTGCGCCGCGCGGGCGACGCCGTCGTAGAGGCTGGCGAGCAACGTGGTGTTCCAGGCGAGCGTCGTCGCGTCGGGCGCGGCCCAGGCGGCGGGCGGGCGCCAGTCGACGGCATGGTCCTCCGGCACCAGGACCCCATCGAGGACGACGTCGTGGCTGCCGCTCGCCCGCAGGCCGAGATGGTCCCAGGTCTCCTCGATCCGCACCCCCGGTGCCGCCATCGGCACGACCACGATCCCGGTCCGGGGCTCGGCCTCGTCGGTGCGGGCCCAGACCAGCCCGAAGGCGAGGATCGGCGCGCCGGTCGAGTAGATCTTGCGGCCGGTGACCCGCCAGCCCTCCGGCACCCGCCGCGCCACCGTCTCCGGCAAGCCGCCGCGGGCGGGGGAGCCGAGGGCGGGCTCGACCCGCAGCGCGTTGACGAAGGCGCCCTCGCGGGTCGCCGCCTGCTGCAGCCGCGCCGCGACGCTGTCGGGCCACCCGGCCCGGGCGAGGCTCGCGTGGTGGACGGCCTGCATGGCCAGGACGAGGCTCGCCGCCGGATCGGCCTCGGCCAGCGTCCCGATGACGGCGCTGGCGAGTGCGAGCCCGGCGCCGAGGCCGCCTTGGCTCTCCGGCACCGTCAGGGCGGCGAGCCCCGCCTCCCGGATCGCCGCGAGGCTCGCATGGGCGAACCGCCCCTCACGGTCGTCGGCGGCGGCGAGGGGGGCGAGGGCGGGGGCGAGGGCTCTTGCGAGTGCGAGCGGGTCCCGGTCCGCGGGCCTGAGCCGGCGTGGCTGGACCGTCATGTCCGGGCGGTGCCGGTACGGATCCGCCGGGGCGGGTGGCACGGGATCATGATCGTCAGCCTTCCTGGGCGAACCGCGCCTGCGGCTCCGAGCTTTCATCTCGAAGAAGTCGCGATGTCTTTGGATGACGAAATCTGATCTTGTCGCCGCCGGGCGTCAACTGAAATGATGTTCTTGGTGTGCCGCGAGATTTGGAAGTATTTTTTCTGGAAACGGCGAAGGGTACGATAGAATTCTTATCCGGCACTCCCACGCGGCGTGTCCATTCTCGATGGAAAGCCGGCAGGAGCTTGCACCTCATCGGCCCGATCGGGGGGACGGATGCCCGCGGGTGGCCGGTCGCCGTTGCGGGACCGGCGCGTGCCGGGAGAAGGGAGGTCGGTGCGACCCCTATCGCGGACCGGCCGCCTCCGCGGCGCGCGAATCCGGGCCGGCCTGCGACGCGTAGGCGTTGATGATCCCGACGAGCAGGCCGGGAAAGCGCGCTTCCACCTCGGCCCAGCGGGAGTGGTTGCGCACCTCGACGCCGTGGCGCTCGCTGCGGATCAACCCGGCTTCGCGCAGCACCTTGAAGTGGTTGGACAGCGAGGATTTCGGGATCACCCGGTCCCCGACGGCCGACAGGGCCGAGCAGGCCTCGACGCAGCCCGCCCGCATGATCCTGGCGAAGATGGCGGCGCGGTTCGGGTCGGCGAGGGCGTGCAGGATCGCCTCCGGCCGCACGTCCTCGATGGCGGGATGGAACAGGGGTCTCATGATCCGTCCATATGGGGTCTTGAACTCCGGTCCCATAGTTCCGAAGTTCCGAACTATGGGACCGGCCCTCCATCCCGGAGCCGGCCCGTCACCGAGAGTAGCACACATGCCGAAGCTTGAGGGTAAGGTCGCCGTCGTCACCGGCGCGTCGAAGGGCATCGGTGCCGGCATCGCCAAGGCCCTGGCACGGGAGGGCGCCGCCGTGGTGGTGAACTACGCATCGAGCCGGGCCGGCGCCGACGCCGTCGTCGCGGCCATCACGTCGGCCGGCGGCCGGGCCGTGGCCGTCCAGGGCGACGTGACCAAGGCGTCCGGGGCGCAGGGCCTGATCGAGGCGGCCGTGGCGCAGTTCGGCCGCCTCGACGTGCTGGTCAACAATTCCGGCGTGTACGAATTCGCGGCGATCGAGGAGGTGACCGAGGAGCATTACCGCCGCCAGTTCGACACCAACGTGCTCGGCGTCCTGCTGACGACGCAGGCGGCGGTCAAGCACCTCGGCGAGGGCGGCAGCATCGTGAACATCTCCTCGGCGATCACGCACGTGCATACGCCGGCGGCCGCGGTCTATGCGGGCACCAAGGGGGCGGTGAACGCCGTCTCGGGCGTGCTCGCCAACGAGCTGGCCCCCCGCAAGATCCGCGTGAACGTGGTCAGCCCGGGCTTCGTGGTGACCGAGGGCACGCATGCGGCCGGGGTCGTCGGGTCCGACATGGAAGCCGGCCTCGTCGCGCAGACGCCCCTCGGCCGCGCCGGCCAGCCCGACGACATCGCCGGCGTGGTCGCGTTCCTCGCCTCCGACGACGCGCGCTGGCTGACCGGCGAGGTGATCACCGCCAGCGGCGGCATCCGCTGACCCGCGGCGACCGTGCCTGCGCGCGGCCGGGACGGGTGCGCGCAGGGACACCATCCGGGACGGGGGGCTACGCCACCCCGTCACCCCCGACCGCCGGCACCGCCGCGATCCCGGCCCCCGCCGCCCACGCCCCGAGATCCTGCTTGCGGATCGCCGCCGCCATCATGTCGGGGAACAGGTCGGGCGTGCAGGCGAAGGCGGGGACGCCGAGGCCGGCGAGGCGGGCGGCCAGCGCCCGGTCGTAGGCCGGCGCGCCCTCGTCAGAGAGCGCGAGCAGCGCCACCACCTGCACCCCGGCCGCGACGAGGCGCTGCGCCTGCGCCAGCAATCCGGCCTCGACCCCGCCCTCGTAGAGGTCGGAGATCAGCACCAGCACCGTGTCCTCGGGCCGGGTGATGCGGGAGGCGCAGTAGCCGATCGCCCGGTTGATGTCGGTGCCGCCGCCGAGCTGGACCGAGAACAGGACCTCGACCGGATCGTCCATCTCGTCGGTGAGGTCGACGACCTGGGTGTCGAACACCACGAGCCGCGTCGAGACCGCGGGCAGGGAGGCCATCACCGCCCCGAAGATGCTGGAATAGACCACGGAATTCGCCATCGAGCCGGACTGGTCGATGCACAGGATCACGTCCTTCAGCGAGCCGCGGCTCTTGCGGCCGTGGCCCAGCCGGGTCTCCGGGATGATGGTGCGGTACTCGGCCTGGTAGTGGCGCAGGTTCGCCCGGATGGTGCGGTGCCAGTCGATCTCGGCGTGGCGCGGGCGGCGGTTGATGCTGGCGCGGTCGATCGCGCCGGCGACCGCCTGGCGCAGCGGCTCCTCCAGCCGCTTCATGAGCGCGTCCACCACCTTGCGCACGACGAGGCGCGCGGTCTCCTTCGTGCGCCCGCCGAGCAGGCCGCGCATCGAGATCAGGGTCGAGACGAGGGTCACGTCGGGCTGGAGCGCCTCCAGCATCTCCGGCTCGGTCAGCATCCGCTTGAGGTCGAGGCGCTCGAAGGCGTCGCGCTGCATCACCTGCACGACCGAGGCCGGGAAATAGTCGCGGATGTCGCCGAGCCAGCGCGGCACGGAGGGGGCGGAGGCCCCCAAGCCCCCCTTGCGGTCGGAATCGTAGAGGGCGCCCAGCGCCCGGTCGAGGCGCTGGTCGCGCTCGCCCAAGGCGCAGCCGGTCCCCTCCGCCGCGCCCCCGCCGAGGACGAGGCGCCAGCGGCGCAGGCGGTCCGTCTCGCTCATGCGGCGTCTCCAGTCGTTGCGGGCCCGAGCAGCAGGCGCAGGATCGGCAGCACGCAGGCGGCGCGGCGGGCATCGAAGCCCTCCGGCCCCTCCGCCCCGGGGGCCGTGCCGCCCGGGCGGGCCAGGGCCTCGCCGACCGCCCGGCGCTCGGCCGGGGCGAGGGTCGCGAAGGTGCGGCGCACCAGCGGCAGCAACTCGGTGAACAGATCTTCGTCGAGGCCGGCGAGCCACGCGTCGACGATGCCGAGCAGGCCCTGGCCGTGGATCAGGACGGTGCCGCTCTCTTCCAGAAAACCCTCGATCCAGGCGGCGGCCGGTACCGCGCCCGCCGCCCGCGACAGGGCGAGGCGCAGGCGCGTGCCGGCCTCCTCCGCGTCGATGGCGCGCTCGTCGAACAACAGGCGCACGGCGCGGCCGACGACGCGGCCGTGGACGTGGTCCTGGTCGGCAAGCGCCCGCAGGGCCTCCTGCCAGGTCGCCTTCAGCTCCGGATCCTCGAGCAGCGCGACCGCGCCCGAGACGGCGACGATGCGCTGCTTCGCCGCTTTGGCGGCATCCTCGTCGAGGCTCTGGCAGGCGGCGACGAGGCCGGCGGCGGCGCGCGGCACCAGGCCCCGCACCAGGGCGAGCACCGGCGCGGTGTCGGAGGAGCGCACCGAGCCGTAGCGGGCGAGATCGGCGAGGGCCGGCAGGGCGTCCATGAGGTCGAACACGTCGGCCGAGACCGCGGCGCGGTCGTCGAGGGCGCGGACCACCTGGGCGGTCGCCTCGGGCAGGTCGGCGTCGAGGAGGGTGCCGATCAGGCCCGACAATTCGGCGACGCGCTGCGCCCCCCGGGCCCGGGTCCTCACCCGGGAGGCGGCGGCTTCCGCGACGGTGCCGCCCTCGGCCGAGGCCGCCACCAGCTCCACCACCCAGTCCGGTTGCCAGGCGAGGAACCACGCCTCCTTGAAGGTGCCGCGCCCGCGCGCCTCGCGCCGCGTGCCCCAGGGCACGCCGATCAGCGCCAGCCGGTTGAGGAAGTGGCTGCGGGCGAGATCCGTCTCCTTGCGCAGGTCGAGGACGAGGTCGCCGGCGGCCGCCCCGGGCTTCAGGCGCAGGCGCCTGCATTGCGCCTCGAAATCCGCCTCCACCGGCGTGCCGGGACTGTCGGGCGGGGTGGCGCCGAGGCGCTCGCCGATGACGAGCTTGGCGCGAATCAGCCCCATCGGCGCCGGATCGGCGAAGCAGAGCGTCGCCTGCACCGCCTCGTCGAGGTCGTCGAGGGAGGGGCGGGCGCGGCCGCGGAACGCCGCCAGCGCCTCGGCGAGGCGCGCCGCCTCGATCACCGAAGCGGGAGAGGCGTCGAGGTCTTCCTCGCGCAGGAGCGCGGCGGCGCGGGCGAGCCAGCGGGCGGCGACCCGCTCCTCGTGGTGCCACAGCGTGTCGTACCATTCGGGCGAGAGCACCCCGGCGCGGTAGCCGGAGGCGGTCGCCAGCCGCTCGTAGGACCACGGCGCCCAGGCGGCCGCGACCTTGGTCTTCGGCAGCCCCTTGAGCGTCGCGGTGTCGGCGGAGGCCTGGCCCTTGGCGTCGTGGCGCGCCAGCGCCGGCACGTGCCAGGCGCCGCAGATCACGGCGATCCGCGAAAAGTCCTCCTTGGCGGCCTTGCGGATCGCCGCCCGCATATGGGCCTCGCGGACCTCCTCGCGGAGTGCGTCCTCCGGGTCGGGATCGGGCACGTCGCGCAGGGCGCCCATCGCCTCCGAGATCGCCGCGAACACGTCGCCGTCGGCGCCCGCGCGGCTCTCCACCAGGGCGTCCCACCAGCGCTCGCCGTCCGGGTAGCCGGCGGCGGCGGCGAGCTCGCCCAGGGGGTCGCGGCGGATCGCGGCCGGGGCCGGAGCGTCCATCGACGAGTCTTCGCCCGGCTCCGCCGCGGCCTCGGCGACCAGATCGCCGTCGATCGGTGCGCCCTCCGGCGGCTCGGATCCCGCGCCGAAGCCGTCGGCGAGCTGGATCGCGTGCGGCAGGTCGATGAAGCGGATCGCCGCCCCTGCCGAGAGGCCGTGGCGCATCGCCACCCATTCGGGCGAGAAGGCCGCGAAGGGGAAGAACGCGCAGTCGCGCGGCCGGTCGGGCCGGTAGACGAGGAGCGCCACCGGCGGCGTCATCGCCGCGTGGGCGACGAGGGGGATCAGCGCGTCGGCATCCGGCGGTCCCTCGATCAGGAGGCAGTCGGGCGCGAAATCGGCCAAAGCCGCCCGGAGCGAGCGGGCCGAGCCGGGGCCGTGATGGCGGATGCCGAAGAGGCGGATGTCGGGCATCGCTTCAGGTCACGCGCTCGCGCGGGCGGCCTTGTAAAAGTCCTTCCAGCCGTCGCGCTCCTTGACCACGGTCTCGAGGTATTCGCGCCAGACGATCGCGTCCTGCACCGGGTCCTTCACCACCGCGCCGGAGATGCCCGAGACGAGGTCGCCCGCCGAGAGGCGGCCGTCGCCGAAATGCGCGGCGAGCGCCAGCCCGCTGCCGACGACGCTGATGGCCTCCGCCGTCGAGAGCGTGCCCGAGGGCTGCTTGACCTTGCTCTTGCCGTCCACCGTCACGCCCTCGCGCAATTCACGAAAGATCGTGACGACGCGGCGGATCTGGTCGGCGCCCGGCGGCTCGGCCGGGATCTCGAAGGCGCGGCCGAGCGAGGCAACCCGGGTCTCGACGATGGCGATCTCCGCCTCGATCGTCGCGGGCGGGGGCAGCACCACGGTGTTGAAGCGGCGCTTGAGGGCGCTCGACAATTCGTTGACGCCGCGATCCCGGTTGTTCGCCGTCGCGATGAGGTTGAAGCCTCGTCGAGCCGCCACCTCCTCGTTCAGCTCGGGGATCGGCAGGGTTTTTTCCGACAGGACGGTGATGAAGCTGTCCTGCGTCTCCGAGGGGATGCGGGTCAGCTCCTCGACCCGGGCGATGCGGCCCTCGTCCATCGCCCGCATCACCGGCGAGGCGACCACCGCCTCGCGGCTCGGCCCCTTGGCGAGCAGCAGCGCGTAGTTCCAGCCGTAGCGGATCGCCTCCTCGCTGGTGCCGGCGGTGCCCTGGACGATCAGCCGCGAGGTGCCGCAGATCGCCGCCGCCAGGTGCTCGCTGACCCAGCTCTTGGCGGTGCCGGGCACGCCGAGGAGCAGGAGCGCCCGGTCGGTGGCGAGCGTCGCCACCGCGACCTCCATCAGGCGCCGGTCGCCGATGTATTTCGGGGTGATCGTCTGCCCGGAGGCCAGCGTGCCGCCCATCAGGTAGGTGACGACGGCCTGCGGCGACATCTGCCAGTTCGGCGGGCGCGGCCGGTCGTCGGCCTGGCGCAGGGCGGCGATCTCCTCGGCGAAGGCGTCCTCGGCGGCCTGACGGAGTTGTGCGGCTCTGGTCGACGTCATCCTCGGGCTGTCTCCTCGACGGGTCTCGAATCAACGGGTCTCGAATTCGCGCCGGATCGCCAGACGCAGCTCCAGCGTCTCGGCGAGGCCGGCGACCTGCTGGCGCAGGCGGTCGTTCCCCTCGTCCTCCGGCAGCCGTGCGGCGAGAGCCGCGGCGGCGGCGGCGATGTCCTCGCCCGGCCACAGCCGCTCGCCGAGGCGCGCGATCACCCACGGCTTCGCCAGGTCGTGCCGCAGGCTCTCGGAGCCGCGGGTGACGAAGGCGAGCCAGTCCATCAGCGCGGCGCTGAACCGCTCGGAGAAGGCATCCGGGCCTTTCGCCAGCACCGCCAGCACCACCTCGATCTTGCGGGCGCGGATCAGCTCGGTCACCCGTGCCTCCCATTCGGGCCCGGGCAGGAGGTCGAGGGCCTGGACCCAGCGGCCGAGGAGCTCGTTGCTGCGGCGCAGGCCCGATACCTTGCCCTCGTAGGCCTCGGCCAGGAGATCGACGATGTCCCTCGCCCAAGCC
The DNA here is from genome assembly GCF_003173775.1 of Methylobacterium sp. 17Sr1-1. Classification (NCBI taxonomy): domain Bacteria; kingdom Pseudomonadati; phylum Pseudomonadota; class Alphaproteobacteria; order Hyphomicrobiales; family Methylobacteriaceae; genus Methylobacterium; species Methylobacterium sp. 17Sr1-1. Next base: position 1,614,821 of record NZ_CP029552.1, on the reverse strand, counting down.
GTATCGCCCTCGCGCGCGATGCCCGAGAACAGCCCCTGGACGATCGGCTCGGCCCATTCGCTGCGCAGGGCCAGTTCGAGCCAGAGCCGCGGCGGATGCGCCGCGAAGGCGTGGAGCGGCGCGCGCGCCAGGATGTCCCGCAGGAGCCCGGCCCGGACGCCGCCGCCGCGCCGCTCCCAGGCATGGGGCTCGACGCCGTCGCGGGCGAGGGTGGGGGATTCCTCCGGCAGGGTCACGATCAGTTCGTGCGTCGCGCTCCGCAACAGGCGGCTCTTGCTCGCGATGACGAGCGCGGTGGTCGCCCGCACCGCCATGCGCGAGGCGTAGAGCGAGCCCGGGAGACGCGGCAGCAGGCGCTGCGCGGCCTGGCGCACGCCCCCGGCCCGGTCGTCGAGGCAGGCTTCGAGGAAGGGCTCGTCGGCGGAAGAGAGCCCGGTCCACAGGGCGCCGACCAGGGACTCGCGGAGATCGGCCTTCTCCTTGCGGAAGATCGCCTCCAGCGCGACCCGCGCGCCCTCCGGGTCGCGGGCCCGGAACGCCGCGAAGGCGGCGCGGCGCGCGGCCAGGGGGCCCTCGGTCCAGTCGTCGGCGTCCGGTTCCGCGGCCTTGGCCTCGCCGCAGGCGCTGGCGAGCCAGTCGAGTTCGGCGCCGGCGACGGCGTGGGCCGTCTCCGGCAGGTGCTCGGCGTGGCGCATCAGGGCCTGATGCAGCCAGGCGGGCGGGCGCATCCCCGCCTCGGCCGCGAGATCGAACCACTCGCGCAGGCGCTCGCGGGCGGGGTAGCCGCCGGTGAGGAGGGCGTAGAGCCGGGTCGCGGCGGCGGGCGGGCATTCGGGGCCGGCCGGCTCCCGCGGCGCGATCGGCTCCATCGCGTCGGGCGCGAGGTCGAGCCCGGCGAGGTGGTGGGTGCCGTGTAGGGTGAGGCGCGCCAAGAGGGCGCTGCCAGGATCGAGGGCGCTGCCAGGGTCGAGGGCGCTGCCGGGATCGGCCTGCGTCACGAGGTCCGCGAGGGGGCCGGGCAGGGCGGGCGGCGCGCGCTCGGCGCCGAGGAGCGCGGCGGCGAGGATCGGCTCCCAGCCGTCGGCGGCGAGGTCGGTCGTGTCCGTCATGGTCGGGTCGCTCGCCTCACGCCACCTGTAGGAGGACCGCCTGCGACGCCTCGGCGGGCATCGCGTAGAGGCGCCCCCCGGTCGCGAGCGCCAGGGGCGAGAGGCCGTAGCCGTCATGCAGGCCGAACAGGTCGATCGGGCGCCCGCCCGCGACCGCGAGCAGGCTCGGCAGGCGCGGGTCGCCGCGCAACGGCAGGCAGCCGGTCGCGTCGCCGGCCGCGAAGGCGACCGCGCCGCCCGCAGCCGGCAACCGGCCGAGCCGCACCCCCGCGAGGCGCACCGGCCAGCGCTCGGTCCAGGGCGCGCGGGCGAGGACCAAGGCGAAGGCGTCCCGCGCCGCCGCGACGCTGCCGGCCCCGGGCAGGCCGGGCTCCATCGCCGGGCCGGCGCGGCCGTCACGGAATACCGCCCGCAGGGGCGGGTCGCCGGGCTGGAAGGCGAGCGCCCCGCAAAAGTCCTGGCCGGCGGCGGGGGCCGGCGGCAGGGGCGAGCCGGCGGTCCCGTAATCGATGACCTGCGCCAGGGCGCCGGAGCGGCGGCCGACGAGCCAGACCGAGCGGGCGGTGAGCCGGTTCTCCTCCTCGACCGCGTGGGCGAGCACCGCCCAGTCGTCGAGTTGGTCCGGCCGGAGCGCCATCTCCTCGGCGGTGACGGGATAGCCGAGCGCGGCGCGCACGCCCGCCGCAACCTCCGGCGCCAGGGCGTCGAGCCGGCGGGCGGCGCGGGCGAGGAGCGCGATGCGCCCGAGGGCGAGGCCCAGGGCGGCTTCCGGCCGGGCGCCGCCCGCCTGGGGTGCGGCCGCGACCAGCCCCGGCAGGGCGCGCACCCGGCGGGCGAGGCCGGGGGCCTGGCCGTCGACGAGGCGGCCGGCCATGCGGTCCCAGAAGGCATAGGGTTCGGTGCGGGCGGCGGCCAGCCCGCGGCGCATCAGGTCGCGCAGCCAGAGATCCAGCTCGTCGAGGGCGGCCGCGACCTTGTCCTCGCGGGCCTGCCGGCGCCTGGCCTGCGCCTTCTCGTCGACGGGCTTGGCCGGCGCGGTGGCCTTGGTCTCGGCCGCGGCGGCGCGGCTCTCGCGCCCCTTCGCCCAGGCCGCGACCCAGTCCGGCGGCTCGGCCTCGGGCAGGGCTGAACTCGCATCGACCAGCATCAGGCCGAGGCCGTGCTTGCAGGGAAACTTCCGGCTCGGGCAGGTGCATTTCGAGGCCGGCCCGGCGAGGTCGGCGACGGTGCGGTAGGGCGTGGCGCCGCTGCCCTTGATCTCGCCCCAGATCACCGATCCCGCCCGGCCGAGGCCGCTCCATTTCGCCGGCTTGGCCTGATCCTGCCCGGCCTTGCGGCTCGCGGCATCGGGGGCGAGGTCGAGGATCTGTGCAGTCGTCAGGCTCATGCGGCAGGTCGGCGTCCGTCCATGCATCGTGTCTGGCGTGCGCCGCAGTCTGCACGAAACGATTTCGGGGGCAAGCGTGACCTTGGACACAAGATCAGGGATCGTTACACTTTACATCAGTTCCAAGTGTGATCTTGATGGTGCGGGGGCCTGTCGTTTGCCGGCTGGGGCGGGTGGATCAGGTGCCGGCGATCGTCTTGTGCGTGTCTCGAATGGTGTCCTGTCGTGGGGTTTTCTTGCGAGCGGTGTCGTGCGGTCCGCAGGGTATGCGAGAGCGACCGGCCATCGTGCGGGACAGGGCTATGGCCATCCATTTCAAGCTCTTCCCCTTTCCCGGACGACTGAAACGAAGTGGAAGGAGATCCGGGATCCAGCATAAGAAGCCGCGAAGCGTCCTTGTGCCTGAAGCGGTGCAGCATACGGAGCCGCTCCGCGGCGCTTCTCCCCTGGATCCCGGATCTCCTTCCGCTGACGCTTCAGTCGTCCGGGACAGGGGGCGATAAAGCGCGCGCCGATGGCGATGACGAGACGGCCGGAGCCGGTGAAGCGGCGCCCGTCCGCGCGCTCGATCGCGACCGAGTCGCCCGAGCGCGCGGTCACCTGGGCGATGTCGGCCCCGAGGGCAGGCGCGATGCCGTCCCGCGAAAACACCTCCCCGATGGCGGCGACGTCCGGATCCTCGCCGGCGGCGAGCCGGGGGCCGTGCTCGGCGATCGTCACCGCCGCGCCGCGATGCCCGAAGGCCTGCGCCGTCTCGCGACCCCGCCCGCCGCGGCGGCGCACCGCGATCACGACGGTCCGGCCGCTCGGGGCGGCGCCATCTTGCCCGCCGCCGCCTTGTCCTGGACAATCGGCGGAACCGCCGGCCGATGGCGGATCAGGAGAGGGACGCCATGCCGGGACCGAGCCGCTACCGGGACACCTACGCCGCCTGGCAGCGCGACCCGGAGGCCTTCTGGGCGGAGGCCGCCGCGGCGATCGACTGGGTGACGCCCGCCACCCGGGTTTTCGCCCCCGAGGAGGGCGCCTACGGCCGCTGGTTCGTCGGGGCGGAGGTCAATGCCTGCCACAACGCCGTCGACCGCCACGTCGCGGCCGGGCGGGGCGACCAGGCGGCGATCCTCTACGAGTCCCCCGTCACCGGGACGAAGCGCCGGATCACCTACGCGGAGCTGTTGAGCGAGGTCGCGGCGCTCGCCGCCGTGCTGCAGGATCTCGGCGTCGCGCGCGGCGACCGGGTGGTGCTCTACATGCCGATGGTGCCGGAAGCCCTGTTCGGCATGCTGGCCTGCGCCCGCATCGGCGCCGTGCACTCGGTGGTGTTCGGGGGCTTCGCCGCCCGGGAGCTCGCCGCCCGCATCGAGGACGCCGCCCCGAAGGTGGTGCTCGCCGCCTCCTGCGGCATCGAGCCGGCGCGGGTCGTCGCCTACAAGCCGCTCCTCGACGAGGCCTGCCGCCTCTCGTCCCACACGCCGGAGGCCTGCCTGATCCTGCAGCGGCCGCAAGGTCCCGCCGCGATGACCGGGGGGCGCGACCGCGACTGGGCGGAGGCGGTCGCGGCCGCCAAGGCGGCGGGCCGCGCCGCGTCGTGCGTGCCGGTCGCCGCCACCGATCCGCTCTACGTGCTCTACACCTCGGGCACCACCGGCAAGCCGAAGGGGGTGGTGCGCGACACCGGCGGCTACCTCGTGGCGCTGGCCTGGTCGATGCCGAACCTCTACGGCGTCGCCCCCGGCGAGACCTACTGGTGCGCCTCCGACGTCGGCTGGGTGGTGGGCCATTCCTACATCGTCTACGGGCCGCTCCTGCACGGCTGCACCACGGTGCTCTACGAGGGCAAGCCGGTCGGCACGCCGGATGCCGGCGCGTTCTGGCGCGTCATCGCCGAGACCGGGGCGGTCGCCCTGTTCACGGCGCCGACGGCTTTGCGCGCGGTGAAGAAGGAGGACCCGGAGGCCAAGCTCATGCAGGGCCACGACCTCTCGCGCTTCCGCACCCTGTTCCTCGCCGGCGAGCGGGCCGATCCCGACACCGTCGCGTGGGCGGAGCGGATTCTCGGTGTGCCGGTGATCGACCATTGGTGGCAGACCGAGACCGGCTGGCCGATCGCCGCCAATCCGGTCGGGCTCGGGGCACTCCCGGTCAAGCACGGCAGCCCGACGGTGCCGATGCCGGGCTGGGACGTGCAGGTGCTCGACGAATCCGGCAAGCCGCTGCCCCCCGACACGATGGGGACGATCGCGATCAAATTGCCGCTGCCCCCCGGCGCCCTGCCGACCCTGTGGCGGCAGGACGAGCGCTTCCGCGAGAGCTACCTCACGGCCTATCCAGGCTACTACAACACCTCGGATGCCGGCTTCCTCGACCCCGACGGCTACGTCTCGGTGATGGGCCGGACCGACGACATCATCAACGTCGCCGGCCACCGCCTCTCGACCGGCGGGATGGAGGAGGTGCTGGCCTCCCACCCCGCCGTCGCCGAATGCGCGGTGATCGGCATCCGCGACGCCCTCAAGGGCGAGGCGCCCTGCGGCTTCGTCGTGCTGAAGGCCGGCGCCGCGCAGGCGCCGGACGTGATCGAGCGCGAATTGGTGGCGCTCGTGCGCGAGCGCATCGGCCCGGTCGCGGCCTTCCGCCTCGCGCTCACGGTCGGGCGGCTGCCGAAGACCCGATCGGGAAAAATCCTGCGCGGCACGATGAAGAAGATCGCCGACGGAGAGGTGTGGGCGATGCCGCCGACCATCGAGGACCCGGCGGTACTCGAGGAGATCGGCGGGGCGTTGCGGGAGCGGGGGCTGGGATAGGGGCGGTCATCCGACAGAGGATCGCTCCCACGTCCCCGCGGCGGACAACGGCAGCGCCGCCGCCGCCTCGAGCGGCATCGGCCGGCCGGTCAGGAAGCCCTGCACCCGCGTCACGCCGAGCCCCTTGAGCACCGCATACTCGGCCTCGGTCTCCACGCCCTCGGCGACGATCTCGCAGCCGATGCGCCGGCCGTATCCCGTCAGCGCCTCGGCCAGCGCCCGGCGGCCGGAATGCGCGTCGATGCTCCGGATCAGGCTCATGTCGAGCTTGATGAATTCGGGGCCGAGATCGAGGACGTGCCGGAGCGTCGCGTGGCCGGCCCCGACATCGTCGATGGCGAGGCTCAGGCCCCGGCGCCGATACGGCTCCAGCACCGCGCGCAGGTCCTCGTAGGAGGCGACCGCAGCGTGCTCGGTCAGCTCGATCACCACCCGGTCGAGGGCCGCGCCCGCCATCGCCTCGGCGAGACGCGGCGAGGCGAGGCCGGCCGGCGACAGGTTGAGCGACAGCCTGATCCCGGGCGCCAGGGCGGGCAGCGCGCGCAGGGCCTTGCGCATGGCGAGGAATTCCAGCTCCTCGCCCAGGCCGACCTCGGCGGCATCCGCGAACCAGACATCGGGGCCCTCGCTCGCGGGACGCTCTCTCGCAGGATTCGAGCGCGTCGCAGGATGAGCGCCCAGGCTCGGCGGGAAGCGCGCCAGGGCCTCGAAGGCGGCCAGGCCGCCATCGGCCGTGCGGTAGATCGGCTGGAACACCATCTCGACGGCCTCGGCCGCGATCACCCCGGCGATGCGCCGGCGCTTCGCCTCCCGCTCGCGCGCCGCGTCGCGGGACTTCCACAGGATGGATTCGACGACCTCCGCGCAGAGGCGCAGGGTGGCGAGGTCCCGGGTCGTGAGGCTCCGGTCCGGCGTGAAGCTGAAGCAGCACACCGTCCCGTAGGTCTCGCCGTCGGCGTGGCGCAGCGGGACGCTCAGATGCGCCCCGACCGGCATCTCGCGGGTGGCCGTCAGCTGCGCCGCCACCGGATCCTCGGCCGCGTCCTGCATCAGGCCGGGCATCAGGCCCTTGGCGACGTAGTAGCAGAAGCTCTGCTCGAGCGGGGCGTGGGTGCCGACGACCACCGGGTTGTGCGCCGCCCCGGCATCCGAGAAGCGGAAGACCCGATCGCCCGCGACGAATTCCGAGATGAAGCCGACATCCATCGCCAGATGGCGGCGCACGGCGCGAAGCACCGACAGGATTTGTTCGCTGGCTGTGCCGGACGGATCGCCGAAGACTGATCTCAGGGGCATCGTTCGATTCGGCTGGAGGAGGGAGACAGTACCATGATCTCAACCAAAAGTTGTTTTCATTGCAGGGCCTGAAAACACGATTTTTAATTTTTGTTAAATAGATAATTGGAATTTAGTCTTACTAACGATCGGAGCGAATGATTTTTCGCTGCCACTGTGTCCGGAGTGGAGATTTGCAAGTAACGTCAAGGAGTCCAGCAGGTCGACGATGCTGCGCGGACCGCACCGACGCAGCGGTTCGATACAACCAGATGTTTCGTCGGTCCGGTTCACAGGTCGCGTACTCAAGGTCAGAGCAGGCATCTTGATATGCTCGGGTTTCTATGACGATTCAAGCACTTGCAAAAATTTCATAGAATTGCCATGATGACAAGGCCAAGCGCTCACAGTCGATCTGACTAGAGAACTCGCCATGCTCGGTTCGGATACCCACGGCATCCAGCGTCCCTCACGCGACGGTGCGATCGCGGTCGCGGACGAGGTGCCGCTGCCCCTCAGGGCGCTGCGCGACAGGATCGAGCTCCGCCTCGCCGATCTGGCGGCCAGCCTGGGGCAAGGCCCCGAGGTGCGCGAAACGATGCACGCCCTGCGCAGCGCCCTGTCCGACATCTGCGCGCTGACCGAGACCGACCCGAAGGTCCTGCGCCTCGTCGAGCGCCTTCTGGGCGCGGGCGAGCGGCTGGCCCAGGCCGACGGCCTGCCGCGCCGGTCGCTGGCGGCGACACGCGGCGCGGCGACCCGGGCCCTCAACGCCCTGACCGCGGCCCTGGTCGAGACGCGCCCGAGCCGGATCGCCGTGAGCCTCGGCCGCGGCTGGTAGGCGCGCCTCTCCGGTTCGGGCCCGCGGCCGGCGTTCGCGGTGCGCCAGCGCACGCCGCGCCGCGCCGGCGGCGCGCAGGCGCCCTGCATCGCCCGCGCTGGCCGGGGCCGCGGCCCCACGCCACATTGGCGGTACCCTGGCGGCCATCCTGCACCGGAGTACCCGTATGAGCTCTCCCCTCCTGTTCCAGCCCCTGCACCTCGACGGCCTCGCGCTGGAGAACCGCATCATCGTCGCGCCGATGTGCCAGTACTCGGCCCGCGACGGCGAGGCGTCCGACTGGCACATGATGCATCTCGGCCAGCTCGCGCTGTCGGGCGCCGGGCTCCTGACCCTGGAGGCCACCGCCGTGTCGCCGGAGGCGCGGATCACCTACGGCGATCTCGGCCTGTGGGACGACGGGACCGAGCGGGCCCTGGCGAAGGTTCTGGACGCGGTGCGGGACTACGCGCCGGTGCCGGTCTGCATCCAGATCGCGCATGCCGGCCGCAAGGCCTCGAGCGAGCCGCCGTGGCGCGGCGGCCACCAGGTGGCGCCGGATTCGCCCCGCGGCTGGCTCACCGAGGCGCCGTCGGCGCTCGCCCATGCCGAGGGCGAGGTGGCGCCCCGCGCCCTCGACCGCGAGGACATGAAGCGCATCCGCGACGGGTTCGCAGCGACCGCCCGGCGGGCCGTCCGCCTCGGCATCGAGGCGGCGGAGATCCACGCGGCGCACGGCTACCTGCTGCACCAGTTCCTGTCGCCGCTGTCGAACCAGCGGACCGACGCCTATGGCGGCAGCCTGGAGAACCGGATGCGCTTCCCCCTCGAGGTGTTCGAGGCGGTGCGCGAGGTGTTTCCCGCCGGCCAGCCGGTCTGGGCCCGGGTCTCGGCGACGGACTGGGTCGAGGAGGGGTGGGAGGTCGAGCAGACCATCGCCTTCGCCGAAGGCCTGAAGGCGCGGGGGGCCGCGGCCATCCACGTCTCGACCGGCGGCGTCTCGCCCCGGCAGAAGATCGCGATCGGGCCCGGCTACCAGGTGCCCTTCGCCGAGCGGGTGCGGGCGGCGACCGACCTCGTCACCATCGCGGTCGGCCTCATCACCGAGCCGCGCCAGGCGGAAGGCATCCTGGCGGAGGGCAAGGCGGATGCGGTCTCGCTCGCCCGCGCGATGCTGTACGACCCGCGTTGGCCCTGGCACGCCGCCGCCGAACTGGGGGCCCAGGTCCGGGCGCCGAAGCAGTACTGGCGCTCGCAGCCTCACCACCTGAAGGATCTGTTCAAGGAAGCGAGCTTCGGGCAGCGGTGATCGCGTTCACCCTGGGTCCGCTACACTCAACATAGCCAAAAGCCGATCCGCGGGGCAGATCGGTTCTCGTGACTCTCGCCCTTTCCCGGACGACTGGAGCGTCAGCGGAAGGAGATCCGGGATCCAGCACAAGAAGTCGCGAAGCGTCCGTGTGTGCGCAACGGTGCAGCAGGCGGAGCCGCTTCGCGGCGAGTCCTTGCGCTGGATCCCGGATCTCCTTCCACTTCGTTGCAGTCGTCCGGGAAAGGGCGAGGGTCGTAAAATGATGTCTGGAACCGTCCTCACCCGTCCTGCCCGTCCTCCAGCAGGATCTCGCGCTTGCCGGCGTGGTTGGCCGGTCCGACGATGCCCTCGCGCTCCATCCGCTCCATCAGCGAGGCGGCCCGGTTGTAGCCGATCTGCAGGCGCCGCTGGATGTAGCTGGTCGAGGCCTTCTTGTCGCGAAGCACCACCGCCACCGCCTGGTCGTAGAGGTCGGCCGACGGATCGCCGAAGCCGCCCTGGTCCATGACCGGGGCGTCCGCTTCCTCCTCGCCCTCCTCGGCGGTCACCGCTTCGAGGTAGGAGGGCCGACCCTGGCGCTTGAGATGGGCCACCACCTGCTCGACCTCGTCGTCCGAGCAGAACGGCCCGTGCACCCGGGTCGTCCGGCCGCCGCCCGCCATGAACAGCATGTCGCCCTGGCCCAGCAGCTGCTCGGCGCCCATCTCGCCCAGGATCGTGCGCGAGTCGATCTTCGAGGTCACCTGGAACGAGATCCGGGTCGGGAAATTCGCCTTGATCGTCCCGGTGATCACGTCCACCGAGGGGCGCTGCGTCGCCATGATCAGGTGCAGACCGGCGGCCCGCGCCATCTGGGCGAGACGCTGGATCGCCCCCTCGATGTCCTTGCCCGCCACCATCATCAGGTCGGCCATCTCGTCGACCACGATCACGATGTAGGGCAGCGGCGCGAGGTCCATGACCTCGTCCTCGTAGATCGCCTCGCCGGTCTCGCGGTCGAAGCCGGTCTGGACCGTGCGGGTGATCACCTCGCCGCGGGCCCGCGCCTCCGCCACCCGGGCGTTGAAGCCGTCGATGTTGCGCACGCCGAGCTTCGACATCTTCTTGTAGCGCTCCTCCATCTCGCGCACCGCCCACTTGAGGGCGACGACCGCCTTCTTCGGGTCGGTGACGACGGGGGAGAGCAGGTGCGGGATGCCGTCGTAGACGGAGAGTTCCAGCATCTTGGGATCGACCATGATCAGGCGGCACTCCTCCGGGGTCATCCGGTAGAGCAGCGACAGGATCATGGTGTTGATGGCGACCGACTTGCCCGAGCCGGTGGTGCCGGCCACCAGCAGGTGAGGCATGCGGGCGAGGTCGGCGATGATCGCCTCGCCGCCGATATTCTTGCCGAGGCAGAGCGCGAGCTTCTGCTTGGTCTCGGCGAAGGCCGGGGAGGCGAGGAGCTCGCGCAGGTACACCGTCTCGCGCTTGGCGTTCGGCAATTCGATGCCGATGGCGTTGCGGCCCTGCACGACGGCGACGCGGGCGGAGATGGCGGACATCGAGCGGGCGATGTCGTCGGCGAGCGAGATGACGCGGCTCGACTTGGTGCCGGGCGCCGGCTCCAGCTCGTAGAGCGTCACCACCGGGCCCGGCCGCACCGCCAGGATCTCGCCGCGCACCCCAAAGTCCTCCAGCGTCGATTCGAGCAGGGTGGCGTTCTGCTCCAGGGCGTCGGTCGAGACCGCGGCGCTCGGGGCCGGGTGGCGCGGCTCGGCGAGCAGCGTCAGGGCGGGCATCTCGTAGGCATCCGGCGCGGCCGGTGCGGGGGCGGGCGCGCGGCGGGTCTGGATCGGCGGGGGAGGGGGTGCGACGCGGCCGCGCGGGGCCTCCGCCTCGTCCTCGTCCGCGGAGTCGTCGTCGAACACCGGCTCGGCCCGGCGCGAACCCGCCTCGACCCGGCGCGGGGGAGCGTCCGCGAAGACCGGCTCGCGGCGGCCGGCCTTCGCCGGACGCTCGGCGGCCCTCTCGACCGCGGGCTCGTCCCAGGCCTCGTCCTCGCCGGGCTCGGCGAAGGCGCGGCGCGCGGCGAGCGCCGGCGAGTTGCCCGCATAGGGGTCGGCGGCACCGTGACGCCAGGAGCCGTCGCGGATCGCGTCGATCTTCTGCGCCACGGCGCTCCGCGCGCTGATCGCCAGGTGGGCGAGCGCCCCGAGGGAGGCGAGGCCGAGCCCGGGCGACTCGTCGTCATGGGACGGGCTCGCGCCGCGGCGGGGCTGCCGCTCGTCGTAGCGGCTCACCACGGGGGCGAAGGATTCGGCTTCGTCGTCGCCCTCCTCGTCCTCGATCAGGCCGAAGCCGCAGGCGCCGGTCAGGCTGACCACCGCGACCGCCGCGTAGAGGAAGCCCGCGAAGGCCCCGGCCGGGCCGGCGATCGCCTTGGCGGCGCCGAGCAGCGCGTCGCCCGCGACGCCGCCGAGGCCGGTCGGCAGCGGCCAGCGCGCGGTCGGCGGCAGCGCGCTCGCCATGCCGCTCGCCGCGCCGAAGCCGATGATCCAGAGCACCAGCCGCAATTGCAGCCGCGCCAGCCGGTGGGTGCGCAGGAGCCGCATGCCCCACACCGCCGGCGGCAGCGCGAAGGCGAGCGCGCCCAGGCCCAGGAGCTGCATCCCGAGATCCGACACCACCGCCCCGCCGAAGCCGAGGAGGTTGCGGGCCGTGCGCGAGGTGGCGTGGTTGAGGCTCGGGTCGTCGATCGACCACGTCGCCAGGGCCACGGTGAAGCACGCCGCCCCGACGAGCAGGGCGAGGCCGGTGACCTCTGTCGCCCGCCGCGTCAGGAACGCGCGGAACGTGTCGATGAGGCCATCGTAGGGCGAGGCCGAGCGACGAAGCGAACGCATGCGGGGCTGGACCGGGTACGCGGAACTGGACCGTGAGGATGGGGCGATGCGGTTAATGGTGGTTTAAGGCTAACCGCATCTTGCGGCATTGCGGGAGAGCGGCGGGACGGCGCTGGATCTGCTAAGGATTTCCGGTGGATGGCGGGTTCGGTCCGCCTGCTCTGCGCGAGGCATGGATGTCCTCTCCTGTCCTACACCGTCCTGACTTATCCGGTCCCGACTTGCCGGATTCCGAGACCGTGCATGCGGCCCGGACCTTCCTGCGCCACATCGCCGGGCGCTATCCCGTGAAGGAGACCGTGCTGTTCGGAAGCCGCGCCCGCGGGACGCACGATGCCGATAGCGATGTCGACTTGGCGGTGATCCTGAACGGTCCGGCTGGCCGGCGCTATCCGATCGCGGGCGAGATGGCGGAGATCGCCTTCACGGTGATGCTGGAGACGGGGATTCTGGTTCAGGCGGTGCCGCTGTGGGAGGACGAGTTCGACCGGCCGGAGACGTTCAGTAATCCGGGGTTGATCGCGGCGATCAAGCGGGACGGGGTTCGCCTGTGAGCAGACCTGCGACACCTGAACGGTATCTGGAGAAAGCCGAACAGGCGGCGCGTTCAGCCCGGATGCTCTTAATTGCAGGGGATTTGGATGGCGCTTGCAATCGTGCGTACTACGCGATGTTTGATGCTGCGCAGGCGGCTTTGATAGCGTGGTGCCAGTCTTCTGCCGGATCGGCCAGCAAAACACATCGCAGTCTGATCGCTGCTTTCGGGCGGGATCTTGTTCAGACTGGGCGTATCGATGCTGACTTCGGGCGCGCACTCAACCGCGTTCATGAGATAAGGCTGCTCGCGGACTACACTGATGAGCCTCCTAGTTTGGTCGAGGCAGAGTGGGCTGTCGCTCAAGCGGAGTTGTTGCTGGCAGTATTGCGGACAAAGATAAAAATTTAGCGATAGCAAAAATTCTGACAATATGATCGAGTGGCCTATTCATGAAAAAACCCCGGCGCAATCGCACCGGGGCTCTTCCACACTCTCGATCCTGCTGGCGAAGTCGGGCAGGACCGGATCAGGGTGGTCTTCCGCGGTGTTGGTGCCGATCCTTCGGTTCGCGAGGCCAACACCATGTCGCTCCGCCCGACCATCCCGAACGATGTTCCCGACGAGACCGCCCACGTTGCCCGCGCCGCCTTCCCGCACGGCTCGCTACTCCTCAGCCTGCGAGACGAGCTCGGCCCCATCTTCGATGATAAGCGCTTCGCCGCCCTGTTTTCGCCCCTCGGCCAGCCCGCCGAGGCACCCTGGCGCCTAGCCCTCGTTACTTTGCTCCAGTTCGCCGAGCGCCTCTCCGACCGGCAGGCGGCCGATGCCGTGCGCAGTCGGATCGACTGGAAGTACGTGCTCGCCCTGCCGCTCGTCGACGCTGGCTTCGACGCCTCCGTCCTCTGCGAGTTCCGGACGCGCCTCGTCGCGGGCCGGGCCGAGCACCTGCTCTTCGACGCCGTCATCGAGATCGCCCGCGCCCGCAACCTCGTTCGTTCGGGAGGACGGCAACGGACTGACGCGACGCACGTGCTGGCAGCGGTCAGCAGCCTCAATCGTCTCGCCTGCGTAATCGAGGCGATGCGCCACGCCCTCAGCGCGCTGGCCGTCGCCGCTCCGGCCTGGCTCGCGGCACACGCCCAGAGGCACTGGGCGGAGCGCTATGAGCCTCGCGGTCTGGCCGAGCGCCAGCCGCGCGCTGCGCCCGAACGTCGGGCGCTGGCCATCGGTGTCGGCGCGGATGGGCACGATCTCCTCTCAGCCGTCCACTCCGCAGATGCACCCGTCTGGCTACGACAGGTTCCCGCGGTCGAGACCTTGCGCCGGATCTGGATCCAGCAGTTCTGCCACGAGGGCGGCGCGGTTGGCTGGCGTGAGGCAGGTAATGTGCCGCCCGCAGCCCTGTTCATCAGCTCGCCCTACGATCTTGACGCGCACTTCGCGCGCAAGGGCACGGCTTCTTGGGTCGGCTACAAGGTCCACCTAACCGAGAGTTGCGACGCGGATCGGCCGCGCGTGATCACCCACGTGCAGACCAGTGCGGCGCCCCTTGCCGACGGCGCGGTGACGACGTCGGCGCACGAGGCACTCGCCGCGAAGGGTCTGCTCCCGGCCCAGCACCTCGTGGATACCGGTTACGTTGATGCCGGCATCCTGGTCGAGACGCGCCAGCGCTTCGCCGTCGACCTGATCGGCCCGGTGCGGCGCGACCTGCGCTGGCAGGCCAAGAGCGGGTCGGGCTTCTCGGCCGAGGCGTTCCACGTCGACTGGGGGCAGCGACAAGTGACCTGTCCGCGCGGCGCCGTGAGCGCGAGCTGGACGCCGGCGGTCGACAACCGCGCCACGGCCGTGGTCAAGGTGAAGTTCTCGCGGCGCGACTGCAAGACCTGCGCCGATCGCGCGGTATGTGCGGGCCCCCATGCCGACCGCCGCCTGATGACCTTGCGCATGCAGGGCGAGTACGAAGCGCTGAAAACGGCGCGTCACCGACAAGAGGCCCCGGCTTTCGCCGCGCTCTATGCGTGGCGGGCTGGCGTGGAGGCGACGATATCCTGGGCGGTGCGTGGCTTCGGGCTGCGCCGTGCCCGCTATATCGGACGCGCGAAGGTCCACCTCCAGCATCTCGCCATTGCGGCGGCCCTCAACATGATGCGGTTGACCCGGTGGATCCTCGGCCTGCCCATCGCCGGAACCCGCAGCAGCCCGCTTGCCCACCTCTTCCATCAGACCTCACCAGCCTGACTTCGCCAGCAGGATCACTCTCCGATGAGAACCGGGACGTCTCCGTCCCGGCCCCCAAAGTCTCAGTAGTTGTAAGCCCGCTCGCCGTGATCGGCGAGATCCAGGCCCTCGCGCTCCTCGTCCTGGGTCACGCGCAGGCCGACCACCACGTCGACGATCTTGTAGAGGATCGCCGAGCCGACGCCCGACCACAGGATGGTGAAGCCGACCGCCTTGGCCTGGGACAGGAAGGCCGGGCCGAACTCGTAGGCCGCGGCCACCAGCTCGCCGGGCTTCGTCGCGTAGTCGGGGGAGCCGACGCCGCCCAGCGCCGGGTTGACCAGGATGCCGGTGGCGAGCGCGCCCAGGATGCCGCCGACGCAGTGCACGCCGAAGACGTCGAGGGAGTCGTCGTAGCCGAGCGCGTTCTTGACGGTCGAGCACATCACGAAGCAGACGGCGCCGGCGACGAGGCCGAGCACGATCGAGCCCATCGGACCGGCGAAGCCGCAGGCCGGGGTGACGGCGACGAGGCCGGCGACCGCGCCCGAGAGCATGCCGAGCAGCGAGGGCTTGCCCTTGGCGGCCCACTCGACGAGGAGCCAGGACAGGCCGGCCGCCGCGGTGGCCACGAAGGTGTTGATCATCGCGAGCGCCGCCGAGCCGTTGGCCTCGAGGTTGGAGCCGGCGTTGAAGCCGAACCAGCCGACCCAGAGCAGCGAGGCGCCGATCATCGTCATGGTGAGCGAGTGCGGGGCGAGCAGGTCGCGGCCGTAGCCGATGCGCTTGCCGATCATCAGGCAGCCGACGATGCCGGCGATGCCCGCGTTGATGTGCACCACGGTGCCGCCGGCGAAGTCGAGGGCGCCCCACTTGAACAGCAGGCCGGCATCGGCGTTGACGGCGTCGAGCGCGTCCTGGGCCGCCTTCTTCGAGGCCTCGTCGGTGGCCGCGGCCAGCGCCTTGGCGGCGTTGCCGACCGCGTCGGGGCCGCCCCAGTACCAGACCATGTGCGCCATCGGGAAGTAGATGAAGATCAGCCACAGCAGGCAGAACAGCATCAGGGCCGAGAACTTCATGCGCTCGGCGAAGGCACCGACGATCAGCGCCGGGGTGATCATCGCGAACGTCATCTGGAAGCAGATGTAGACGTATTCGGGGATGACGACGCCGTTCGAGAAGGTCGCCACGACCGAGTTGGCGTCGACGCCGCGCAGGAACGCCTTCGAGAAGCCGCCGACGAAGTCGTTGAGGCCGCCACCGTTGGTGAAGGCGAGGCTGTAGCCGAAGAACACCCAGACGATGCAGGCGAGGCTGACGATGGCGAAGACCTGCGTCAGCAGCGACAGCATGTTCTTGGTGCGGACCAGGCCGCCGTAGAACAGCGCCAGCCCGGGGATCGACATCATCAGCACCAGCGCCGACGAGATCAGCATCCAGGCGGTGTCGCCCTTGTTGGGCACCGGCGCCGCCGCCGCGGCCGGGGCGGCCTCGACGGTCGGCGTCTGCGCCAGGGACGGCTCCACCAGGACCAGCGCCAGCGCGGCGCCTCCCAGGCCGAGAGCCAGGACGTTGCGAAGCTTCATGGAAGAGGAACTCCCGATGGACTCGAAGGCAATGACGTTGGGGAAGGGCGGCGGGGCGCTGAATGAGGCCCCGCGCGGGTGGCGCCGTCAGAGGGCGTCGACGTCGGTCTCGCCGGTGCGGATGCGCACGGCCTTCTCGAGCGGCATCACGAAGATCTTGCCGTCGCCGATCTGGCCGGTGCGGGCGGCGGCCGCGATGGTGTCGACGACGTTCGAGACGAGGTCGACCGCCACCGCCACCTCGATCTTGAGCTTGGGCAGGAAGCTGACGGCGTACTCGGCCCCGCGATAGATCTCGGTATGCCCCTTCTGCCGGCCGTAGCCCTTCACTTCGGTCACGGTCAGGCCGTGCACGCCGATGCTGGTGAGGGCGTCGCGGACCTCCTCCAGCTTGAACGGCTTGATGATGGCCATGACGATCTTCATGGGACGAGCCCCCTTTCGATTTCGGCGACCTCGCGCCTGGCTTTGAGCCGGGGCGAGGCGTGATCCGGCGCCGCGGCGAACCCGTGGGCCCCGATGCCGGTCTCGAAAGGACGTCAATCAAGGAACGTGCCACGGCGCGGCAGCGGACCTACGGACAAGCTGCCCGGTTCCTGGGCCGATTGCGGATAATGAAGCCGCTCAGGGCGGCAATGCCGGTGAAAAAACCGCCATATGCCCAAACAGGAGGCAGAGAGGGCTCAGGCCTCGGGCTCGGGCGCCGCACGCTTCTCGCGGATCATGCCTTCCTGCGCGACCGAGGCCACGAGGGTGCCGTCGCGGGTGAAGATCAGCCCGCGGGAGACGCCGCAGCCGCCGGACGCGCTCGGGCTGTCCTGGGCGTAGAGCAGCCACTCGTCGGCCCGGAACGGCCGGTGGAACCACAGGGCGTGGTCGAGGCTCGCCGGCTGGATCTGGCTCTCGAACACCGTGCGGCCGTGGGGGATGAGCGAGGTGTCGAGCAGCGTCATGTCGGAGGCGTAGGCCAGCACGGCCTGGTGGATCGCCGGATCGTCCGGCAGGGGCGAGGTCGCCCGGATCCAGACGTGGAAACGCGGCGGCCCGGGCGTGCGGGAGGCGTAGCGCTCGGTCTCGACCGGGCGCAGCTCGATCGGCCGCTCGCGCTCGAAATAGGCCCGGACCGGCTCGGGCATCCGCGGCAGCATCGAGGCCTTGAGCAAACCCTCGCCGGGCAGGTCCTCCGGCATCGGCACCGCCGGCATCTCGGCCTGGTGGTCGAAGCCCGGCTCCTCGACGTGGTAGGAGGCCGACATCGAGAAGATCGGCCGGCCGTGCTGGATCGCCACCACCCGCCGGGTGGTGAAGCTGCGGCCGTCGCGGATGCGGTCGACCTCGTAGACGATCGGCACCTTCGGGTCGCCGCCGAGCAGGAAATAGGCGTGGAGCGAGTGCGGCCGGCGCTCCGGCGGCACGGTGCGGGTCGCCGCCACCAAGGCCTGGCCGATCACCTGGCCGCCATAGACCCGCTGCCAGCGGTCCTTGGGCGAGCGGCCCCGGAAGAGGTTCTCCTCCAGCTTTTCCAGGTCGAGGATGTCGAGGAGGTCGGCGACCGCGCGCACGGGACGGATTCCGGATCGAGGGAGGGGCGCGTAGCTGACGCAGGCCGAGGCGCGCCGTCAAGCGACGCCAACGGCCCGTACTCATGCTATGAGCCGTGCCGTTCGGACGAGCAGCGGGCGATGGTGGCATGGCGCAGGGTGGCGGCGTGAGCGGGCGACGGGGGGCGGCGCGGGAGATCGTCGTCGCGGGCGGCGGGCTGCCGGGGCTGGCGCTGGCACTCGCCCTGCGGCTCTCGTTGGGCGAGAGCGTGCGGGTCACGGTCTGCGACCCGGCCTTCGGCCGGACGGACGCCCCGCGGGACCTGCGTGCCTACGCGGTCGCGGCCGCCGCCCGGCGGATGCTGGAGCGCCTCGGCGTGTGGGACGCGGTGAGCGCGACCGCCCAGCCGATCCGCGAGATGGTCGTCACGGACAGCCGCCTCGCCGATCCGGTGCGCCCGACCTTCCTGACCTTCGAGGGCGAGGTGGCCGAAGGCGAGCCCTTCGCCCACATGATCGAGGGCGGCGGCCTGCTCGCGGCACTTCGCGATGCCGCCGCGGCTGCGGGTGTGGTGCTGGAGGCCAGCCCCGTCCTCGCGGCCGTGCCGGAGGCCGACAGGATCACCGCGCGCCTGCCGGACGGGCGCCGGATCCGCGCCGACCTCGTCGTGGCGGCGGACGGCGCCCGCTCGCGCCTGCGCGAGGCCGCGGGCATCGGCTGGGTCGGCTGGTCCTATCCCCAGTCGGGCATCGTCGCGACCGTGGCGCACGAGCGCGACCACGAGGGACGGGCGATCGAGCACTTCTTGCCGTCGGGCCCCTTCGCGGTGCTGCCCCTGCCCCCCGGCGGGTCGCTGGGCCACCGCTCCTCGATCGTCTGGACCGAGCGGCAATCCGAGGTGCCGGCCCTCCTCGGCGGCGGGCCCGAGGAGGCGCTGATCGAGGTCGAGCGCCGCTTCGGCTTACGCCTCGGCCGCATCGCGCTCGAATCCCCCTTGCGGGCCTATCCGCTCTCCTTCGGCATCGCCCGGCGCTTCGGCGCGAAGCGGCTGATGCTGCTCGGCGACGCCGCCCACGTCATCCACCCGATCGCCGGCCAGGGCCTGAACTTGGGCCTGCGCAGCGCCGCCGCCCTGGCGGAGGCGCTGGCCGACACGATGCGCCTCGGCCTCGATCCGGGCGGGCCGGAGGCGCTGGAGACCTACGAGCGCAGCCGGCGCTTCGACACGCTGGCGATGGGGGCGGCGACCGACGGCCTCAACCGGCTGTTCTCGAACGACGCCCTGCCGGTCCGCCTTGCCCGTGACCTCGGCCTCGGCCTCGTCGACCGGCTGCCGGGATTGAAGCGGCTGTTCATCCGCGAGGCGGCGGGGTTGCGGGGGCGGCAGCCGCGGTTGATGCGGGGGGAGGCGTTATAGGAGGCGGGATCGCCTTGTCTCACATCGACGGGCGCCTCGGCCTCCTCCGTCCCGGGTTCCATTCAGCGGCCTCGGGAAGTCGAGGAAGCGTCGCAAGACCGTCGGTGATGTGAGGAAGTCGCGGGTGGAAGTCCTGTCAGGCTGACGGCGCCCATGTCGGCTGGGGATGGGGAGCGGACCCTGACCATTCGCCCTGAAGCGGACGTTCCGCCGCCGGCCCAACCCGGCCGCCGGGACCCCTGTCGGCGCTTCTCCAAAGCGGTCGTTCGCCAGCCCTTCGGCAACTTCGGTTTGGGGTAGTGAGCTGGACTTGGTTGCCTATCTACGACCTGACGTTCGGCTAAGTGCTTGCCGGATCGCGCCTGAGTGGCGAGTGGGCGCGCGGCGACCATGGGGCTCTAAAGAACCGCGATGACCAGCACTGCCGATTGCGATCCCCTGGTGAAAGGAGTCGATGACGTCCTGATCACGGCCGAGCTGGCAACCCGACCATCCAGGGCTCCAGACTACGAAACCGAGAGCCGAGCGCTCGGACGCCTGGCCCAGGAGATGGCCACCAATCCCCGTGGCGTGCTCCAGAAATGCGCCGAACTGGTCATGGAGCTGTGCCATGCGGACTCCGCCGGCATCAGCATTCTGGAGCCCGGCGGAGCAGGCGGCGTGCTCCGCTGGCACGCCGCAGCAGGCGGGTTTGCGCCGAACCTTCATGGCACCATGCCTCAGGAGGCGAGCCCCTGTGGGACGGTGATTGAACGCGACTGCGTCCTTCTGTTCCACGAAGCGGAGCGGTTCTTTCCAGCCCTCCGGGGGGTCGAGCCGCGCATTTACGAGAACCTCCTCGCACCCTGGCACGTGGAGGGCAAAGCGGTCGGTACCCTCTGGGCCATCAGGCACACGCCCGAGGGACGGTTCGACGGAGAGGATGCACGCGTTCTGCAGAGCCTCGCCCGCTTCGCCGCAGCCGCGTTCCAGATGACCCTGGCCCTCGACGAGGCCATAGCCGAACGATCAGCGATACGCGCCAGCGAGCAGCAGCTCCGCGAGAGCGAAGAGAAGTACCGCACGCTGTTCGACGCGATCGACGAGGGGCTGGCGATCCAGGAACTGTTCTACGACGGCCGGGGCGAGATCATCGACGTGATCTTCCGTGAGGTGAATGCATCCTATGAACGTCAGAGCGGCCTTCATGACGTCGTCGGCCGGTCGCTCTTCGAAGTGTTGCCGAGAGTCGAGGACTATTGGCTGGACTTATACCGGGAGTTGGCGCGAACCGGTCGGCCGGTCCGGGTCCAGCACTATCAGCAGGACGTCGATGGCTGGTTTGACGTCTATTTCTCGCTGTTCGGCGAGGGCAGACGGTTCGTCGCCCACGTTTTCAACAACATCACCGAACGTAAACGAGCGGAGGCCGCGCTGCGGGAAAGTGAGGAGCGGCAGGCGTTCCTGCTGCGCTTCACTGATGCGATACGGTCCGAGCCGGACGAACAGCAGATCGTCGAGCGCGCCGTTCAGATGCTTGCTGAGGAGTTGGCTGTCGACCGGGCGTACGCGACCAAGCATTACCCGGCCGCCGACTTGACCAATGTCATCTATGAGGTCCGTGGGAGCGACCTCGCGCCGTTACCGGCCACGCTCCGCTTCTCGGATTTTCCTGAAGCGGGCCGGCAGACTTTCGAGCAAACCCTGGTCTTCGAGGACACAGCTAACGACCCCGGCCTGACTGAAGCGGACAAGGTTGCGCTGGCGTCCATGCGTGTGGGCGCGCTTCTGTCCCGGCCGTTGCGCCGGGGCGGCAGCCCGATCTTCGCACTAGGCGTCGTAAGCGTTATTCCACGCCGCTGGACGGCCGCTGAGATCGCCCTGGTTGAGGATGTCGCTGAGCGAACCTGGGAAGCGGCAGAGCGGGCGCGCGGCGAAGCAGCGCTGCGAGAGAGCGAGGAGCGCTTCCGGCAGTTCGCAGATGCCTCGGCAGCAGGTCTCTGGATCAGGGCGGCGGACACGCTCGCAATGGAGTTCATAAGCCCCGCGGTCGCGACGAGCTACGGCGCCAAAGCGGACGCTCTCCTGGGCGATGTGACGCGCTGGGCCGCGATGATCGTGCCGGACGACCGCGACGCTGCCCTCGGCTGTCTAGAAGAGGCGCGGCGCGGTGAAGTCGTCGTGCACGAGTTCCGGATCCAGCGTCCATCCGACGGCGCTTTCCGCTGGATCAGGAACACCGATTTCCCGTTGCGCGACAACGGCCAGATCCTGCGGATCGGCGGGATCGCGGAGGACGTGACCGAGGCCAAGCTCGCCGCCGAGCACACGGCTGTCCTTCTGGCCGAACTCCAGCACCGGGTGCGCAACATCATGGCGATGATCCGCTCGGTGACCCGCCGCACGGGCGAGCGGGCCGCCAGCGTGCCGGACTACGCCGAGCTGCTGATGGGCCGCCTGCTCGCCCTTGCCCGCGTGCAGGGGCTCCTCACCCGCGCCGCGAACGTCAGCGTCGGGATCGCAGGCCTCGTGCATGACGAGGTGAGCGTGCAGGCGCAGCACGAAGGGCAATACGATCTCGCCGGGCCGGATGTCGCGCTGTCGCCCAAGGCCGCGGAGGTGCTGACGCTGGCGGTGCACGAGCTGGCGACCAACGCTCTGAAGTACGGCGCCCTGTCCGTCGCGGACGGCAAGGTCACTGTCCGGTGGTCCGTCGTCGAGAAGCGTAACAGCCCCTGGCTTGTCTTCGACTGGACGGAGGAAGGTGCACCCGAGCCCCCGCAGCCGACCCAAGATGCGCCCCGCCGGCGGGGCTTCGGCAGCGAGCTGATCGAGGCGCGCATCCCCTACGAGCTGCGCGGGCGAGGCAAGGTGACGATCGAGCCCGGTGGGGCACGCTGTCATTTGGAGTTCCCGCTCAAGGAGGGCGCCAGCATCCTGGAAACGGGTGCGCCGCAACGCATGACTGTCTACGGAGGAGCCCTCGATATGACGGGTGGACCGGATCTCACGGGTCGCCGTGTCCTAGTGGTAGAGGACGACTTCTATCTCGCGACTGACGCCGCTCGAGCCCTTGAGGGCGCAGGCGCAGAAATTGTCGGCCCGTGTGCGAGTGAGGAGGCTGCGCGAGCGGAGCTGGACGAGCAGCGGCCCGACGCTGTCGTGGTCGACATCAACCTTGGTCCGGGTCCGTCGTTCAAGCTGGCCGAGACGCTGAAGGACCGCGGCATCCCGTTCGTGTTCACGACCGGCTACGATGCCGAGGTGATCCCGGCCGAGTTCGCTGGCGTCGAACGGTTGGAGAAACCGTTCCAGCTTCGACAGATCGTCGGTGCCGTTGCGAAGCTCACGACGGTGGCGTAGCCCGGGAGCGGACCTTCCCAGGGTCTGCGACGGGTCGGCAGCGGACTCCGACGCGATCAGGTCGCGCGGGTGACGAACCCGAAGCCTTCACCGCAGATCCGCCACGTGCCGCACGGCGAAATGCGTCAGCTCCGTCAAGGTCGCCACCCCGAGCCGCTGCCGCAGGGCCGCGCAGGCATTCGTCACCGTCTTGTAGCTGACCGACAGGTCCTCGGCGATCGCCGCGTAGCCCCGGCCCTCCGCCAGCAGGGCCAGGATGCGGCGCTCGCGCGGGCTCAGGGTCCCGAGCAACAAGCGGCGCGGATCGGCCTGGAGCAGGGCGACCTCGGTGGCGAGGCGCCCTTCGAGATAGGGCCGCCCCGTGCGGACCTGCTCGTAGGCCCGCACCAGATCGCCGGCCGGCGCGTCCTTGAGCACGTAGCCGACGGCGCCGGCGGCGAGGGCGCGGGCGACGATCGCCGGGTCCGCGTGCATGCTGAACACCAGCACCCGGGTGGCGGGCGCGCGCTTGCGCACCCGGCCGATCAGCGCGAGGCCGGCGAGATCCCGGCCGGGAAAGGCGAGGTCGATCACCGCCACCTCGGGCCGGTGGCGCAGGATGGCGCGGTAGCCCTCCGGCAGGCCGGCGGCGGCGCGCACCTCCGCGCCGGCATCCTCCAGCAGGCGCCGGGCGCCCTGGAGCACGATCGGGTGATCGTCGACGACGACGACGCGGGTCACGGCGTCTCCTCCTCGGGCGTCCCGGTCGGAAGCACGATCCGCAGCGACGTGCCCGGCTCGCGCGGCACCAGGGCGAGCCGGCCCCCCAGGCCCTCGACCCGCTCGCGCATCCCGGCTAACCCCCGTCCTTCGCCTCGCCCCTCGCCCCGATCCCCGATCAGGCCGGTCCCGTCGTCGACGACGGCGAGGTGCAGGCTGCCCTCCTGCTCGGCGACCTCCACCGTCACCCGTGACGCGCCGGCGTGGCGCAGCGCATTGGTCAGGCCCTCCTGCACGCAGCGATAGACGGTGAGGTCGACGAGGTCGCCGTAGCCGGCCCTCAGGCCCGCGACATGCCCCTCGACCGCGATCTCGGGATGGTGCCGGGCGGCCTCGCGCACCAGGAGTTCGAGGCAGCGGCTCAGGGGCACCTGGCCGAGGCCGGCCGGGCGCAGGCGGTTGAGCAGCGCCCGGTTGATCGTCTGCACCCGCGTGACGATCGCCGCGATGTCGTCGGTGCGCTGGGTCAGGCGGGTGCGGGCGGGCTCGTCGAGGGTCGCGGCGATGCGGGCGATCGAGGAGGAATTGGCCTCCAGCCCGAACAGGCACGGGCCGAACTCGTCGTGGAGCTCGAGCGCCGTGCGTCGGCGCTCGTCCTCCTCGGCGGTGAGAAGGCGCCGGGTGAGCCGCAGGTTGGCGGCGCGCGCGCTACTCAGCGCCTCGGCGAGGCGGTTGAACCGGGTCGCGATCACCGCGAGCTCGCGGGTGTCGGGCCGGTCCACGCGCGCGTCGTAATCCTGCTGCTCCAGCCGGGTCAGCCCGGCGGCGAGCTGGGCCAGCGGGCTCAGGATCCGCCCGAAGGCGAGGAACAGGATCGCCAGCATGGCGAGGCTCAGGGACAGGCCGGTGAGGCCGAGCGCCAGGGCATAGCCCCAGACCTCGTCGATCTCGTCCGAGGGCTCGGCGGTGACGAGCGCCGTGCCGATGCGCTCACCCCGCAGCACCAGCGGCACCTCGTGGCGGTGCGCCGGCGGCGCGATCACCTGAGCGAACCAGCGGGGCGCCCGCCGCGTGCCCTCCCGCGGCGTCCCGGCCTCGGTCGGCCGGTGCGCGGCGTCGACGAGCGTCACCCGGACGTGGCGCAGGCCCTGAAAGCGCAGGGCGAGGGTGCGGAACAGGCCGGACAGGGGCGCGTCCTGCAGCGCCTGCAGGGTCTCGGCCACCAGCGGCTCGACCACCGCCATCGAGGCCGCGGTCTCGACCTCGGTGGCGGTGCGCGCCTTGTGGATGATGACCGCGCCCGAGATCGCCGCCGCCACCCCGTTGATGAGGACGACGACCACCATCAGCCGCGCCCGCATCGGGCGGCCGGACCAGAGCGCCGGCAGGAGCCGGGGCAGCGCAGGGTTGGGGGCGAAAGGGGAAGTCGGGCGCAACGGGCTCTCGGGAAAATTCCGTGGACAGGCTGCGCGGGTAAAGGATGGAGCGCGTCTCCCCTCTCCCGTTTGGGAGAGGGGCCGGGGGTGAGGGTGGCTCGGGTTCACGATGGATTACCAACCGTCGAGCTGCGTAGCTCGACAGTTCAGGGTCATTGCGGAACCCGAGCCACCCTGCGCGATCTTCGATCGCCCCTACCCCTCTCCCAAACGGGAGAGGGGATCCCGCGCTCTTCCGATCACGTCGGTGTATCCGGACAGCCGTCGCATGACACGAGCCCCGCGGCGGCCCCCGTGTCAATTGGAAGGCGCTACCAGATCATCCGCACGCCGCCATAGACCGAGAGCGGCTGCACCAGGGTGGTGGTGCGGGGATCGTTCAGCACGTAGCGGCCGGCAAACGCCGTGTCGCGCTCCAGGAAGGTGCCGAAATTCGCGTAGCGGTTGTTGAACAGGTTGGTCACCAGGCCGAAGATCTGGATGGTCGGCGTCAGCTGGAAACTGGTGTTGAGGTTGGCGGTGAAGTAGGCCGGCAGCTTGCGGTTGAGGTTCGACTCGTCGCCGCGGAAATAGGACGACGAGAAGGCCTGCATGTTCATGCCGAAGCGCCATTGCGGGGTGATCGCATAGTCGAACCCGGCCTTGATCTGGTGGTCGGGCACCAGCGGTACCTTGTTGCCCGGGCGCACGCTGATGAGCCCGTCATCGGCGAGCGGATTGTTGGGCGAGGACAGGTCGCCGCGGAACTGGAAGGTGGCGTCGATCAGCGCGTAATTGGCGTAGAGGCTCAGGCGCCCGGTCGTGTACTCGCCCGCGACCTCGATGCCCTGGCGCCGGGTCGCCGGCACGTTGACGAAGTAGCCGCGCGCCGCGTTGCCCGGCACCGCGACCTGGAGGATGTCGTTGGTGAGGTCGGTGCGGAAGGCGCCGAGCTTGTAGGTGAGGAGGCCGCCCTCGTAGACATTCGGCACCGAACCGCGGAGGCCGACCTCGTAGGTGCGGGCCTCGACCTGGCGCAGCGGCGGATCGGCGACGAGGGAGTTCGGCAGCAGGCAGGGCCGGTCCGGGTTGGCGCAGGCGAGTTCGAGCGGCGTCGGCGCCCGGTTCGACTCGGAATAGCCGCCATAGACGCTCAGCCAGTCGGTGACCCGGTAGGTCAGGCCGGCGACCGGGTTGATCCGGCTGAAGTAATGCGTGCCGGTGACGTCGGGCGAGAAGCCGGTGAGGTCCTGGGTACTGATCCGGGCGAAGTTCAGCCGCGCGCCGGCGGTGAGCGAGAGCCGGTCGGTGACGTCGAACGTGTCGAGGGCGTAGAGGCCCATATAGAGGTTCGAGCCTGAGACCTGGCTCGGCGCGATGCCCAGCGCCGCCGCCGTGCGGATCGGCCCGGTGCCGAGGCCCGGGATGTTGCCGTAGGTCGGGTTGAGCGGGTCCGTGGTGACGCTGAGGTCCGGGTTGATCACGCCGAGCGTGCTCGACGACTTGAAGCCGTAATCCGCGACGTCGATGCTGCCGCCGGCGATGAAGGTGTTCGGCCGGTCGAAGACCCGGTCGCGGTTGGTGGCCTGGAGCGTGCCGCCGTAGCCGGTCGCCTCGGTCCGGACCGTGTCGATCGTGCCGTAGGGCACGCCGGCCCGGAACGGGATCCGCTGGTTCTGCGGTCCCAGGATCAGGAACTGGTTGCGGAACTGCGCCTGGGTCTGGCCGGGGGCCGCCGAGAACCCGTCATCCTCGAAGCACAGGGAGCCGCGGAAGTTCGAGCGCGAGCTGCAATTCTCGAAGTTGCCGTCGTTGCCGTCGATCACATGCTGGCTGAGGCGGCGGACATAGGCGTTGCCCGAGAGGTCCCAGGTCGGCGACAGGTTGACCTTGCCGGTGACCTGGATCTGGCCGACCGCGGTGTCGATCGATTGCGGGGAGGTGAAGATCGCCCGCTGGTTGGTGCGGGTGAAGTCGACCGGTGCGGCGGCGGCGGCGCCGAAGTAGGTCTTGGCGCCGGAGGCGATGATGTGGAATTCGGAATCGAGGGTGCGGTGGCCGAGATCGGCGTAGACCCGGCCGATCTCCGAGGGCGACCGGTAGCGCCAGCCGGCATCGCGCAGGCCCTCGCCGGCGAAGTAGAAGCTCCAGGGGCCGATCACCTCGCCGTACTGGAGGGTGCCCAGGATGCGGCCGTCCGAGCCGCCCATCACCGAGACTTCCTTGCCCTGCCAGGTGAAGCCGTTCTTCATCTCGATGTTGACCGCGCCGCCGAGCGCGTTGAGGCCGAAGATCGGGTTGCCGGTGACGATGTCGATGCGGTTGATCGCGACCTGGGGGATCAGGTCCCAGTTCACCACGTCGCCGAAGGCCTCGTTGATGCGGGTGCCGTTCTGGTAGACCGCGAGGCCCTGCGGCGCGCCGAGCAGCGGCGAGGCGTCGAAGCCGCGATAGGTCAGGGTCTGGCGGAAGCTGCTGCCCTGGCCGTCGGACAGGTTCACGCCCGGGGTGGTGCGGGCCAGCGTGAAGGTCGGGTCGAGGGTGGCGCGGTCCTGCTCGAATTGCCGCGCCGTCACGGTCTCCACGGTGAACGGCACCTTGGCGAGCGGCAGCGCGCCGCCGCCGTCGATCCGATCGCCGGTCACGGGCCCGCTGCGCGTTCCGGCGGCGCCGCCGACCGGCGTCACTGGCACCACGTCGATCGTGTCGAGGGCGATGGTGCCCTGCGCCACCGCCGGCGCGATCAGCCCGGCCGAGACGAGAGCGGTCGTGACCAGAAATCCCCAGCGCGACGCCGTCATGCCCGACACACTCCCCCACCCGGCTCGTTTTTCGTGACGCCGCGCGGCGCCGCCCTCGGGAGTAGAGATAGCGAGCTTCACCGTTCTGCCGCAATCCCGCCGGACGGGGCATTGCACATTCCGGCAGTTCTGGTGCAGAGTCGGCGCCGGAACGATATGCGCCGTGACCTCGCGGCAACAATCCGTGAGTCTGAAAAGACTTTTTTTGGGAAGATCCGGCAATCAGATTTGCTTGATGTTCCCGAGAGAGTGACTGTCCCGAAGCTGACGGCGTGCTGTCAGGGCTGGCCGAGGGCCGCGACCGCCTCCGCACCGGTGAGCGGCGCGCTGTCCCACTGCGCCGGCCGGTCGATCGCGCCGCGCAGCATCGCCTTGTAGACGTGGCGCGGCACCTCTTCGGCGCCGAACTGGGCGAGGTGGCTGGTGACGAACTGGGCGTCGAGCAGGGTGTAGCCGCCACGCTTGAGCCGGGCCGCGAGGTGCACCAGCGCCACCTTCGAGGCGTCCCGGGCGGTGTGGAACATGCTCTCGCCGAAGAAGGCCGCGCCGAGGGAGACGCCGTAGAGACCCCCGACCAGGATCCGCGGCTCGCCGGCATAGACCTCGACGGTGTGGCAATGGCCGAGGTCGAACAACTCGCCGTAGAGGGCGCGGATGCGGGCGTTGATCCAGGTCCGGTCGCTGTCCCGCCGCGGCGCGGCGCAGCCCTCGATCACCGCGTCGAAATCGCGGTCGGTCACCACCTCGAAGCCGCCGTTGCGCACCGTGCGGGCGAGGCGCTGGCCGAGATGGAAGCGCTCGAGGGGCAGGATGCCCCGCTCCTTCGGCTCGACCCAGTACAGGGTCGGATCGTCCGCATCCTCCGCCATCGGGAAGATGCCGGCCGCGTAGGCCTTGAGCAGGATCTCGGCGGTGATCTCGACGTTCAGGCTGCCGTGCATCGGCGGGGGTTCCAGGCGCAGGGAGCGCGGGGAAGGCATTCTCCCCCACGGCCGAGTCTTGGCAAAGGTAGACCCTTGGCAACGATCAACCCTTGGCAAAGATAGGGCGTGGGACACCGCGCGACGAGAAAGGGCCCGCGGCCGTGGGCCGCGGACCCTTCGATCCGGAACCGGGACGCCGCCCCGGCTCGACCGCGATCAGCGCAGGAGCGGGCCGCCCGTGGTGTTGCCGAGATTCGGGTTCATGCGGCTCGGCATCTCGGCATTGCCGCCGGTGGCCGAGTCGACGTCGGTCGGCAGGGTGTTCTTGCCGACGCCGCCGACGCGGGACGGACGATAGGGGTTCGCCACGGTGCCGGTGGTGAGAGGGTCGATCACCGGGGCGACCGGGTTCGGCAGCACCGGGCCCTGGTAGACGGGGGCATCGTAAGCAGGGGCTTGGGCCAGGGCGGGGGTGGCCAGGAGGGCGGCCACGGCGGCGAGCTTGATCACGCGCATCGTCAGTCTCTCCGAGATGTGAAGTGTGCCATAACGACCGCGACCGGATCTGTGCTCTGCCTGACGCAGGGTTGGTCCAGTTCGCGCTGTCCGTTGTTGCCGGGAGAACTGACGAGACGTCACCGTGTTCCGCTGCGCCCGCGAAAATCTCGTGCACCATCGATTGCTGCGGTGCCGCGCGCGGACCGGCACGTCCGGACACGAAAAAGGGCGCCACGCGGCGCCCCTTCGTCGATCCCGGAACGTGCCCGCGCGATGCTCAGCCGATCTCGAGCCCGCCGGTCTTGAGGAACTCCTCGAGCCAGTGGATGTCGTAGAGGCCGTTCTGGATGTCGGCGTTGCGCACCAGGGTGCGGAACAGCGGCAGGGTTGTGTCGACGCCCGCGACCACGAACTCGTCGAGGGCCCGGCGCAGCCGCATCAGGCACTCGTTGCGGGTGCGGCCGTGGACGATGAGCTTGCCCATCAGCGAATCGTAGTGCGGCGGGATGCGGTAGCCCTGGAAGGCCGCCGAATCGACCCGCACGCCGAGGCCTCCGGGCGGGTGGAAGTAGGTGATGGTGCCGGGCGAGGGCCGGAAGGTCGCCGGGTGCTCGGCGTTGATGCGGCACTCGATGGCGTGGCCCTCGACCCGCACGTCCTCCTGGCGCACCGACAGCGGCGCGCCCGCCGCCACCCGGATCTGCTCGTTGACGAGGTCGATCCCGGTGATCATCTCCGTGACAGGGTGCTCCACCTGAATACGAGTGTTCATCTCGATGAAGTAGAACTGCCCGTCCTCGTAGAGGAACTCGATCGTGCCGGCGCCGGTATAGCCGAGCTCCTGCATCGCCCGGGCGACCGTGCCGCCGATCTGCTCGCGCATCTCGGCGTTGAGCGCCGGGGAGGGGCCCTCCTCCCAGACCTTCTGGTGCCGGCGCTGGAGCGAGCAGTCGCGCTCGGCGAGGTGGATGGCGTTGCCGCGGCCGTCGCCGAGCACCTGCACCTCGATGTGGCGCGGCTTCTCGAGGTACTTCTCGATGTAGACCGCGTCGTCGCCGAAGGCGGCCTTGGCCTCGGTGCGGGCGGTCATCAGCGCCGATTCGAGGTCGGCCTCGCTGCGGGCGACCTTCATGCCGCGGCCGCCGCCGCCCGAGGCCGCCTTGATCAGCACCGGGTAGCCGATCTCGGCCGCGACGCGCTTGGCCTCGTCGGTATCGGTGACCCCGCCCTCCGAGCCCGGCACGCAGGGGATGCCGAGGCGCTTCGCCGTGCGCTTGGCCTCGATCTTGTCGCCCATCACGCGGATGTGCTCGGCCTTCGGGCCGATGAAGCCGATGCCGTGATGGCCCAGCACCTCGGCGAAGCGGGCGTTCTCGGACAGGAAGCCGTAGCCCGGATGCACCGCGTCGGCGCCGGTGATCTCGCAGGCGGCGATGATCGACGGGATGTTGAGGTAGCTGTCGCGGGCCGGCGGCGGGCCGATGCAGACGCTCTCGTCGGCGAGCCGCACGTGCATGGCGTCGGCGTCGGCGGTGGAATGCACCGCCACCGTCGCGATGCCGAGCTCCTTGGCGGCCCGCAGGATCCGGAGCGCGATCTCGCCCCGGTTCGCGATCAGGATCTTGTCGAACATGGGGCCCTGAGCAGGTTTCGCAAAAGTGGCCGCCGGTTTTGCGATAAAAAACCTGCGGCAGAACAAGAAACGAAGCGGCCTCGCGTTGGCGTGCCAACGCAAGGCCGCTGAGCGGTCACTCGATCAGCAGGAGGGGCTCGCCGAACTCGACCGGCTGACCGTCCTCGATGAAGATCGCCGTCACGGTGCCGGCGCGCGGCGCCACGATGTCGTTGAAGGTCTTCATCGCCTCGACGAGCAGCACCCGGGCGCCGCTCTCGACCCGCGAGCCGACCTCGACGAAGGTCTTCGCGTCCGGCGAGGGCTTGCGGTAGGCGGTGCCGACCATCGGCGAGAGCACCGCGCCCGGATGGGCGGCGAGCGCCTTCGGGTCGGTCTCGGCGGATGCGGCGGGCGCGGCGGTCGGGACCGCGGCGGCGGGCAGGGGCGGGGCGAGCGCGGCCGCCACCGGGACCTGCACCTGCTGCACCACGCGCTCGCGGGCGACGCGGATGCGCAGGTCGCCCTTCTCGACCTCGATCTCGCTGAGATCGGTCTCGGCGATCAGGGTCGCGAGCTCGCGCACGAGCTCCGGGTCGAAGGGATCATGCTTGTTGTTGGAGGGCACGGCGGGTCTTCGGCAATCGTGATGGGGGCGGGGGTTGGCCCGCCGGGACCCGGTCCCGGACGACGCGGGGGGCGTCTTCTCGTCCGGCGGGCGATCGGCGGGCCTCATAGACCATGCGGCCGGCGCGCGATAGGGGCGCCGGCCCGCATGGGCGGGGCGTTCAGCTCAGCAGGTGGCGTGGCCGCACTGGCGCACGCCGGCCACCGTCTTGCGGATCGGCTCGACGCCGACGGCGCCCGGGATGATCTCGTCGCCGATGATGAAGGCCGGGGTGCCCGACAGGCCGAGCTTGTCGCCGAGGCCCACATTCTCCTGCAGGGCCGCCTGGATGTCGGCGGCCTGCATGTCCTTCTGGAGCTTGGCGATGTCGAGGCCCATCTCCTTCGCCACCGCGATCGCCCGCTCGCCGTTCACCCGGCCGCGGCTCTCGAGCAGGCGGGTGTGGTAGTCGAACAGCTTGTCGCCCTTGAGCTGCTGCTTGACCGCGAGCGCCACCTTGCTGGCTTCCAGCGAATCGGGGCCGAGCACGGGGAAGTCGCGCAGGACCACCTTCAGCTTGGGGTCGCCCTTGATCAGGGTCTGCAGGTCGGTGAGCGCGCGCTTGCAGTAGCCGCAATTGTAGTCGAAGAACTCGACCAGCGTGACGTCGCCGTTCGGGTTGCCGGCGACGAAGCCGTGCGGCGAGTTGTGCAGGATGTCGCGGGTCTCCTTGAGGGCGCTGGCCTGGGCGACCTTCTGGGCGTCCTGCTGGCGCTTCTCCAGTTCGGCCATCGCCTCCTGCAGCACCTCCGGGTTCTTCAGGAGGTATTCGCGCACCACGGTCTCGATCGCCTGGCGCTGGGCGTCGCCCATCGGGGCGGAGGCAGCCGTCCCCGGAGCCGCCGGCGTGGTCGTCGGCGCCTGCGCGCGGGTCGGGGCGGCGGTGGCGACGAGGCCCGCGAGCGCGAGGGCGGGCAGGAGGCGGGGCAGGGGCAGCATCGTCGTCCTCATCGGGTCGTCCAACGTCGGTTGGAGCACAGGTCCGGCGCGCTCCTTGAGCCGCCGGTTAGGCGGTTTCGCGGCGGTCTTGTCAAATCACGCCTGCGCCTGCGGCAGGGCGCAATCTCCGGCAAATCCCGCTATGTGCGGGGGCGCACCCGCGCATCCGCTTCAAGAGTTCGTCATGTCCGATCCCGCCTACCCGGTCTCCCGCCGCGCCGCCCGCGTCGCGCCCTTCCTGGCGATGGACGTGCTCGCCGCCGCGGCCCGGCGGGAGCGGCAGGGCGACAGCGTGGTGCACATGGAGGTCGGCCAGCCCTCGGCGCCGGCCCCTCGCCCGGCCATCGCGGCGGCGCAAGCCGCGCTGGCCTCGGGCCGCATCCCCTACACCGAGGCGCTCGGCATCGCGCCCCTGCGCGAGCGCATCGCCCGCCACTACGCCGAGGCCTACGGCGTCGCGGTCGCGCCCGAGCGGGTCGTCGTCACCACCGGCTCCTCGGCGGGCTTCGTCCTCGCCTTCCTGAGCCTGTTCGATGCCGGCGGGCGCGTCGCGATCTCGGCTCCGGGCTATCCGGCCTATCGCTCAGTGCTCCAGGCCGTCGATCTCGAGCCGGTCGGGCTGACCCTGCGGGCCGAGGACGGCTTCTTGCCGACCGCCGCCGCCCTGCGCGCCGCCCACGCGGCCGCGCCGCTCTCCGGGCTGCTGGTGATGAGCCCGGCCAATCCCTCGGGCACGATGATCGACCAAGCGGGTCTCGCCGCCCTGGCGCGGGCCTGCCGCGCCATGAACCTGCGCTTCATCTCGGACGAGATCTATCACGGCCTGACCTACGGCGTGCCGGCGGCCACCGCGCTCGCGGTCGATCCGGACGCGGTCGTGATCAACTCGTTCTCGAAATACTACTGCATGACCGGCTGGCGCATCGGCTGGATGGTGGTGCCGCAAGCGCTGGTGCGGCCGATCGAGCGCCTGGCGCAGAACCTCTACATCTCGGCGCCCTACCTGTCGCAGGTGGCGGCGCTGGCCGCCTTCGACGCCACCGAGGAGCTGGAGGCGGTCAAGGCCGATTACGCCCGGGCCCGCGCGCTCCTCCTGAACGAGCTGCCGGCCCTCGGCCTCGGCGATGTCCACCCGGCCGACGGCGCCTTCTACCTCTACGCCGACGTCGCCCGGCTCACCAACGACTCGATCGGCTTCTGCCGCCGCATGCTCGACGAGGCCGGCGTCGCGGCAACGCCCGGCCTCGATTTCGACCCGGACGCCGGTGCCCACCATCTGCGCCTGTCCTTCGCCGGCGGCGAGGCCGAGGCGCACGAGGCGGTGCGGCGGCTGAAGGGCTGGCTGCGCTGATCGGAGGAGACGGATGAACGATCTGCACCCTGCCGCCGCGGGCGGCTTTTCCGCCGGGGCGGAGACCTACGCGCGGGGCCGGCCCGACTACCCGGCGGCGCTCGCCACCTGGCTGCACGACGCCCTCCGCCTCGGGCCCGGCCGGAGCGTCGCCGATCTCGGCGCCGGCACCGGCAAGTTCACCCGCCTGCTCGCCGCCACCGGCGCCGACGTCACGGCGATCGAGCCCGTCGACGCCATGCGGGCGCGGCTCGCCGCCTCGCTCCCCGGCGTGACGGCCCTGGCCGGTACCGCCAAGGCGATGCCGCTGGCGGATGCCAGCCTCGACGCGCTCGTCTGCGCCCAGGCGTTCCATTGGTTCTCGACCCCGGCGGCTTTGGCCGAGATTCGCCGGGTGCTGAAGGTGGGCGGGCGGTTGGGCCTCGTCTGGAACGTCCGCGACGACGCGACGCCCTGGGGGGCGGAGCTCACGGCGATCATGAACGCCCACGAGGGCGACGCGCCGCGCTTCCACACCGGGGCGTGGCGGACTGTGTTTCCGGCCGACGGGTTCGGGCCCCTGCACGAGGAGGCCTTCGCGCACGGCCATGACGGCACCCCGGAGCAGGTGATCCTCGACCGCACCCTGTCGGTGAGCTTCATCGCGGCGCTGCCGGAGGCCGAGCGGGCGGGGGTGACCCAGGCCGTGCGCGACCTGATCGCCCGCACGCCGGAGCTGGCCGGGCGGGACGCGGTGACGTTTCCGTACCGGACGCAGGTGTATTGGTGCGAGCGGGTGTCCTGAAGCCCGCACTTACGGAATCGACTCCCCACGTCGTCCTGAAGGACTGTCCGGGAAACAACGAGGCGCGGGTCTTCTCCTCTCCCCGCGGGCGGGGAGAGGGTCGCTTGCACCTTGTCGTGCAAGCGACGAGCGCAGGCGCAGCCGGAGCAAGGGTGAGGGGGTCTCGACGGGTGAGACGCCTCCGGCAGCACCCCCTCACCCTCGCCCTGCGGGCTCCCTGAGCCCCTTCGGAGCTCAGGCCTCTCCCCGCCCGCGGGGAGAGGGGACTGCCCGCGCCATTCATTGTCCCCGGACAGGCCTGTGTCATCCCGGGTTCCCGGGATGACGGGGAGCTGAAAGGGCGGCGAGGTCGAGAAACGACGTCGCTTCTTCTCCGCATGGAGCCGTTATTTCCCCACCGGCGACCCCGCCCCGAAGTGGTCCGCCAGCTGCGCCCCCGTATAGGTCTCCGAGAAGCTGTCTGCCCGCTCGGGCAGCATGGTGGCGTTCCAGGCATTCCACGCCGCCTGGAGCCGCGAAAACTCCTCCGGCCGCCGGGCCTTGAGGTTCGCCCGCTCCAGCGGGTCGGCGACGACGTCGAACAGGAAGGTCTGGTCGCGGATCTTGAGGTACTTGAGGTTGCCGTCGCGCATCGCCGCTTGCGCGTTGGCGCGGTAGCGCCAGTGGAAGCTGCGCGGGCGCTCCGGGCCTTCGCCGCTCAGGATCGGCAGGAGGTCGATGCCGTCGGAAGGGTAGGCGGGGTCCGGCGCCGTGCCGGCGGCGGAGAGCAGCGTCGGCAGCCAGTCCATGGTGATCATCGGCTGGGCCGAGACCGCTCCCGCCTTCAGGCGCCGCGGCCACGACACGATCGCCGGGATGCGCAGGCCCCCTTCCAAGAGTTCGGTCTTGCGGCCGGTGAAGGGCCAGGTGTCGGAGAAGCGCTCGCCGCCATTGTCGCTGGTGAACACCACGATCGTGTCCTCGGCGACGCCGTTCGCCTCCAGCGCGCCGAGGACGCGGCCGATCTGGGCGTCCATCTCGGCGACGATGCGCCGGTAGGTCTCCTGGGTGCCGCCGTCGAAGTGGCGCAGGTTGCTGCCGGCGATCCGGCGCGATTCGGCCTCGTCGTCGGGCGTCTCCCACGGCCAGTGCGGCGCGTTGAAGTGCAGGCTGAGGAAGAACGGGCGCCCGGCCTTCACTGACGCCGCGATCGTCTCGACCGCGCGCTTGCCGAGGAGGTGGGTGGCGTAGCCGACCTCCTCGATCCGCACGTCGCCGTCCCACAGGTCCGGCTTGTCGTCGGTGCCGCGGTGGCTGAAATAATCGATGGTGCCGCCGCGAAAGCCCCAGAACGCGTCGTAGCCGCGCTGCAGCGGCCCGTGATCCTGCACGCTGCCGAGGTGCCACTTGCCGACGAGCGCCGTGCGGTAGCCGGCCTGCCGCAGGAGCCCCGGCAGGGTCGGGTGGTCGGCCGGCAGGCCGCCGGTGAAGCGGGTCGAGACCGGCTCCTCGAGCCCGACCGGCAGACGGTACTGGTAGCGCCCGGTGATCAGCGCCGTGCGGGTGGCCGAGCACACCGCCGAGTTGGCGTAGGCCTGCGTGAAGCGCACGCCCCGCGCGGCGATCCGGTCGATGTGCGGGGTGGCGAGGTCGGGCCGGCCGTAAGCCGCGACGTCGGCATAGCCGAGGTCGTCGGCCATGATGAAGACGATGTTCGGGCGGTCCGCCGCCCGGGCCGCCCGCGGCCCGGCGAGAGACGCCGCCCCCAAGGCCGCGCTGCCCAGCACGCGCCTGCGCGTCATCCCCGCCATTCCCGTCCTCCCGGATTCCCCGGAGGGAAGCTACGGGGCGAGGGACCGGCGGGCAACCGGGTGACGGATCAGCCGGCGGCCGCCCGCTCCAGCGCCGCGGCGTCGATCCGGACCATGCCCTGCATCGCGGAAAAGACCCGGGCGGCCACGGCCGGGTCCGGATCGGCGAGCAGGCGCGGCAGGATCTCGGGAAAGATCTGCCAGGGCACGCCCCAGCGGTCGCGCAGCCAGCCGCACTGGATCGCCGTGCCGCCCCCGGCGAGCAGCGCGTCCCAGAGCCGGTCGACCTCGGCCTGGTCCGGGCAGGCGACGGCGATCGAGGCGGCGGTGCCGTACTCGGCCGGCATGCCGCCGTTCAGCGCCTGGAAGCTCTGCCCGCCGAGGGTGAAGCTCACCAGGATCGCGTCGCCGGGCGCGCCGCCGGGCCAGGGCCCGGGCGCGCGCAGGATCGGCCCGAGAGCCGAGCCCGGGACGAGGGCGATGTAGGTCCGCACCGCCTCCTCGGCATCGCGCGCGAACCACAAGCAGGTGCTGACATGGGTCATGGTGCGTCTCCCTGAGGCTTAGAGCCGGGCGGCGAGGTCGGCGAGCTGGTCGGCGCAGCGGCCCCAGCCATCGTGAAAGCCCATCGCCTCGTGGGCGGCGCGGTCCTCCGCGGTCCAGTGCCGGGCGAGCGCCGTGTAGCGGGTGGCGTCCCCTTCCGCCGCGAAGGTGATGACGCCGGTGAAGAACGGCTTCGCCGCCGGCTCCCAGGCGCGCGTATAGGCGTCGGTGAAGACGATGCGGGCGTTCTCGACCAGTTCGAGATAGATGCCGCTCATGGCGAACTCGGTCCCGTCCGGGCCGCGCATGACGATGCGGGTGGCGCCGCCGGGGCGAAGCTCGGTCTCGGCCTCCGCGACCGTGAAGGGTTTGGGGGCGAACCACTGCTTGATCAGCGCCGGCTCGGTCCAGGCTCGGTAGAGCGCGGCCGGCGGGGCGGGGATGAGGCGGGTGAGGACGAGGTCGCGTCCGCTCTGATCGGTCATCGGTCGGGGCTCCGGGCGAGGGGAGGGGGGACCGGCTTTGCCCGGTCCCGGCGTCACGGTCAGCGTTTCTGCTGGTTCATCGCCCAGACGACGCCGAACGGGTCGCGCAGCTGGCCGTAGCGGTCGCCCCAGAACATCTCGGCCGGCGGCATCAATGCGGTGGCGCCGGCCGCGACGGCCCGGGCGTAGCGGGCGTCGATGTCCTCGACCATCAGGGTCAGGGTGAAGGCCTGCGGCGGCTGGAGGACGGCGCCGTGCTCGGGAAAGGCGTCGCTCAGCATCAGCGACGAGCCGTTGACGTGGAGATGCACGTGCGGCGTCCGGCCCTGCGGGTCGGCCGGCATCGCCGCGACGATCTCGGCGCCGAAGGCGCGGGTGTAGAACTCCGCCGCCTTCAGGGCGCCGTCCAGCATCAGGTAGGTGACGAGGCCGCCCTTCACGGGGGCGATGGTCGGGGTTTCGTCGGTCATGGTCCTCTCCTTCATGGGCCGGCTTTTTCGCGGCCTCGCGTCAAGGACGGGCGGTCCTCGCCCGTCCCGACAGGCGCTCTCAGATTTTTTCGGGACCGGCTTCGGTCAGCCGGTCGAGCTGGCGGCGGATATGCGCGGCCTCGGCCGGGGTGCCGGCGAGCGCGATCGCCCGGCCCATCGCCTCCCGGGCCTCCGCGCTCCGTCCGAGCTGCATCAGCAGGGCGCCGCGCAGGCCGTGGAAGTGGAAGTAGCCGTCGAGCGGCCCGGCCAGGGGCTCGACGAGGGCGAGCCCGGCCGCCGGACCGCCGACCTTGGCGGTCGCCACCGCCCGGTTGAGCGTCACGACCGGCGAGGGCTGCATCCGTTCCAGTGCGGCGTAGAGCGCATCGATTCCCGCCCAGTCGGTGTCGGCGGGACGGCCGGCGCGGGCGTGCAGCGCGGCGATCGCGGCCTGGACCTGGTAGGGTCCGGGGGAGCGGTGGCGCATCGCCTTGTCGACGAGGGCCAGCCCCTCGGCGATCATGGGCTTGCGCCAGAGCCCGCGATCCTGGTCCTCCAGGAGGACGATCTCGCCGTCGGCGTCGAAGCGCGCCGGGGAGCGAGCGTGCTGGAGCAGCATCAGGGCCAGAAGCCCCATCACCTCCGGGTCGGTGGGGAACAGCCGCAGCAGCAGGCGGGCGAGGCGGATCGCTTCGTCGCACAGGGCGGCCCGCTCCGAGCCGGTCGCCGCCGAGTAGCCGGCATTGAAGACGAGGTAGAGCATCGCCGCGACGGCGGAGAGCCGGTCCGATCGCTCGGCCGGTCCCGGCGCCCCGTAGGGCACCGGGCTTCGACTGATGCGGGCCTTGGCGCGGGTGAGGCGCTGCTCCATCGCCGCCTCCGAGACCAGGAAGGCGCGGGCGATGCGCGCGAGCGGCAACCCCGAGACGATGCGCAGCGCCAGCGCGATCTGCTGCGTCGCCGGCAGCTCCGGATGGCAGCAGATGAACAGCAGCCGCAGGATGTCGTCCCGGTAGGCCTGCGCGTCGATCGCCTCGGCGAGCGGCGTTTCGGCGTCCTCCAAGTCGGACACGGCATGCTCCGAGAGCGCGCCGACCTCGGGCAGCGGCGCCTCGCGGGCGACGCGGCGGCGTCCGTCGAGGGCGGCGTTGCGCCCGACCAGGATCAGCCAGGCCGCCACGTCCCGCGGCGGGCCGGTGCGGGGCCAGGTGCGAAGCGCCCGCAGGCTCGCCTCCTGGAAGGCCTCCTCGGCGGTGTCGAGGTCGCGAAACACCCGCAGCAGGGCGGCGACCACCCGCGGCCGCGCCGCCGCGAGGGCGCAGGCCAGCCAGGCCGCGTCGGGCGAGGCCTCGCTCACCGCGCGCCCGCTGCGGCGGGCGGGCGCGGATCCGGGTTGTAGAGCAGGACCGGGCGCAGCTCGTAGGCGCCGCCCGGATTGGCGCCCGCGAGGTCGCGGGCGATCTCCAGCGCCTCGTCGAGGTCGGCAACGTCGACGACGTAGAAGCCGAGCAGCTGCTCCTTGGTCTCGGCGAAGGGGCCGTCGATCACCAGCGGCGGCTCGCTCGCCTTGCGCAGGGTGGTGGCGGCGGTGGTCGGCAGGAGCCGCAGCGAGGGCCCGAGTCGGCCCCGGCGCTCCAACTGCGCGTGCACGTGCCCGAGCCGCTCCATCACGGCCTCGTCCTCCGCCGCGCTCCAGGCGGCGACGACGTCCTCGTCCTTGTAGCACAGGATGGCGTAGAGCATGGTCGGTCCTCCCACAGGCCAGGACGCGCGGCGCGGCGCGAATCCGACGAGGATCGCCGAAAAATCTCACATGGGCGACCAGATGGGCGACGGCCCGGTCAGGGCCGCGCCATCCCGTCTGCCGCGGCCACCATCGCCTTGGCGGCGGCCTCGAAGGCCTGGAAGGCGGGGATCGCCCGGTCCCAGGCGCCCTGTCCCAGCGCATCGGCCAGGGCGGCGGCGTGGCGTTGCGCCTCGGCGCCGGCAGCCGTGAGCCGGGCGGCGGCGGGATCGGCGGGATCCACCCCGAGATCCGCCGCGGCGTCGCGGAAGGGCGGCACCGCCGCACCGACCGGGCCGAGCCCGACCAGGGCCGCGGCGAGGCGGCGCTTCCACACGCCCATGTCGGCCGGCAGGCGCACCAGCGCGTAGGCCGGCACTCCGCGGGCGGCCCCGGCCGCGAGCGCGTCCTGCGCCGCCGTCTCGGCCCGCACCAGGACCGCCATCAGCCCGTCGATCTCGGTGCGGGTCTTCTGCGCCTTGCCGGCGACCTGCTGCACGCCCGCCGAGATCTCGGCGGTGGCGGCCTCCTGCTGGCCCAGGACCTCGGCGAGCGCCCGGATCCCTTCCGCCGAGCGGGCCACGGCCTGGCCCTCCTGCGCCACCCGGGCCTCGACCCGGCCGACCGCGGCGGTGCCGCTCGCCACGGCGTGGCGGCTCTCGGCCACGGCGGCCTGGATGGCGGCCAGCTCCTGGAGCAGCACCGCCAGGCGCCCGCGGATCTGCTCGGTGGCCCGCGCGGTCTGGCCGGAGAGCTGCTTGACCTCCGCCGCGACGACCGCGAAGCCGCGCCCCGCCTCGCCCGCCCGGGCCGCCTCGATCGTGGCGTTCAGCGCGAGGAGGTTGGTCTGGCTCGAGATCGCCTCGATCGTGCCGGCCATTTCCTGGATCTGGAGCGCCGCGCCCTCGAAGCCGGTCAGGCGCTGCTCGATCTGCCCAGCATGGGTCTCGATCGCCGCCATGGTGCGGCTCGCCTCGCGCATGTCGGCGGCGCAGGCCGCGATGCCGCCGCTCGCCTGCTCGGCGACGTCGGCGCTGGATTGCGACCGACCGGCGAGCTCCCGGGTCGAGGCCGCGACCTGCTCGACCGCCGCCGCCATGGCGCGGGTCTGCCCGGCGATCTCGCCGGCGTCGTGGGTCATCCAGCCGAGCACCGTGGCCGCTTCCGAGGCCTCGGCGGCGACGCGTGCGGTGCTGCCGAGATCCGAGGCCGCCGCCCGGCGCATCTGACCGACGAGGCGGGCGAGCGCACTCGCCAGCCGGCCGGTCCCCAGCTCGGCTCCGGCGCCGACCCGGTCGACCAGGCCGGCGAGCCGGTCCTCGACCATCTCGGGTGTCTCGACGGGCGCGGGCGCGGCGGTGGAGCGGGAGCGGAACATGGCGGGGACTCGCGAAGCAGCAGCATGATTTCCCGCAAGGCCCGTATCCGTTCGGTTAACGGCGCGCCGAACGTTGCGTTTAGCGTGCTAGATGACCTCGGGGCGTCCCCTGCTGTCTGCCGGTTCTGTCCCGCCGCACCACCGCACAGGGCATTCTTATTATATTTGGATTGCCCATCCCCGCGTCGGGGGCAGCAGGACTTGCCTCGCTTGAGCAGGACTTGCCTCGCTTGAGCAGGACTTGCCTCGCTTGAAAGAAAGCGGGCCGCGCCCCTGCCGGAGCGCGGCCCGCCGCGAAGCGTCATGGTGTGCGCGGGACGGGCCTGACGCCCGTCCCGGGGCCGGTCACTCGCCGCCGATCGCCGCCTTGGTGCGGGACCACCAGCCGGCCCGCTTCGGACGGTCCGGATCGGGCGGGGTCAGCACGACCGCCACCGGCTCCGGCTCGGGCTCCGGCGCGGGGGCAGGAGCCGCCTCGGGGGCCGGCGGGGCGTCCGCCGCCCGGGTGGGCTCGAAGCCGCCGGCCGGCGCTTCGATCGCCTCGGCGGTCAGGGCCTCGCGCTCGACAGCCGAGAGATCTTGCGCCGGCAGATCTTGCGCCGGCAGGTCAGGCGCGGCGACCGGGCTGCCGACCGCCTCGGGCGCCGGCCCGGCGATCTCGTCGAGGGCGACGATCTCCTCGGCGAGGGCGTCCTGCACCAGGCTGCCGCCGGTCTCGCCCGGCTCGGCCCCGGCCACGACCTCGTCGCCGATCGTGCCGACGCTCTCCTCGAAGCGGTCGCGCCCGCGGCCGCCGCGGCGTCCGCGCCGGCGGCGCCGGCTCAGGGCTTCCTCGCGGCTCTCGCGCTCGGGCGCCGCGCCGTCCTCGGTGATCGGGATCGACACCGCGCCGGATCCCTGCTCGGCGCCGGCCTCGCCGGCCTGGACCACCTCGCCGGCGGCCTCGTCGACCTCGTGACCCTCGGCCTCGTCGGCGCCGCGCTCGCCCCGGCCCCCGCGCCGGCGGCGGCGGCGGCGGCGGCGCTTGCCCGCGCCCTCGTCGTCGCCGGGTGCGCCCTCGGCGGTCTCCGCCTCGGCCTCGGTCTCGCCCTCGGCATCCGCCTCGGCGTCGCTCTCGGTCTCGCCCTCGGCCTCCTCGACGATCTCCTCCTCGTCCTCGTCATCCTCTTCCAGCGGGGGCGGCAGCACCGCCTCGGCCCGGATGCTGGTGACGGGGCGCGGCTCGGGTCGCTGGGCGATGTCGCCGCGCTCGAGGTGGAAGGCCGAGGTGGCAGGCAGCCGCTCGTCGGCCGCGATGATGATCGCGACGCCGAACCGCGCCTCGAGCTCGGAGAGGTGGGCGCGCTTCTGGTTGAGGATGTAGAGCGCCACCTCGGTCCGGGTGCGCAGGATCAGGTTGTGGCTGCTCGACTTGATCAGCGCCTCCTCGATCGCCCGCAGGATCAGCAGGGCCACCGAGGCGGTCGCCCGCACGAACCCGGAGCCGCCGCAATGCGGGCAGGGGACCGAGGAGGATTCGAGCACGCCGGTGCGGATGCGCTGGCGCGACATCTCGAGCAGGCCGAAGGGCGAGATCCGGCCGACCTGGATGCGGGCGCGGTCGTTCTTCAGGCACTCGTTCAGCTTCTTCTCGACGGCGCGGTTGTTCCGCTTCTCCTCCATGTCGATGAAGTCGATGACGATGAGGCCGGCGAGGTCGCGCAGGCGCAGCTGGCGCGCCACCTCCTCGGCGGCCTCCAGGTTCGTCTTGAACGCGGTGTCCTCGATGTCGTGCTCGCGGGTAGCCCGCCCCGAGTTCACGTCGATCGAGACCAGCGCCTCGGTCGGATTGATGACGAGGTAGCCGCCCGAGCGCAGGGAGACGTGGCTGGAGAACATCGCGTCGAGCTGCTGCTCGACTCCGAAGCGGGCGAAGACCGGCGTCGGGTCGCGGTAGGGCTTCACCACCTTCGACTGCGTCGGCATCAGCATCCGCATGAAGTCCTTGGCCTCGCGGTAGGCGTCCTCGCCCGCGACCAGAACCTCGTCGATGTCCTTGTTGTAGAGGTCGCGGATGGCGCGCTTGATCAGCGAGCCCTCCTCGTAGACCAGGGCCGGCGCGGCCGAGGACAGGGTGAGCTCGCGCACGCTCTCCCACAGCCGCATCAGGTACTCGAAGTCACGCTTGATCTCCGGCTTGGTGCGCGAGGCGCCCGCCGTGCGCAGGATGACGCCCATCCCCTCGGGCACCTCGAGGTCGGTGGCGATCTCCTTCAGGCGCTTGCGGTCGGCCGCGCTGGTGATCTTGCGCGAGATGCCGCCGCCCCGCCCGGTATTGGGCATCAGCACCGAGTAGCGGCCGGCCAGCGACAGGTAGGTGGTGAGCGCCGCGCCCTTGGTGCCGCGCTCCTCCTTGACGACCTGGACCAGGATGACCTGCCGGCGCTTGATCACCTCCTGGATCTTGTAGTGCCGGCGCGGGGTGCGGGGCCGCTCGGGGATCTCGGCCAGCGCGTCGCCGCGGCCGCCGACCTGTTCGACGACCGGCTCCTCGTGATCCTCGTCGTCGTCCTCGTCTTCCCCGTCGTCCTCGTCCTCGTCCTCGTCGTCATCCTCGTCGGACTCGTCGTCCTCGTCCGAATCCTCCTCGTCGTCGGACTCGTCCTCATCCTCGGCGGCCTCCGCCTCCGCGGCATCGACCGGCTGCGAGGCGGCGACGGGCTGGGGCAGGACGCCCTCGTCGGACGCCTCGGGTGCGGGCTCGGCGGCCTGGGACGCGGACGCCTCGTCGGCGGCGGCCCCGACGGGCGCGGGCTCCGCCGAGACGGCAGCGGCGATCGCCGCCGGGGGCTCGGGCGCGAGATCGGCCACGCTGCCGCTCACATTGTCCTGCACCGGGGCGGCCTCGCCCGCGGGGGTGTCCTGCGTGGATGCCGCCTCGACCGAGGTCTCCTGGGCGAAGTGCTCCTGAGCCGGGTGCTCCTGGGCGGAGTGCTCCTGGGCGGCGAAGTCCTGCGCGGGAACGTCCCCGGCCGGCGCCTCGACGCGGTCCTGCGACTCGCCCGCCGAGGCGGTCTCCTGCGCCGGGTGCTCGCCGGTCTCGGGTTCGAAGCCCTCCGGCCGCGGGGCCTCCTGCGCGGAGTCATCCTGCGCAGGAGCCTCTTGCGCGAACGTCTCCTCCCCGACCATCGCCTGGGGATGCGCGTCCTGCCAGCCGGTCGTCTCGGCACCGGTGTCGTGGCCGGACACTTGACCGTTCTCTTGCCCGGCCTCCTGCGCCTCGCCGGCGGGGGCGGTCACGACGGCGTCGGCCGGGCGCGACGAGGCCTCGGCGCGGCGGCCGCGGCGGCGGCGGCGGCGCGGCTGGTCGCTGCGCTCCGGACGCTCGCTGCGCTCCTGGCGCTCGGGGCGCTCCTCGTGCTCGCGCTCGGCCCGCGCCTCCTCCTCGAGGAGCGCCATCCGGTCGGCGATCGGGATCTGGTAGTAGTCGGGATGGATCTCGCTGAAGGCGAGGAAGCCGTGGCGGTTGCCCCCGTACTCGACGAAGGCGGCCTGCAGCGACGGCTCGACCCGCGTGACCTTGGCGAGGTAGATGTTGCCGCGCAGCTGGCGGCGGCTAGCCGATTCGAAGTCGAATTCCTCGACCTTCGAACCCTTGACCGTCACCACCCGGGTCTCTTCCGGGTGGGCGGCATCGATGAGCATCTTGTTGGCCATGACGAACTTTCGGCATGGCGATCAACGGCAGCGCCGCTGGACGGGGGCATCCGGGAACGGAGCCCGAGGAGGAAAACCTCGGAGATCCTGGCCGTGCGCGGGAGGACGAGCCTCCGTAGTCCGGTGCCGCCCCGGGCGCGGAATCCTGCGCCGGGAGGGCTGTCCCGTGCCGTGCCCGGTCGGGCGCGGCGGATGATGTCGTGCGGGGGATGCCGTCAATCGCCGCTGCGCGCATCCACGCGCGCGAGGGGTTGACGAGGGCCGGGGGCAGGGGGCGCGGACGGGCGCGACGCCTGACGCGTGCGCCGGGGACGGCAGCTTCGAGACCGAAGGCTGTGCGTCCACGCATACTCCCACCGACCTTTCGAATCGAGGCGCCGGGACG
This sequence comes from Methylobacterium sp. 17Sr1-1, assembly GCF_003173775.1. Lineage (NCBI taxonomy): Bacteria > Pseudomonadati > Pseudomonadota > Alphaproteobacteria > Hyphomicrobiales > Methylobacteriaceae > Methylobacterium > Methylobacterium sp. 17Sr1-1. The sequence continues at coordinate 1,570,362 of NZ_CP029552.1, read as the reverse complement.
CGAGGGTCCGGCCGCCGGTAAAAACGGGCGACGACGTTCACGAACGCCGTCGTGGATCAGCAACACCTGCCCGGCTCGCGAGATCGTCGGACGATCCGCCGGCGGCCGGCCAGCGCCGAAGCCGCTGCGGGAGCGCCCGGGCGAGCCCGAGGTCCGCGGCGTAAAGCCGGCGGCAACGGGCAGGGGTCATCATCATTACAGAGTGTCCGGCGGAATTTGCAAGCATCATCACCGGGTCCGAGGCCAATGACCCCGCCATCCCCTGTGTACCCGCGCGGCCACAGCCCGGCGCCGGCGATCCGAACGCCTTTGCGATGCGTTAACCATGGCGCGGTTATCGCGTAACCGGGATGCCGCCTGAGGTCGCCGCGAGACCATGCCGACACGCGCACGTCCGATCCGCCTTCTCGCCCGCGCCGCCGTCCTGGTCGCGGGCCTCGTCCTGCCGGCCGCCGCCGGCGCCACCCCGTCGGTGCCCGGCACCGCCGCGGACCGCCCCGTGGCGGAACGGCCGGCGGTGGCCATCGCCGCCGAGACGGCGATCCTCCCGGAGGGCGGCACCCGCCTGACGGTCGTGCTGTCGCGCCCTGTCGAGGCGCGGGCCTTCGTGATGGAACGGCCCGACCGGGCGATCGTCGACCTGCCCGAGGTCAACTTCCAGCTGCCGCCCGAGGCGGGGCGCAAGCGCGACGGCCTCGTCGCCTCCTACCGCTACGGCCTGTTCGCCCCCGGGCGCTCGCGCATCGTCATCGACCTCGCCCAGGCCGCGACCGTGGCGCGGGTCGCCACGACCACGCGCCCGCGGGACGGGGCGACGCTGCTCACCATCGATCTGAACCGCAGCGACCGCGACGCCTTCCGCCGCGCCGCGCAAGCCCCCGAGCCCGCCCGCGCGGCGGAGGCGCCCGCCCGCGAGGGCATCGATTCGCGCCCCCTCGTCATCGTCGATGCTGGCCATGGCGGCATCGATCCCGGCGCCATCGCGGGCCCCGGCGTCTACGAGAAGGACATCGTCTTCGGGGTCGCGCAGGGTCTGGTCCAGCGCCTCGAGGCCGGGGGCCGGATCCGGGTCCAGATGACCCGCGACCGCGACGTGTTCGTGCCGCTCAATGAGCGGGTCCGCATCGCCCGAGACGCCCGCGCCGACCTGTTCGTGTCGATCCACGCCGATTCGATCTCGGCCGCGCCGCAGGTGCGCGGCGCCACCATCTATACCGGGTCCGAGAAGGCGACCGACGCCGAATCGGCCCGTCTCGCCGACCGCGAGAACAAGGCCGACGCGACGGCCGGCGCCGACCAGGGCGACGGCCCGGCCGACGTCGCCGACATCCTCCAGGAACTCACCCTGCGCGAGACCCGCGGCTTCTCGGCCCGCTTCGCCAAGGGCCTGCTGACGCGCCTCTCCGGCGTGATGGAGATGAGCGTGAAGCCCCACCGCGAGGCGGGGTTCCGGGTGCTGCGCTCGCCGGACGTGCCCTCGGTGCTGGTCGAGCTCGGCTACCTGTCGAGCAAGCGCGACCTCGATCTCCTGCTCTCCGACGAGTGGCGCGCCAACGTCACCGGCCAGATGGCGGGAGCGATCGAGGCGTTCTTCGCCGGCCGCCTGCCGGCCGCCGTGACCGCCCGCGGGGCGGACGCTCCCCGGATCGGGCGCGCCGCCCAGATCGGACCCGCCCCAGTTTCACCATAGATCCCGTGTCGATAGGGCCCCGTCGGCCCCTCGCTGTCCTGGCTTTCGCACGCCTCTTCCGCTAAGCGCGGGAACGGCGTCCCGCGTCGCCATGGCTGTCGCGTTTCCGTGAGGAGCCGTGCCCGGGCGTTGCCTCGGGCTTGAGTTTCGGGCCCTCTGGGGCCGCGCGGCATCATCGACGGATCGGGTTTCGATGCGCTTCATCCTCCGCTTCTTCGGCTTCCTGTTCAGCATCGCGGCGATGGCTCTCGTCGTCGGTGCCGCGGCGGGCGGCTACTTCTTCTGGAAGTACTCGCGCGACCTGCCCGACCACGCGGCGCTCGCCAATTACGAGCCGCCGGTGATGACCCGCGTCCACGCCGCCGACGGCAGCCTCTTGGCCGAGTACGCCCGCGAGCGCCGGCTCTACCTGCCGATCCAGGCGATGCCGAAGATCGTCATCGCGGCCTTCCTGTCGGCCGAGGACAAGAACTTCTACAAGCACGGCGGCATCGACCCCGAGGGCATCGTCCGGGCGATCCTGACCAACGCCTCGAGCGGCAAGAAGCAGGGCGCCTCGACCATCACCCAGCAGGTCGCCAAGAACTTCCTGCTCTCCTCCGAGCAGACCCTCGACCGCAAGGTCCGCGAGGCGCTGATCGCCCTGCGCATCGAATCGACCTACTCGAAGGACAAGATCCTCGAGCTCTACCTCAACGAGATCTTCCTCGGCACGATCGTGCCGGGCCGCAACCTGCACGGCATCGCGGCCGCCGCCCTCGACTATTTCGGCAAGTCGGTCCACGAGCTGACGATCCACGAGGCGGCCTATCTCGCCGCCCTGCCGAAGGGTCCGAACAACTACCACCCCTATCGCCGCACCCAGCAGGCGCTCGCGCGCCGCAACGAGATCATCGGCCTGATGGCCCAGAACGGGTACATCACCAAGGAGGAGGCCGAGTCGGAGCGCAAGCTGCCGCTCGGAGTCAACCCGCGCAGCGTCTCGCCGAACACCGCCAACGCCAACTACTTCGCCGAGGAGGTCCGCCGCGAGATCTCCGAGCGCTACGGCGAGAAGAAGCTCTACGAGGGCGGCCTGTCGGTGCGCACCACCCTCGACCCGAAGATGCAGGCGATGGCCCGTCGCGCCCTCGTCGACGGCCTCGTCCGCTACGACCAGGCGCGCGGCTGGCGCGGGCCGAAGAGCCGGGTCGATCTCGCCGGCCGCGACTGGGGCATGGCGGTGGCCGAGGTGCCGGCGCTCGGCGACGTGCAGCCCTGGCGCCTGGCCGTGGTGCTCGACACCTCGGGCGGCCGCGCCACGATCGGCCTGCAGCCGAAGCGCGAGAGCTCGGGGCAGGTCTCGAAGGACCGCGAGACCGGGATCATCGGCGCGGAAGGCGTCCGCTGGACCGGCCGCGGCGTCGCGGCGGCGCTCAATTCCGGCGACGTGGTCTATGTCGAGCGGATGGAGGGCGCCGGCAACACCTACCGGCTGCGCCAGATTCCGGAGGTCTCCGGCGCCATCGTCGCCATGGATCCCTATACGGGACGCGTCCACGCGATGGTCGGCGGCTTCTCCTACGACGAGAGCGAGTTCAACCGCGCCACCCAGGCGATGCGCCAGCCCGGCTCGTCGTTCAAGCCGATCGTGTACTCGGCGGCGCTCGACAACGGCTACACCCCGTCCTCGATGGTGCTCGACACGCCGATCACCATCGAGGCGGGCCCCGGCCAGGAGGCCTGGACCCCGACGAACTACGGCGGCAAGGCCGGCGGCGGCCCCCACACCCTGCGCTACGGCATCGAGCACTCGAAGAACCTGATGACGGTGCGGCTCGCCAAGGATGTCGGCATGCCGCTGATCGCCGAGTATGCCCGCCGCTTCGGCGTCTACGACGACATGCTGCCGGTGCTGCCGATGTCGCTCGGGGCCGGCGAGACCACCGTGATGCGGATGGTCACCGCCTACTCGATGCTCGACAATGGCGGCCGGCGCATCCGCCCGACCCTGATCGACCGGATCCAGGACCGCAACGGCGAGACCATCTACCGCCACGACACCCGCAAGTGCATCGGCTGCGACGCCGAGAAGTGGTCGGGCCAGGACGAGCCGAAGCTGGTGGACGATTCCGAGCAGGTCCTCGACCCGCTCACCGCCTACCAGATCGTCTCGATCATGGAGGGCGTGGTCCAGCGCGGCACCGCCACGATCCTGAAGGAGATCGGCAAGCCGCTCGCCGGCAAGACCGGCACCACCAACGACTCCAAGGACGCTTGGTTCGTCGGCTTCTCGCCCGACCTCGCGGTGGGCATCTATATCGGCTACGACAAGCCCCGCTCGCTCGGCGACAGCGCCACCGGCGGCGGGCTCGCCGCCCCGATCGCCCGCGACTTCCTGAAGGCCGCCCTGAAGGACAAGCCGCCGACGCCGTTCCGCGTACCCCCGGGCATCAAGCTGATCCGCGTCAACGCCGCCTCCGGCACCCGCGCCGGCGGCTCGGAGGGCGGGCTGCTCGAGGCGTTCAAGCCCGGCACCGCCCCGCCCGACAGCTACTCGGCCCCGGCGAGCTCCCAGCCGGCCGCCCCGGCCGCGGTGCCGGCGGATGCCGACCGGGCGGCGCAGGCCGGCGGGCTGTACTGACGGACTCGAAACGGCGAGGCGGCGCGCACCGGCGCGCCGCCTCGTCCCATTCCCATTCGGACACGCATGCCGGCGTGAGGGCTATCGTGCGGCGATCGGCACGGGAGCCCCGCCGCGAGACGGACGACCTCCCGCGATGCTGCATCTTGGCAAGAGCCTCACGACCCAGAAGCTCGTGACGACCCGGTGGGCCTTCGCGACTGCCGACGGTCACCCGCTCTCGGCGAACGTCCACTTCGCCCCCGACGGCGCGATCACCGGCGACAGCCCGCTCGGCGGCGACCGCTGGTCGATCGAGGGCGACGAGTTCCGCCTCGCCTCGGCCAAGGGGCAGGATTCGTGGCGGGATTCCTGGCGCGCCGACCACCTCTACGTCCGCGACGGCAGCCTGCACGTCGCGCTCCGCGGGGTCGAGGATCCGGGCCGGGAGGCGCTGCTCTACGAGTGCACGCCCGACGGCCATCTCGGCTTCGGCGGCCAGGCCGGGCTGCCGGCGGGCGAGTTCCTGTTTCCCCGCGACCTGCAGGTCACGCCGACCGGCCTCACCCGGGTGCTGCTCGTCGGTTCGTGCCTGACCGAGCTCTACCACCGCACCTATGCCCAGGCGATCCCCGAGGTCGCCTTCGACTACGTGCTGTTCAACAGCGCCAGCGACCTGCCGGCGAGCCCGCCCCAGCCGATCGGGTCCTACGACTTCCAGTACCTGCAGATTCCCCTGCGCACGGTGCTGACCGACCGGATCATCACCGGCGGGCGCATCTTCGATCCGGCCTTCCTCGATCAGACCTATCGCGATGGCTGCGTGATGATCGACGCGATGCTGGAGGCCGGGCTCGCCTATAACCGGGCGCACGGGCTCCTGACCTTCGTGGCGACCTTCGTCGTGCCGCAGCTCGACATCGCGGCGAGCCTCGACCGGCGCTCGGCCGACGGCGATCTCGCCTTCCTGATCCGGCGGCTGAACCATTACATCGCGCAAGCGATCAAGCCGTACCAGAACGTCTTCCTGTGCGACGTCGATGCCGTCGCCTCGAGCCTCGGCAAGCGCTACTTCCTCGACGACATCACGGGCTTCTACGCCCATGGCTCCAACGTCCAGCAGGACGGGGTCGACCTGGTGCCCTCGGCCCGGATCGAGCCGGTGCCGCTCATCAACACCTTCTACGAGTCGCGCCAGCGCGAATTCCTGCTCGCGGTCTACGAGCAGGCGGTGGCGACCTACCGCACGGTCCGCCAGATCGACCAGGTCAAGGCGGTGATCTTCGACCTCGACAACACGCTCTGGCGCGGCCTGATCGCCGAGGATTTCCACCCCGACCGCTTCCCCTGGCCGCGCGGCGGCTGGCAGAACGGAATCTGGGAGGCGATCCAGCACCTGCGCGCCCGCGGCATCCTGGTCGCGGTCTGCTCCAAGAACGACCACCACATCGTCGAGGCGCACTGGGACAACGTCGTCGATCCGCCGTTCCTGAAGCTGTCCGACTTCGCGGTGGCGAAGATCAACTGGCAGCCGAAGGCCGAGAACGTCGCCGAGATCTGCCGCGCCTTCAACCTGACGCCGAAGAGCGTGGTGTTCGTCGACGACAACCCGGTCGAGCGGGAGGCGGTGCGCCACGCCCTGCCGGAGATCCGCACCATCGGCTCGAACCCCTACCTGACCCGGCGCATCCTGCTCTGGGCGCCCGAGCTGCAGCTGCCCCGACTCTCGGCCGAGGCCGCGTTGCGCGAGACCTCGATCCGCAACCAGGTCGCCCGCGAGGAGACCCGGGCGAAGCTCAGCCGCGAGGAATTCCTGGCCGGCCTCGGCTGCGCCGTCGCCTTCACCCGCGTCACCCGGCCCGACCAGCCGGAATTCCCCCGGGTGCTGGAGCTCACCAACAAGACCAACCAGTTCAACACGACGGGCCGGCGCTGGACCCACCCCGAGCTTCTGGCCTTCCTCGCCGAGGGCGGCGAGATCCACGCCTTCACAGTCAAGGACAAGTTTTCGGAATACGGCCTCGTCGGCATCCTCTACGCCAAGGCCGGCGAGGGCGGCGCGGAGGTCGTGCAGTTCGTGATGAGCTGCCGGGTGCTCGGCATGGAGGTCGAGAAGGCGGCGCTCGCCTATCTCTGCGCCCGGCTCCGCGAGAGCAGCCCGGCCGCCATCACCGGCTGCCTGATCGAGACACCGGCGAACGGGCCCTGCCGCGAGGTGTTCGCGCGCGCCGGGTTCGCCCGGGTGGAGGAGAGCGACGGCCCCGCCTTCCGGCTCGCGCCGGACCAGGACGTCGTCGCGCCCGCCCACGTCGCGGTGACGCCGGAGATCGGGTTGAAGCGCGCGGCGAACGATGCCTCGGGCCCGGCCGCACCCCCGGCGCGGGCGAGTGGACTGAAATGGACCAAGCGGCTGTTCGGGCTCGGGCGGCGGTGAAGCTGCCTGGAAGACAAACGCTCACGATATTCCGTTTCAAACTCTCCCCTTTTCCCGGACGACTGCAACGAAGTGGAAGGAGATCCGGGATCCAGCACAAAAAGTCGTGAAGCGTCCGTCCGTCTGCAACGGTGCAAATATAGAGTCGCTTCGCGGCACTTCTCTCCTGGTTCCAGGATCTCCTTCCGCTGTCGCCCCAGTCGTCCGGGAAAGGGGAGGGGATCAGGGAAGGCGACGCTCCGCGATCGAAAGCTCGCGCAGCGACGGCGTCCGTGCCAAGGATGGAGTACAGACGGGAGGTGGGACCTATGCCAATCATCGTGACGGTTCACCTGCAGGGCGACGCGCGCATTGTCACGCTCCCCGACGCACTCCTCGACCGGATCGGCGCCGACGTCGGAACGGCTTTGGCGTTGGACGTGAAGGACGGTGCCATCGTGGCGACCCCTGTCCGGGAAGCCCTGTCCCAGCCGCGCCGGCGCTACACGATGGCCGAACTCCTCGTCGGCGCGGAGCACCTGCCCGCCATCTACGACAGCGTCGCGGACGCGCTGTGACGGATGCTGCGTGCGGCTGCGCGACGAGTCCGATCGACCCCGCGCCCGAGGCATAGCGCACCCCGCCGTTTACACCCGCGCCCCCCGGCGCTATCACCCTGGCCCCACCCTCACGCGAGTGAACCCACACCAAATGCGCGCCGAGATCGAGCAACTCTCGGATGCCGCCAAGCAGTCGATCGGACTGCTGAGGAGGCATCTTTGACTGGGATACCGTTGACAAGCGCCTCGCGGAGCTGAACGCCCGCTCCGAGGACCCCTCACTCTGGAACGATCCGGAGGAGGCCCAGAAGGTCATGCGCGAGCGCACGCAGCTCGACGACGCCGTCACGGCGATCCGGCGCCTGGAGCAGGGGCTGGAGGACGGCGCGACGCTGATCGAGCTCGGCGAGATGGAGGAGGATGCCGCCAGCATCCGGGAAGGCGAGGAGCAGATCCGCGCCGTGCAGGTCGAGGCGGCCCGCCGCCAGATCGAGACCCTGCTCTCGGGCGAGGCCGACGCCAACGACACCTATCTCGAAGTGCATGCCGGCGCCGGCGGCACCGAGAGCCAGGACTGGGCCAACATGCTCCAGCGCATGTATGCCCGCTGGGCCGAACGCCGGAAGTACAAGGTCGAGATCGTCGAGTGGGCGGACGGCGAAGAGGCCGGGATCAAGGGTGCCACGCTCCTGATCAAGGGCCACAACGCCTATGGCTGGCTGAAGACCGAATCGGGCGTCCACCGCCTGGTCCGGATCTCGCCCTACGATTCCAACGCCCGGCGGCACACCAGCTTCGCCAGCGTCTGGGTCTACCCGGTCATCGACGACCGGATCACGATCGAGATCAAGGAATCGGACTGCCGGATCGACACCTACCGCTCGTCGGGCGCGGGCGGCCAGCACGTCAACACTACCGACTCGGCGGTGCGCATCACCCACAACCCGACCGGGATCGTGGTGGCGTGCCAGCAGGAGCGCTCGCAGCACAAGAACCGGGCCACCGCCTGGAACATGCTGCGCGCCCGCCTCTACGAACTCGAGCTGAAGAAGCGCGAGGAGAAGGCCAATGCCGAGGCGGCCTCGAAGACCGATATCGGCTGGGGCCACCAGATCCGCTCCTACGTGCTCCAGCCCTACCAGCTGGTGAAGGATCTGCGGACCGGCGCCCAGTCGACCAGCCCCGACGACGTCCTCGACGGCGACATCGACGACCTGATCGAGGCATCGCTCGCTCACCGGGTCTATGGCGGGGCCGAGGCGGTCGAGGACATCGACTAGGCGTTCATGTACGACGACACGGGTGCGGTGCCTCCTCCGGAGCGGGGGAGGGGCCGCGCCCGTTCCCATGCCGGTTCCTCAGATCTCGCTCCGCCGCAACAGGTAGTCCAACCCGCCGACCCGGTACCAGCGGTAGCCGTAGCCCTCCAGCAGCACGCAGTGGCAACCGTCGTCGTCGGCCAGGCTCCGCTGACCGGTGAGGAGGTCGATCAGGTTGCGGCCGTCGCCGTCGAGGCCGGTGGCGAAGGTGACCTCCTTCGGCTCGGCTGCGAGGTTGTGCAGGCAGAGCACCGAGTTCCGGCGCCAGTCGTAGCGCAGGGCGAGGATGCTCGGATCATGGGTCTCCAGGGCGGTGAAGTCGCCCCAGCCGATCTCCGGCACCTCCTTGCGCATGCGGATGATGCGCTCCATCCAGTTGAGGAGCGATTCCGGCGCGCAGCGCTGCGCTGCCGCGTTGACGTGCGAGTAGGCGTAAGGACCCTCGTGGATCGGCGGCGATTCAGGGCTGTCGCTCAGCGTGAAGCCGCCCTGGGGCTCGTGCGACCACTGCATCGGCGTGCGGGCGCAGTCGCGCTCGGGCAGCGAGAGGTCGTCGCCCATGCCGATCTCGTCGCCGTAGCGCAGCACCGGCGTGCCCGGCAGGGTGAACATCAGGCTGTAGGCGAGCTCGATCCGGCGCCGGTCGCCGCCGAGCATCGGCGCGAGGCGCCGGCGGATGCCGCGGTCGTAGAGCTGCATCTCGGGCTCGGGCCCGAAGGCGTCGAACACGGTCTGGCGCTGCTTCTCGGTCAGGCGCCCCAGATCCAGCTCGTCGTGGTTGCGCAGGAAGATCGCCCACTGGGCGGAGGGCGGCCGGTTCCAGGTCTTCTGCAGCGCCTTCACCAGCGGGCGCGCATCGGCCGAGGCGAGCGCGTAGAACAGAGCCTGGTTGACCTGGAAGTTGAACATCATGTGCATGCGGTCGGCGTCGTCGCCGAAATAGTCGAGGTCCTGGCGCGGCAGGATGTTGGCTTCGGCCAGGATGATCGCGTCGCCCTGGCGCCATTGCAGGAACTCGCGAAACAGCCGCAGCAATTCGAACTGCTCGCGCGGCTCGCCCGAGATGTCCGGCCCCTTCTCGGCGATCACGAACGGCACCGCATCCATTCGGAAGCCCGACACGCCGAGCTGGATCCAGAACCCCATGATCTTCAGGATCTCGGCCTGGACGTGAGGGTTGGCGGTGTTGAGGTCGGGCTGGAAATTGTAGAAGCGGTGGAAGTACCAGGCCTTCGCTTCCTTGTCGTAGGTCCAGGTGCTCTTCTGCACGCCCGGAAACACCATGCCCTCGTTGGCGCTCGCCGGCTTCGTCTTCGACCAGACGTACCAGTCGCGGGTGCGGGCGTTCGGATCGGAGCGGGCGGCCTGGAACCACGGATGCTGGTCGGAGGTGTGGTTGACCACGAGGTCGATCAGCACCCGCATGCCGCGCTGCTTGGCGGCGTGGGTGAAGGCGACGAAGTCGCCGAGCGTGCCGTAGCGCGGATCGACGCCGTAATAATCCGCCACGTCGTAGCCGTGGTCGCGCCCCGGCGAGGGCTGGAACGGGTGCAGCCAGATCGCCGTCACCCCGAGGCCGAGGAGATAATCGAGGCGGCGCTCCAGCCCCTCGAAATCGCCGATGCCGTCGCCGTTGGCATCCATGAAGGAGCCGACCGAGAGGCAGTAGATCACCGCGTTCTTGTACCAGAGGTCCTCGATCACCCCGGTTCTCCTCGGCCGGCGACGATGCCGGCTGGGCGACTCATCTAGGGCAGACAGGATCCAAGCGTAGCCTTGACGACGGCTTAGGCAGAGTGGCGCGCAGGTGGGCAGCACCTGCGGCGAAAATCGGGCACGTGGCGCCGGATGCCGGCGGATGCCCAGAATTTGAGCCTGAAGCCACGGGAACTTTTTCGAAATCTTTCCTGGCACGGCCTTTGCGGAACGGGGTTCGGCCGCAACGGCCCAGGGAGAAGAACACCATGACGTGGAAGGGTTGGCTCTCGCGCGCCGCGGTCGCGGGCGGGTTGGCGCTCGGCACGCTGGCGACGACGGTCGCCTCGGCGCAGGAGACCATCAAGGTCGGCATCCTGCACTCGCTCTCGGGCACGATGGCGATCTCCGAGACGACGCTCAAAGACGTCATGCTGATGCTCATCGAGGAGCAGAACAAGAAGGGCGGCGTGCTCGGCAAGAAGCTCGAGGCGGTGGTGGTCGATCCGGCCTCGAACTGGCCGCTCTTCGCCGAGAAGGCGCGCGAGCTGATCGCCAAGGACAAGGTCTCGGCGGTGTTCGGCTGTTGGACCAGCGTGTCGCGCAAGTCCGTGCTGCCGGTGTTCAAGGAGCTGAACTCGATCCTGTTCTACCCCGTCCAGTACGAGGGCGAGGAGAGCGAGCGCAACGTGTTCTACACCGGCGCCGCCCCGAACCAGCAGGCGATCCCGGCCGTCGACTACCTGATGAAGGAGGAGAAGGTCGAGCGCTGGGTGCTGGAGGGCACGGACTACGTCTATCCCCGCACCACCAACAAGATCCTCGAGGCCTACCTGAAGGCCAAGGGCGTGAAGCCCGAGGACATCTCGATCAACTACACCCCGTTCGGCCAGTCCGATTGGCAGACCCGCGTCGCCGCGATCAAGAGCTTCGGCTCGGCCGGCAAGAAGACCGCGGTGGTCTCGACCGTCAACGGCGACGCCAACGTGCCGTTCTACAAGGAGCTGGCGAACCAGGGCATCAAGGCGACCGATATCCCGGTCGTGGCCTTCTCGGTCGGCGAGGAGGAGCTGGCCGGCATCGACACCAAGCCGCTGCTCGGCCATCTGGCGGCGTGGAACTACTTCATGTCGATCGACACGCCGGCCAACAAGGCGTTCATCGATCAGTGGCACGCCTACACCAAGAACCCGAAGCGCGTCACCAACGACCCGATGGAGGCCCACTATATCGGCTTCAACATGTGGGTGAAGGCGGTCGAGAAGGCCGGCACCACCGATCCGGACAAGGTGATCGCGGCGCTGCCGGGCATCAAGCAGGACAACCTGACCGGCGGCACCTCGGAGATGCTGGCCAACCACCACATCACCAAGCCCGTCTTCATCGGCGAGATCAAGGACAACGGCCAGTTCGACGTGGTGTGGAAGACCGAGGGCCTGATCGCCGGCGAGGCCTGGTCGAAGCAGCTCGACGGCTCGAAGGACCTCGAAGCCGACTGGGTCAAGCTGAATTGCGGCAACTACAACACCAAGACGAAGAAGTGCGGCGGCGCGTGATCGTCTAGCACAATCCCCCCTCTCCCGTGTGGGAGAGGGGCCGGGGGTGAGGGTGCTACGGTTCTGTGTGAAGCACTCAGCGTCCCGCTGCCAGCACGACAGTCAGAGCTCTACGCTGAAGCGTGTCACCCTCACCCCTAACCCCTCTCCCACACGGGAGAGGGGAATTTTGGCACCCTGCCCTGGACAGCCTGAATGCGCCGCTGCCTCGTCCTTCTCCTCGCGCTCTGGTGCGCCGCCTGGGTCCTCCCGGCTGCGGCGCAGACCGGGCCCGACGCCGCCTATGCGCGGCTCGCCAGCGACAGCTATTCCGACATCGAGGCCGCCATCGCGGGCCTCGCGACCAGCGGCGACCCGAAGGCCGGGCCGGTGCTGCGGGCGCTCGCCGACAACCGCCTGCTCTACCGCCCGGACGACAAGGCGCTCGCCGTCAAGGACGGCGCCAAGGTGACGGACGCCCGCACCGGTGCGACCGTGAGCGCCGAGGGCCTCAAGCCCGTGCGGGTCAACAACCGGATCCGGCGCGCGATCGACGCGGCCCTCGGCACCCTGAACCTGCTGGCCCCCGACCCGTCCACACGCCGCAATGCCGCCGACGCGGTGCTCAAGGCCCGCGACGCCGCAGCCCTCCCGGCCCTCGACGCGGCGCTCGCCCGCGAGACCGATGCGGGCGTGAAGCGCAGCCTCCAGGAGGCCCGCGCCGCGGCGCTGCTGGCCAAGCCCGGCGCCCCCGAGATCGAGCGGCTGGCAGCCATCGACACCCTCCAGGCCCGCGGCGATTCGGAAGCGCTCGCCATCCTGCGCGGCCTCTCGGGCGATTCCGTCCAGAGCGTGCGCGACGCCGCCGGTCGCGGCGTCTCGGCGATCGAGACCCGCCAGGCCCTGATGGCGAACGTGCAGAACGCCTGGTACGGCATCTCGCTCGGCTCGGTGCTGCTGCTCGCCGCCATCGGGCTCGCCATCACCTTCGGGGTGATGGGCATCATCAACATGGCCCACGGCGAGATGGTGATGCTCGGCGCCTACACCACCTACCTGGTGCAGGAGCTGATCCGCCAGAAGGCCCCCGGCCTGTTCGACTGGTCGCTGCCGATCGCGATCCCGCTCGCCTTCCTGGTCGCCGGCGCCGTCGGCATCCTGATCGAGCGGACCGTCATCCGCCACCTCTACGGCCGGCCGCTCGAGACGCTGCTGGCCACCTGGGGCATCAGCCTGATCCTGCAGCAGGCGGTGCGCTCGGTCTTCGGGCCGACCAACCGCGAGGTCGGCGCGCCGTCCTACATGGCGGGTGCCTTCGACCTGTTCGGCCTCTCCATCACCTGGGGCCGGCTCTGGATCGTGGTGTTCGCGATGGCCGTGTTCGTCGCCCTCAACCTGATCCTGAAGGCGACCTCGTTCGGCCTGAAGACCCGCGCGGTGACCCAGAACCGCCGCATGGCCGCCGCCATGGGCATCCGCACGCCGTGGATCGACGCCTTCACCTTCGGCCTGGGCTCCGGCATTGCCGGCGTCGCCGGGGTGGCGCTCTCGCAGATCGACAACGTCTCGCCGAATCTCGGCCAGGGCTACATCATCGACTCGTTCCTGGTCGTGGTCTTCGGCGGCGTCGGCAACCTGTGGGGCACGCTGGTGGCCGCGCTGACGCTCGGCGTCGCCAACAAGTTCCTCGAGCCCTATGCGGGCGCGGTGCTGGGAAAAATCCTGCTCCTCGTCTTCATCATCCTGTTCATCCAGAAGCGGCCGCGCGGCCTGTTCGCGCTCAAGGGCCGGGCGGTGGAGGCCTGACATGCTGCTCTCCCGCATCGACAAGCCGGGCTGGATCTTTCTCGCGGTCATCGCCGCGGCCTGCATCGTGGTGCCGGCCCTGAACCTCCTCACCGCCCCGGGTTCGGCGCTGCACGTGCCGACCTACGCCGTCTCGCTGATGGGCAAGTACCTCGCCTACGCGATCCTGGCGCTCAGCCTCGACCTCGTCTGGGGCTATTGCGGCATCCTCTCGCTCGGCCACGGCGCGTTCTTCGCGCTCGGCGGCTACGCGATGGGCATGTACCTGATGCGCCAGATCGGGCCGCGGGGCGTCTACGGCAATCCCGTTTTGCCCGACTTCATGGTGTTCCTGAACTACAAGGAATTGCCCTGGTACTGGCACGGCTTCGACTGGTTTCCCTTCGCGGCCGTGATGGTGCTGCTGGTCCCCGGCATCCTCGCCTTCGTGTTCGGCTGGCTCGCCTTCCGCTCGCGGGTGACCGGCGTCTACCTGTCGATCATCACCCAGGCGATGACCTTCGCGCTGATGCTCGCCTTCTTCCGCAACGACATGGGGCTGGGCGGCAACAACGGCCTGACCGACTTCAAGGACATCCTGGGCTTCAGCGTGCAGGCGCAGGGCACCCGCGCCGTCCTGTTCGTCCTGACCGCGGTGGCGCTGGCGCTGGCCTATCTGGTGGCCCGCTTCATGACGACCTCGGCCTTCGGCAAGGTGCTGATCGCGATCCGCGACGCGGAATCGCGCACCCGCTTCCTCGGCTACCGCACGGCGCACTACAAGGCCCTGGCCTTCACGGTCTCGGCCATGATGGCGGGGGTGGCGGGCGCCCTCTACGTGCCGCAGGTCGGCATCATCAACCCGTCCGAGTTCGCCCCCGCCAACTCGATCGAGGCGGTGATCTGGGTCGCGGTCGGCGGCCGCGGCACGCTGGTCGGCGCGGCGCTCGGCGCGGTGCTGGTCAACTACGCCAAGACGCTGCTCACCGGCGCGCTGCCCGACGCCTGGCTGTTCGCCCTCGGCGCGCTCTTCGTCGTCGTCACCCTGTTCCTGCCCAAGGGCATCCTCGGCACCCTGACCGAGCGGCTCGGCTCCCGCCGCGCCAAGGCCCGCCTGCCGGGCCCCAAGCCCGGCGACATTCCCCCTGCACTCGCCGAGGAGGGCCGCGGATCATGAGCGCCGCGATGGCTCTGCCCGTTTCCGACCCGGTGCACGAGAAGCGCCTCACCCAGGCCCTTCTCTACGTCGACGACATCAAGGTCACGTTCGACGGCTACCGGGCGCTGCGCGGCCTGTCCCTGACCCTGATGCCCGGCGAGATGCGGGCGATCATCGGTCCGAACGGCGCCGGCAAGACCACGATGATGGATTGCATCACCGGCAAGACCCGGCCCGATACCGGCCAGGTGATCTATGACGGCGTGCACGACCTCACCCGCATGGACGAGGCGGCCATCGCCGAGCTCGGCATCGGCCGCAAGTTCCAGAAGCCGACGGTGTTCGAGAGCCAGTCGGTCGCCGACAACATCCTGCTGGCGCTCAAAGGCCCCCGCGCCGCGACCGCCTCGCTGTTCGGCTGGCGCAACCGGGTCGAGCGGGCGCAGATCGACGCCATCCTGGAGACCGTCGGGCTGATCGCCCACCGGGGGCGGCCCGCCGCCGACCTCTCGCATGGCCAGAAGCAGTGGCTCGAGATCGGGATGCTGCTCGCCCAGGACCCGAAGCTCCTCCTCGTCGACGAGCCGGTCGCCGGCATGACCGACGCCGAGACCGAGGCGACCGCGACGCTCTTGCGCCGCATCGCCCGGGACCACGCGGTGATCGTGGTCGAGCACGACATGCACTTCGTGCGGGCGCTCCAGTGCCGCGTCACCTGCCTGCACGAGGGCGCGGTGCTGGCCGAGGGCTCGATCGATTCCGTCTCGGCCGACCCGCGGGTGGTCGAGGTCTATCTCGGCCGCTGAGGGCACGCGACGGCGCGAGCCGGCTACGCGCTCTCATCGACACCCCTCCGCGTCATCCCGGGGCCGCGAGAGCGGAACCCGGGATCCATAGCCGCCGACGGTTCAGGCACTGTCGGACCGCGTTCCGCTCCATCTTGCAGTGTCGGCGGTAATGGATCCCGGGTTCTCGCCTGAGGCGAGCCCCGGGATGACGCGGAGGGTGGCAACTCCGTCGGGCGAGCCGCACAGGCTCCGAGGAATTCTCCCATGCTCTCCGTCGAGACCATCGATCTCCATTACGGCGCGGCGCAGGCCCTGCGCGGCGTCTCGCTCCAGGCCGAGCTCGGCAAGGTCACCGCGGTGCTCGGCCGCAACGGCGTCGGCAAGACGTCGCTCATGCGCGCCATCGTCGGCCAGCAGCCGGTGTCGAAGGGCGCGGTCAAGCTCGACGGGCGCGACATCAGCCGGCTCGCCCCCTACGACCGCGCCCGCCAGGGCATCGCCTTCGTGCCGCAGGGGCGCGAGATCTTCCCGCTCCTCACCGTCAAGGAGAACCTCGAGACCGGCTTCGCGCCCTGCAAGCGCGCCGACCGCTACGTGCCGGCCGAGATCTACGACCTCTTCCCCGTCCTCAAGGACATGCTGGGCCGGCGCGGCGGCGACCTCTCGGGCGGCCAGCAGCAGCAGCTCGCCATCGGCCGTGCCCTCGTCACCCGCCCCCGCGTCCTCGTCCTCGACGAGCCGACGGAGGGCATCCAGCCCTCGATCATCAAGGATATCGGCCGCGCGATCGACTATCTCCGCGGCAAGGGCGACATGGCGATCGTGCTGGTCGAGCAGTACTTCGAGTGGGCCCGCGACCTGTGCGACACCTACGCGGTGATGGACCGCGGCCAGGTGGTCGAGGCGGGGCCGCGCTCAGGGATGGTCGAGGCGCAGGTGCGGCGGTGGCTGTCGGTGTGACGGGCGGCGACCTGAGTATGTGGCTTGAACGTCGGCGGCTGCATTTCTCAATACGTGTTTGATGTGAGCCGGCCAATGCGGCGACGCTCCGCATTGGCAAGAGATCCGGGGCAGGGGGCCAGGGTGCTCGCATCAGGACGCAACTGTTTTTCCATTCCGGTCGAGGCGACGTGATGTGGACCTCGGCGCAGATCACCATCACCATCGAGGAGGTATACGGGAATACGGTTCTGGTCAGGATCGCACTGCCGGTCGGTGTGCTGGAGGTGATCGGAGAGGCGGATTTCCGCGGCCGGGAACTCCGCGTTACAAATGCCCATATCCAGGGCCTCTCCCCCGGCGCGCTCGGCCGGGCGGGCCTCAACTCTCTCGGTCGCAAGATCTTGGAGATCTACGATGTCGACGTCGTCCACGTTGCGGGAGCGTCTCGGACTACCGGCCGAAACCCCGACCGACCGCCCCGCCCCTTCCGGTATCCTCGCCGCCGCTGAGTTCCATCCGCTTGGTCCCATCACGGAGCCGGTGAGTCTTGCCCGCGTGCTGCGAGAACTCGGTCTCGATCTGTCCCAAGCTCATGGCATCGTAACGGAACTCGTAGCGGGGCAAGCCGCCGGGGCCGCCGGCATTCTCGATCTGCGAGCCGATGTTCTGTCGTCTATCGTTCGTCTCGGTGCTTTGGTTGTGCTTCAGGTAGGCAAGACAGATACGTATGAAGTGTACCGGCTCAAGGAAATATCACATCCGGTCAAGATTCTATCGTAGCGAGGCGGGGTGCATCGCGGAAGGCTGGAGCGCCAGCCATCCAAGGCTAGCGGGAGAAGACACAGACGGCGTGCCCGGCGATGTCCCGCGTCCGCGAATTCGCGACAGTGAGGTCCGACAGGAACTCGCTCTTAAGAGAGCACAGCACGTCCGCGTAGACCCCCGACCCCCGTTGCGTTTCGTAGCCGAGCAGCGGATCGAGCAGGCGCTCGTCGGCATTGTCGGGCAGCACCACGAGGATGTCCCAATCATTGTCCGGATCCGCGGAACCCTTCGCCCGGCTGCCGAACAGCAGCACGTCCTCCAGGACGTAGACGGCCTCGATCCACTCCAGAAGCGTCTTCAGCGCGGGGTACTCGGCCGTGGCGGGCACGAGTTCCGCGACGGATGCCGGCGTGGTCATCGTTCGATCCCCACCTCCCCATTTTAGCAAGCGCACGGCCCGCCGTCATCGAGTCTCGACTCGGACGGGATGTCGGGCTGCGAAGGCCGAGGTGCACGCCGGGGCCGTGCTCCGACGAAGGTCCTGTCAAGCTTTCATATCCCGTACCTACCGTCCGACTCCGCTCACCAACCACCTTGCATTCCACCCGCACCCGGATTATCTCCCCGCTCAACAGTTCTGTTCGTGGCCGGTGAGGCTGCGGTGCGGGAGTGGGTCCCCCCGGGGCCCGCTCTTTTTTATTGCCGCGACGCCTCCCCCGGCGCGAGCCGAACGCCAGATTGCCTCCCCTCAAGGGCGCCCCTCGGGGGAGCCGCGGCACAGACACCCATGACCGACGCCCCAGACCAGAACCCGGCCGAGAAGCGCCTCATCACCGAGACCGGCATCGCCGCGCGCGTGGCGCAGATCATCGAGCCCGCGATCGAGGGCCTCGGCTTCCGCCTCGTGCGGGTGAAGGTCTCGAGCCAGAACGGCTGCACGGTGCAGATCATGGCCGAGCGGCCGGACGGCACCATGTCGGTCGACGAGTGCGAGACCGTCAGCCGCACGATCTCGCCGATCCTCGACGTCGACGATCCGATCGGCGGTGCCTACTACCTCGAGATCTCCTCGCCGGGGATCGACCGGCCGCTGGTCCGGGCGGGGGACTTCGCCCGCTGGGCCGGCTACGAGGCCAAGGTCGAGCTGGCGATGCCGCTCGACGGGCGCAAGCGCTTCCGCGGCATCATCCGGGCCCCGCAAGGAGACACGGTCCGCATCGACCTGCCCGACGTGAAGGAGGGCCTGCCGTCCTCCTACGACATTCCGCTGCGCGACATCGGCGAGGCCCACCTCGTCCTCACCGACGCCCTGGTGCGCGAATCCCTGCGGCGCGGCTCGGCCCCGCCGCAGGACGACGAGGAGGATGACGAGGACGAGGGCCACGGCCCCGCCGTCAGCCACTAAGCGGAGTTGCACGGGGCAACTCTGCTCAGATCCTTGTTTTGCATCATTTTTCCGCCGAACCGGTGACCACTTCGGCGAATGATGCGTAGAACCGCCCCAGACCCATCAACGAACGAGAAACCAGGAAGGACTGATCCGATGGCCGTCGTCAGCGCCAACAGGCTCGAACTCCTCCAGATCGCCGAGGCGGTCGCGCGCGAGAAGGTCATCGACCGCTCGATCGTGATCGGCGCCATGGAGGAGGCGATCGCCAAGGCCGCCCGCTCGCGCTACGGCGCCGAGACCGACGTCCACGCCGAGATCGACCCCCGCACGGGCGCCTTACGCCTGTCGCGCCACCTCCTGGTGGTGGACGAGGTCGAGAACGACGCCCGCGAGATCGACCTGCCGGCGGCCCGCCGCCACAACCCGGCCGCCCAGGTCGGCGACGTGATCTCCGACACCCTGCCGCCGTTCGATTTCGGCCGCGTCGCCGCCCAGTCGGCGAAGCAGGTCATCGTCCAGAAGGTCCGCGACGCCGAGCGCGACCGCCAGTACGACGAGTACAAGGACCGCATCGGCGAGGTCGTCAACGGCCTGGTCAAGCGCGTCGAGTACGGCAACGTCATCGTCGATCTCGGCCGCGGCGAGGGCATCGTGCGCCGCGACGAGTCGATCCCGCGCGAGACCTTCCGCCCCGGCGACCGCATCCGCGCCTACCTGTTCGACGTCCGCCGCGAGGTGCGCGGGCCGCAGATCTTCCTCTCGCGCTCGCACCCGCAATTCATGGCCAAGCTCTTCGGCCAGGAAGTGCCGGAGATCTACGACGGCATCGTCGAGGTGAAGGCGGTCGCCCGCGATCCGGGCTCGCGCGCCAAGATCGCGGTGATCTCGCGCGATTCCTCGATCGACCCGGTCGGCGCCTGCGTCGGCATGCGCGGCTCCCGCGTCCAGGCGGTGGTCGGCGAGTTGCAGGGCGAGAAGATCGACATCATTCCGTGGTCGCAGGACCAGGCGACCTTCATCGTCAACGCGCTCCAGCCGGCCGAGGTGGTCAAGGTGGTGCTCGACGAGGAGGCCGACCGCATCGAGGTGGTGGTCCCCGACGACCAGCTGTCGCTCGCCATCGGCCGGCGCGGCCAGAACGTCCGGCTCGCCTCGCAGCTCACCGGCTGGGACATCGACATCCTGACCGAGGCCGAGGAATCGGAGCGCCGGCAGAAGGAGTTCGTCGAGCGCACCAACACCTTCATGCAGGCCCTCGACGTCGACGAGACGGTCGGCCAGCTCCTCGCCGCGGAGGGCTTCCGCTCGGTCGAGGAGATCGCCTACGTCGAGCCGACGGAGCTCGCCAACATCCAGGGCCTCGACGAGGAGACCGGCGCCGAGATCCAGGCCCGGGCCCTCGACTACCTCAACCGCATCGAGGCCGAGAACGACGCCCGCCGCATCGAGCTCGGCGTCGCCGACGAGCTGCGCGAGATCGACGGCATCACCACCCCGATGATGGTCGCGCTCGGCGAGAACGACGTGAAGAGCGTCGAGGACCTCGCCGGCTGCGCCACCGACGACCTCGTCGGCTACACCGAAGGCCGCGGCCCCGAGGCGGTGCGCCATGCCGGCTATCTCGACGGGTTCGAGGTCTCCCGCACGGAAGCCGAGGCGATGATCATGGCCGCCCGCGTCCATGCCGGCTGGGTCGAGGCGCCCCCGCCGGAGGAGGTGCAGGAAGGCGAGGAGTCCGAGGGTGAGGAGGCCGAGGGCCAGGACGAGGCCGAGGAATCCGAGACCGTGCCGGTCGAGGAGGATGCCGCCGCGACCGCCGAGCGGCAGCCGACCTGAGGCTCGGCCCGAGGATGGACCCGACCATGCAGGACGACACCCAGGATGCGGACGCGCTGCCGCCGGACGTCCTCGACGCCGGCGCCGGGCGCGGCCGCGCCAATGCGGAGCGCACCTGCCTGGTCACGCGCGAGGCGGGCCATCCGGATCGGATGATCCGCTTCGCGCTCGGCCCCGACAACCAGGTGGTGCCGGACCTGCGCGCCCGGCTCCCCGGCCGCGGCGCCTGGGTCACGGCGACCCGGGCGGCGGTGCAGGAGGCGGTGAAGAAGCGGCTGTTCCAGCGCGCCTTCCGGCAGAAGGACGCCCGCGTGGCGCCCGATCTCGCCGATGTGATCGAAGCGGGGTTGCGCGAGGACCTGCGTCAGGGTTTCTCGCTCGCCAACAAGGCGGGCTGCGTCGTCACCGGCTTCACCAAGGTGGAGAGTGCCGTGGACAGCCCGACCGGGGTCAAGGCCCTGGTTCATGCCAGCGACGCGAGCCCGGACGGGCGCCGCAAGCTCGCCCAGGCATTGCGAAGGCGCTACGGCGATGCCATATCGAGGATCCCGGTGCTCGACGACCTGTCCGGTGAAGAATTGGACATGGCCTTGGGCCGGGATCATGTGATACACGCTGCCCTCGTCGCGGGAGCCGGTACTGCCGGCTTGCTCGCGCGTTGGCGTCGGCTCCACGTCTTCCGCGGCGGGACGGCGACGTCGGGAAGTGCCGGAACGGAGTCGTCAGACTCCGACGCGGCGCTCCCGGACGCTGTCCAGGATGGTGGACCATCGCTGCGGACCGGCCCCCCGGAGGCCGGTGGTTGAACGAATCGAATGGGATCGGCCCGGTTGCTGGGTGCGCTCCCGGGAACACGATGGGAGGCGGCCACCGGGAGGCCGGGTCCCGGGACGGACGAGAACCCCCAGGGTCTGAACTGAATGAGTGAGACGAAGAATCCGGGCGACAAGACGTTGCATACCGGTCCCGCCAAGACGCTGTCGATGAAGCGTCCGATCGAGCAGGGCACGGTGCGCCAGAGCTTCTCCCATGGCCGCTCCAAGTCGGTCGTGGTCGAGACGGTGAAACGTCGCCCCGGCGGCGCGCCGGCCCCGGCTGCGCCGAAGGAAGCCGCACCGAACCAGGCGCGCTCCGCTCCCCAGGGGCAGGGCGGCCGTCCGGGCGCCTCGCGCCAGGACCGTCCGGGTGCCGCGCGCTCCGGCGTCGTGCTGCGCACCCTGAGCGATCAGGAGCAGAGCGCCCGCATGGCCGCCCTCGTCGACGCCAAGCGTCGCGAGGAGGAGGAGCGCCGCCGCGCCGTCGAGGAGGCGCAGCGCCGCGCCGAGCGCGAGGCCGCCGAGATCCGCGAGCGTGAGGCCGCCGAGGCCCGCAAGCGCGAGGAGGAGGAGCGCCGCCGCCAGGAGGACGCGCGCAAGCGTCGTGCCGCCGAGGAGGCCGAGCGCCGCGCCCAGGAGGATGCGGTCGCCCGTGCGGCTCCGGCTCCGGCGCCCGCCCCGGCTGCCCCCGAGGCGCCTGCCGCCGCTCCGGCGGCTGCGGCTGCCGCCCCGCGTCCGGCGACCCCGGTCGCTTCCCGCCCGGCCGCTCCGGCCGGTGCCCGTCCTGCCGCCGCAGGGGCCCCCCGCCCCGCGGCTGCCGGCGCGCGTCCTGGCGCTCCGGCCGGCGTGCGTCCGGCGGCTCCCGCCGGCACCCGCCCGGCGACCCCGAGCACCGGGATCACCCGCCCGAGCGCCCCGGCCGAGCCGCGCCGCACGCTGACGGCCGATGCCCGCAAGCCGCGCGACCTGAACTTCATGGCCCGCCCGGCACCGAAGCCGGAGCCCGAGCCCGCCAAGCCCGAGCCCGCGGCCGCCAAGACCGCGGCAGCGGCCAAGCCCGCGACGGGCGCCGCCGCGACCGCGCGCCCCGCCACCGGCCGTCCGGCCGCGGCGGAGGAGGAGGCCGAGACCAAGCGGGTCATTCGCCGTCCCGGCATGCCGCTCAAGGTCATCACCCCGCCCAAGACGCCGAAGTCGCCGGGCGGCGACCGCAACCGCGGCCGCCTGACCATCGCGACCGCGACCTCGGGCGAGGACGAGCGCACCCGTTCGCTCGCCTCGTTCCGCCGCCGCAACCAGCGCCTGACCGGCCACCGCCAGGTGGAGCAGAAGGAGAAGCTGGCCCGCGAGGTGGTCATCCCGGAGACGATCACCATCCAGGAGCTCGCCAACCGGATGAGCGAGCGGGCGGTCGACGTCATCCGCATGCTGATGAAGCAGGGCCAGATCCACAAGATCACCGACGTGATCGACTCGGATTCGGCGCAGCTCATCGCCGAGGAGCTCGGCCACACCGTGCGCCGCGTCGCGGAGTCCGACGTCGAGGAGGGCCTGTTCGACGAGCCCGATACCGACGACGACACCCAGCCGCGCCCGCCGGTCGTGACCATCATGGGCCACGTCGACCACGGCAAGACCTCGCTGCTCGACGCGATCCGCAACGCCAACGTCGTCTCCGGCGAGGCGGGCGGCATCACGCAGCATATCGGCGCCTATCAGGTGACCTCGCCCTCCGGCGGCAAGATCACCTTCATCGACACCCCCGGCCACGCGGCCTTCACCTCGATGCGCGCCCGCGGCGCCCGGGTGACGGACATCGTGGTGCTGGTGGTGGCGGCCGATGACGGCGTCATGCCGCAGACGATCGAGGCGATCTCCCACGCCAAGGCGGCCGAGGTGCCGCTGATCGTGGCGATCAACAAGATCGACAAGCCCGACGCGAACCCGCAGCGGGTCCGCACCGAGCTGCTGCAGCACGACATCCAGGTCGAGTCGATGGGCGGCGAGACCCTCGAATTCGAGGTCTCGGCCAAGACCAAGGACGGCCTCGACGAGCTCCTGGAGGGCCTCGCCCTCCAGGCCGAGATCCTGGACCTGCGCGCCAACCCCGAGCGGTCGGCCGAGGGCACGGTGATCGAGGCCAAGCTCGACCGCGGCCGCGGCCCGGTGGCGACGGTGCTCGTCGAGCGCGGCACCCTGCGCACCGGCGACATCGTGGTGGCGGGCGCCGAGTGGGGCCGCGTGCGCGCCCTGGTCGACGATACCGGCCGCAACGTCAAGGAAGCGGCGCCGTCGGTTCCGGTCGAGGTGCTGGGCTTCAACGGCACGCCGGAGGCGGGCGACCGCGTCGCGGTGGTCGAGAACGAGGCCCGGGCCCGCGAGGTCACCGAGTACCGGGCCCGCGTGAAGCGCGAGCGCGCGGCGGCCACCGGCAGCGGTGCCGGCCGGACGCTGATGGACATGATGCGCGACCTCAAGGAGGGCGCCGGCCGCAAGGAGTTCCCGCTCGTCATCAAGGGCGACGTGCAGGGCTCGGTCGAGGCCATCGCCGGCTCGCTCGAGAAGCTCGGCAACGACGAGGTGGCGGCCCGCATCCTGCACACGGGTGTCGGCGGCATCACCGAATCGGACATCACCCTGGCCCAGGCCTCGGGTGCGGTCGTGGTCGGCTTCAACGTCCGCGCCCACAAGGAGGCGAGAGAGGCCGCCGAGCGGGCGGGCGTCGAGATCCGCTACTACAACATCATCTACGACCTCGTGGATGACGTGAAGGCGGCGATGTCGGGCCTGCTCCCGCCGACGCTCCGCGAGGAGCGCCTGGGCGAGGCGCGCATCCTCGAGATCTTCAACGTCTCGAAGGTGGGCAAGATCGCCGGTTGCCGGGTCGAGGATGGTCGCGTCGAGCGCGGCGCCCATGTCCGCCTCATCCGCGACAACGTGGTGGTGCACGAGGGCAAGCTCTCGCAGCTCAAGCGCTTCAAGGACGACGCCAAGGAAGTCTCGGCCGGCCAGGAATGCGGCATGGCCTTCGAGAACTACCAGGACATGCGTCCGCGCGACGTGATCGAGTGCTACATCGTGCACGAGGAGCGTCGCACGCTCTGACGCGACCCCGCTGCCATCGGCCGTCCGCCGTCATGGCGGCGGCCGCCAAGAAGACTGCGAGCCCGGGACGCCAGCGTCCCGGGCTCGTCGGTTCATAAGACGACAGCCGCGAGGGCCTGACGGCCGAGAAGGCCAGACCCGGATGACCGCCTCGCGGCCCGGTCCGAGCCCGGAGAGACGATGGTGCGCAAACCCCAGGAAACCGCAGGCCCCTCGCAGCGCCAGCAGCGCGTGGCCGAACTCGTGCGGCACGCTCTCGCCGAGGTGCTGAGCCGCGGCGACATCCAGGATCCGGTGCTGAGCCAGCACGTGATCACGGTGCCGGAGGTCCGCATGTCGCCGGACCTCAAGCTCGCCACCGCCTACATCATGCCGCTGGGCGGCCAGGACGAGCGCCCGGTGATCGAGGCGCTGGAGCGCAACAAGAAGGTGCTGCGCCAGGAGGTGGCCCGCCGGGTGGCGCTGAAATTCGCCCCCGACCTGCGCTTCCGCCGCGACGAGACGTTCGATGAGGCGGCGCGCATCGACGCGCTCCTGCGCAGCGACAAGGTCCAGCGCGATCTCGGCTCCGAATCGGAATCGGAAGAATAAGGCATCGCCCGGCGCGCCGAACCTGCGCCCGGCTGACGACTTGACCCATCAGGACCGGCATGGACGAACGCGGGCGGGAGTCCCGCGGCGACCGCCGTTCGAGAACGGACACAGGATGACGATGCACGAGGATCAGCCCGCAGAGCCCGCGCCGCAGGTGACCCGCCCCGCCCGCGAAGGCCGCGACGGAGCCCCCCGTCAGGACCGGCCCCGCGGCCGCGGGCGCCCGCCGGGCGACCGGCCCAAGCGCCGCGAGATCAGCGGTTGGGTGATCCTCGACAAGGGCGTCGGCATGACCTCGACCCACGCGGTCGCGGCGGTCAAGCGCGCCCTCAACGCCAAGAAGGCGGGGCACGCCGGTACCCTCGACCCGCTCGCCTCCGGCATCCTGCCGATCGCGCTGGGCGAGGCGACCAAGACCGTTCCCTTCGTGATGGACGGCCGCAAGGCCTACGTCTTCTCGGTCACCTGGGGCGTCGAGACCGACACCGACGACGCGGAGGGGCGCCCAGTCGCGACCTCCGACGACCGTCCGTCTCAGGAACAGGTCGAAGCGATGCTGCCGCGCTTCGTCGGCGCGATCGAGCAGGTGCCGCCGCGCTACTCAGCGATCAAGATCCAGGGCGAGCGCGCCTACGACCTCGCCCGCGACGGCGAGGTGGTGGAACTGGTCGCCCGGCCGGTGCAGATCGACCGGCTGGCCATCGTCGCCCATACGCCTGAGCGCACCGTGATCGAGGCCGAGTGCGGCAAGGGCACCTACGTGCGCGCCATCGCCCGCGACCTCGGCCGGGCGCTCGGCTGCTACGGCCACGTCTCGGCCCTGCGCCGCACCCGCGTCGGCCCCTTCGCCGAGGACCAGTCCTGCACCATCGGCGCGCTCGAGGCCGCCGAGGCCGAGGCCAACGCCGCGGTCCTGCGCCCGGTCGAGACGGCCCTCGACGCCGTGCCGCACGTGCCGGTCTCCCGCGACATGGCGATGCGGCTGATGCGCGGCCAGCCGGTGATCCTGCGCGGTCGCGACGCGCCGACCGAGGGCAAGGCCTACGCGACCTGCGGCGGCGTGCTCGTGGCGGTCGGCGACGTCGAGCGGGGCGAGCTCGTCCCGCACCGGGTGTTCCATCTCGGCGGCACTGCCCCGCGCAACGGCTGAACGAAGAGGGCAGGGGGCGATGACCGACGGGCTGATGGCCGATCCGCGGGTGCTGTGGAGCGAGGACGTCCTGCGCTACCGCGACACCGACGCCAACGGCCACGTCAACAACGCGGTCTTCGCCGCCTTCTGCGAGAGCGGCCGGGTGCAGTTCTTCGCAACCCACCTGACCCCGCTGCTCACCCCCGACACCTTCTTCGTCATCGCCCGCTTCGTCATCGATTACCGGGCGGAGCTGCACTATCCCGGCCGGGTCCGCACCGCGACCTGGCTCGCCCGCGCGGGCCGCACCTCGCTCGGCTTCCATCACCGCATCCTCACCGGGGACGTCGTGGCGGGCGAGGCGGAGTCGGTCTGCGTGCTTCTGTCGAAGGAGACGCGGCGGCCGGCGCCGCTCGGCCCGGCCGGCGAGGCGGCGGCGCGGCTGGTGATCGGGGGGGCTTGAGGGGACGCGCCGGCCGAATCCCTGCCGGGTGACGACATGTTCGGTCACCCCGATCGACGGCGCCGCCGCGCGATATCGACGGCAGGCGGAATGAACCTTGCCATGGGTCAGTCATCGCGTCGTCCCCGGACGGCCGCGCACCGACCCGGGGAGGCCCCACATGGACGATCGCATCGACATCGACCTGTCCATGGCGCAGGCCTCCGCCGAGCGTGTCCGGGCGGCGCTGATCAAGCTCCGCGCGACCCACGATCTCGGCCGCTACGAATACACGAGACGAATCAGGATCGCTCCGACCGGGCCGGCCTACAGCCACCCGGTGCTGACCTTGAACACCAGCCTCTGGGCCGAGCCGGCGATCCTGTGCACCTATCTGCACGAGCAGATGCACTGGTACGCGACGTGGTACTCGCACGCCAACCCGTCCGGCTGGCGCGAGGTCTGGCGGTCGATCCGGGAGGCGGTCCCCTCGATGCCGATCGGCTTCCCGGAAGGCGCGAACGACGAATTCTCCTCATATCTCCACGTCATCGTGAACTACCTCGAGATCGAGGCGGCCGGCTGCGTCCTGGGCCCGGACGTCGCCCGCGACCTGGCAGCCAAGAACTTCATCTATCGCGGCATCTACGCGATCGTGCTTCAGGACTGGGAGCCGCTGACGGCCCTCTATCGTCGGCACGGGCTGGTTCCCATCCGCCCGGCCAGGGAGATGTCCGAGCACGACCTGCAACTGGCGGCGAGGATGGACGAGGCGCCGCAGGACTGACGGGCGGCGGGCGTGGACGCCGGCCCTGCCGCACCGTACTCCATGAGGCGGGCCGCCGCGACGGCCTATCGACCGTCAGGATGGTGCGTGCCGTGCAGCTGCGGGCCCTGATCTACTTCAACGAGCTCGCCCGGCACGGCTCGATGCGGCGGGCGGCGGAAAAACTCGGCATCGCGCCGACCGCGATCAGCCGCCAGATCGAGAACCTCGAATACCATTTCGGCGCGCCCCTGGTGGAGCGCGACCCGACCGGGATCCGGCTCACCGCCGCCGGCGAGCTTCTGGCCGCCCGCTCGGCCCGGTCCTTGCGCGAGCTCGACCACGTCCGCACCCTGATCGACGACCTCAAGGGCCTGCGGGCGGGCCGCGTCACGGTCTATGCCAGCGGGGCGGCGGCCTCGGGCCTGCTGGTGCCGGCGCTGGCGGATTTCGCCGCGAGCTACCCGGACGTCCGCTTCGAGGTCGTGGTGGCGAGCGTCGGGCGCACCATGCAGGCGCTCGCCGACGGGGAGGCGGACCTCGCCGTCACCCTGTTCACGCCGCAGCAGGCCGAGATCGTCGTGCGCTGCCGCGCGCCGGTCGACCACGCCGTCGTGATGGCGCCCGATCATCCCCTCGCCGACCGCCTGCAGGTCGACCCGCGCGACCTCCTCGCCTACCCGGTCGCGGTGCCGGACGCGACCTTCGGGGTGCGCCAGGCCCTCGACGGGCAGATGCGCGAGGCCGGCCTGCCGGCCCTCGATCCGGTCTTCACCACCAGCGCCCTCGAGATCCAGCTCGAACTCGCCCGCCGCGGCCGGGCGGTGCTGGTCCTGCCGCCCTTCACCGTGCGCCGCGACGAGGCGGCGGGCACGCTGGCGACGCGGCCCTTTCGCGATCTGCGCGTGCGCACCCATCTCGACCTGTCGCACCTCAAGGACCGGCCGCTCTCCTTCGCCGCCGCCAGGCTGGTAGCGGTTCTGGAGCAGCATATGCCCGGTTTCCATGCAGACGGCGAGGTGTAGCGGTTTCGGCTACGGGGTGCGCAACAGATCGCTGTTGCGGCCACACCCGAAAGTCTGATCTCCTAGCGGAACCGACGAAGCCGCACGGGAGAGGCGGCCGGTTCCAACGCCAATCGAGGGGTTCCATGGTCTCACGCACGCGCTTCCCCCGTCGTTGCCTGCTGACGGGCGCCCTTCTCGCCGCGCTCGCCCTGCCGGGGCTCGCCGGTGCCGCCCTGGCCGCCCCGCGCACCGACCTCGTCCTCGGCATGCCGGTCGAGCCCCCGGGCCTCGACCCGACCAGTGCCGCCCCGACCGTGATCGGCCAGGTGGTGTGGCAGAACGTGTTCGAGGGCCTGACCCGGGTCGACCGCGACGGCAAGGTGCAGCCGCAGCTGGCGAAGAGCTGGACGATCTCGCCCGACGGCCTGACCTACACCTTCGCGCTCCAGCAGGGCGTGAAGTTCCACAACGGCGAGCCCTTCGACGCCAGCACCGCAAAATTCGCCCTCGACGCGATCCGGGCGCCGGGCTCGGTCAACCCGCAGAAGGCGCTCTACGCGGTCATCGCCGACGTCAAGGCGCCGGACCCCGCCACCCTGGTCCTGACGCTCTCCAAGCCCTCCGGCAACCTGCTGTTCTGGCTCGGCCTGCCGGCGGCGGTGATGGTCGAGCCGAAGTCGCGCGACGGGCTTAAAAGCAATCCGGTCGGCACCGGCCCGTTCCGCTTCGCCGCCTGGC
The DNA here is from genome assembly GCF_003173775.1 of Methylobacterium sp. 17Sr1-1. NCBI lineage: Bacteria > Pseudomonadati > Pseudomonadota > Alphaproteobacteria > Hyphomicrobiales > Methylobacteriaceae > Methylobacterium > Methylobacterium sp. 17Sr1-1. The sequence continues at coordinate 1,541,284 of NZ_CP029552.1, read as the reverse complement.
GCAAGGGCGACCGGGTCGAGCTGGCGCGCAGCCCCGATCACTGGAACACGGCCCGCAAGGTCCATCTCGACAAGGTCACGTTCCGCTTCATCGGCGATCCGCAGGCCGCCGCCGCGGCGCTCCGTGCCGGCGACGTCGACGCCTTCCCGCTCCTGCCGGCGCCGGAGCTCTACGCCGCCTTCCAGAAGGACAAGGCGTTCAAGGCGGAGCCGGGCCTGACCGCGAGCAAGGTCGTGGCCGGCATGAACAATGCGGGCAAGCCCTTCGCCGAAAAGCGCGTGCGCCAGGCGCTGATGATGGCGGTCGACCGCAAGCTCCTGATCGAGGGCGCCTATTCGGGCTACGGTGCGCCGATCGGCAGCCACTACACGCCCAACGACCCGGGCTACAAAGACCTGACGGGGGTCTACCCCTACGACCCGAAGAAGGCGAAGGCGCTGCTGGCGGAAGCCGGCTACGCCAAGGGCCTGACCTTCACCTTCAAGTCGCCGCAGATGGCCTACGCCACCCGCACCGCCGAGATCCTGCAGGCGATGTTCTCCGAGGTCGGCGTCACGATGAACATCGTGCCGACCGAGTTCCCGGCGAAGTGGGTGCAGGAGGTGATGCGCGACCGCAGCTTCGACATGACGGTCATCGCCCATGCCGAGCCGCTCGACATCGCGATCTACTCGAACGACCCGTACTATTTCGGCTACAAGAACCCGGCCTTCAACGAGGTGGTGGCCCAAGCCGCGCAGGCGACCGACGAGGCGACCCGGCTGAAGCTCTACGGCGACGCGCAACAGATCCTGGCCGACGACGTGCCGGCCCTGTTCCTGTTCGTGCTGCCGAAGCTCAGCGTGTGGAAGGCCAAGCTCACGGGGTTCTGGAAAAACGAGCCGGTGCCGTCGAACGACCTGACGGACGTGCGCTGGACGGAGTAGGCACCGCGACTCCCCTCTCCCGTGTGGGAGAGGGGCCGGGGGTGAGGGTGCTACGGCTCCGCAGAAGACTCGGACCGTACCGCTGCCAGCACGACGGTCAGAGCTTTACACGGAAGCGTGTCACCCTCACCCCTACCCCTCTCCCACACGGGAGAGGGGATCCCGCGGCTAGTTCGTGCTGTGTACAGCACAGTAAAAGTCCGGTTTCTCCGATGCTGAGACCCACCCCATGTTGAGGCACCTCGCCCGCCGCGCCGCCGGCTTCGCGGTCACCTTCCTGCTGATCTCGGTCCTGGTCTTCTGCATGATGGAGATCGTGCCGGGAGACCCGGCTTCGGCGATGCTCGGCACCTCGGCCACGCCCGAGACGCTGGCGGCGCTCCGCGCCCAGATGGGCCTCGATGCCCCGGCCGTGATCCGCTACCTGCGCTGGCTCGGCGGCCTCGCGACCGGCGACATGGGGGTGTCCTACACCTACGGCGTGCCGGTGGGCGCGCTGATCCGGGAGCGGCTGGCGGTGACGCTGCCGCTCACCGGCTTCGCGGTGCTCCTCGCCGTCGGCATCGCCCTGCCGCTCGGGGTCACCGCGGCCTCGCGGCCCGGCGGCGTGGCCGACGGTGCCGCCACGCTCTACGCGCAAGGAGGGATCGCGGTGCCGAATTTCTGGATCGGGCTCCTGCTGATCATGGTGGTGGCGCTCGGCCTCGGCTGGCTGCCGGCCGGCGGCTTTCCGGGCTGGGATGCGCCGGGCTCGGCCCTGCGCGCCCTGCTCCTGCCGGCGCTGGCGCTCGCCATCCCGCAATCGGCGGTGCTGACCCGGGTGACGCGGGCCTCGGTGGTCGAGGTGATGAACGAGGATTTCGTGCGCACCGCCCGGGCCAAGGGCGCCTCGGTCTCCCGCGCCCTGTGGCGCCATGCCGTGCCGAACGCGCTGGTGCCGGTCATCACGATGCTCGGCCTGCAGATCTCGTTCCTGATCGGCGGCGCGGTGCTGGTCGAGAACGTGTTCACCCTGCCCGGCATGGGCCGGCTCGCCTGGCAGGCCCTGGCGCAGCGCGACCTGATCGTGATCCAGAACGTCGTGATGGTGTTCGCCACCATCGTCATCGTGGTCAATCTCGGGGTCGACCTGCTCTACACGGTCGTCGATCCCCGCCTGAGGAAGCGCGCATGACCGCCCTCGCCTTGAAGCTCCGGGGCGGCTGGCGCCCCGGCAGCGTCACCCTCCTCGTCGGCGGCGTCCTGACCGCTCTCCTCGTCGGGATCGCGCTCACCTCCCTGGTCTGGACCCCCGAGGATCCGGCCCGGATGCGCATCCTCCAGAAGCTCAAGGGGCCGCTGGTCTCGGGCCTGCTCGGCACCGACCATCTCGGGCGCGACGTCGCCTCGATGCTGATGCGCGGCGCCTTCAACTCGCTGACCACCGCCTTCGCGGCGGTGGCGGTCGGGGCGGTGCTCGGCACGCTCGCCGGCGTCGCGGCGGCCGCGAACCACACCTGCGACGCGATCCTGATGCGGGTCTGCGACGCACTGTTCGCCCTGCCGCCGATCCTGTCGGCGATCATGCTCGGCGCGCTGCTGGGTCCCGGCGCGCTCACCGCCATCGTGGCGATCGGGGTGTTCATGATCCCGGTCTTCGCCCGGGTCACTCGGGGCGCGGCGATGCAGATCTGGGCGCGAGACTACATCATGGCCGCCCGCATGGCCGGCAAGGGCATTCCGCGCATCACCCTGGAGCACGTCCTGCCCAACATCGCCGGCCAGGTCATCGTCCAGATCACGATCCAGCTCGCCATGGCGATCCTGACCGAGGCGGGCCTGAGCTTCCTCGGCCTCGGCCTGCCGCCGCCGGCCCCGACCTGGGGGCGGATGCTGGCGGAGTCGCAGACCTACCTGCTCCAGGCCCCCCACCTGGCGCTCGCCCCCGGCCTCGCCATCGCGGCCGCGGTGCTCGGCCTCAACCTCCTGGGCGACGGGCTCGCCGCCCGCCTCGACCCGCGCCGCCGGCAGGCCTCCTGATGCTCGCGATCCGCAACCTCTCCATCGCCTTCCCGCGGCCCGGCGGCCCGGTCCGCGTCGTCGACGACGTCTCGGTCGCGGTCGGCCGCGGCGAGAGCCTCGGCATCGTCGGCGAGTCGGGCTCCGGCAAGTCGATGCTGTCGCTCGCCACCATCGGGCTCCTGCCGAAGAGCGCCCGCACCTCCGGCGAGATCCTGCTCGAGGGCCGCGACATCCTGCAGATGAGCGAGCGCGAGCTGTGCTCCTTGCGCGGCCGGCGCATCGGCATGATCTTCCAGGAGCCGATGACGGCGCTCAACCCCGCGATGACCGCGGGCCAGCAGATCGCGGAAGGCATCCGCCTGCACCGCGACGTCGGCGGGCCTGAGGCCCGGGCGGAGGCGCTCCGCCTGCTGGAGCGGGTGCGGATCCCCGATCCGGCCCGGCGCATCGACAGCTACCCGCACGAGATGTCCGGCGGCCAGCGCCAGCGCGTCGGCATCGCCATCGCGCTCGCACTCAAGCCCGACCTCCTGATCGCCGACGAGCCGACCACGGCCCTCGACGTGACGGTGCAGAAGGAGATCCTCGACATCCTCGACGAGCTGGTGGCCGATCTCGGCCTGTCCCTGATCCTGATCAGCCACGACCTCGGGGTGATCGCCCGCAGCACCGACCGGACCCTGGTGATGTGCCGCGGGCGCGCGGTGGAGGAGGGGCCGACCGAGCAGGTGCTGCGCCACCCCACCGCGCAATACACGCGCGACCTGATCGCCGCCCTGCCGCGCCGGGCCCGGGCGGGACTGGGGGAGACAGGGTCGGGCGAGGACACGTCCGGCGGCGTGCCGCGCCGTGCCGCGGGAGGTGCCCGATGACCGCGCTCCTCTCGATCGAGAACCTGACCCGCGACTATGCGCTCAGGGGCAAGGGTGGCGTCACGCGGTCCTTGCGGGCCGTCGACGGCGTGAGCCTCGACGTCGAGGCCGGCAGCATCTTCGCGGTGGTGGGCGAATCGGGCTGCGGCAAGTCCACGCTCGCCCGCATCGTCATGGCCCTCGACCGGCCGACCGGCGGCGCGGTGCGGCTCGGCGGCGACGACCTGTTCGCGCTCGCGCCCAAGGCGCTGGCGCGCAAGCGCCGCGACTTCCAGATGGTGTTCCAGGACCCCTACGGCTCGCTCAACCCGCGCCATTCGGTCGGGCGCATCGTCGCCGAGCCGCTCCACCTCCTCGACGACGCGCCGCGGGGCCGCGACCGTGCCGCCCTGGTCGCCCGGGCGCTGGAGGATGTCGGGCTGCCGGCGAGCGCCGCCGAGCGCTATCCGCACGAATTCTCCGGCGGCCAGCGCCAGCGCATCGCCATCGCCCGGGCGCTGATCACCAACCCGAAGCTCGTCGTCGCCGACGAGGCGGTCTCGGCCCTCGACCTGTCGATCCAGGCCCAGATCCTGCGCCTGATCCTGTCCCTGCGCGACCGGCACGGCCTGACCGTCCTGTTCATCACCCACAATATCGGCGTCGTCGACGAGATCGCCGACCGGGTCGGGGTGATGCAGTCGGGCCGCCTGGTCGAGGAAGGCCCGGTGCGGGAGGTGCTGGACCACCCGCGCGAGGACTATACCCGCACCCTGCTCGCCGCCGAGCCGACCCTGGCGGTGCTGGGCCAGAGGCGGCGGCGGGCGTGAGGGGAGGGGCGGCCTAGAGCGCTTCACGATCGCGTTGCAATCGCGAAGCTCTCTAGGTCATTGATTTTACCGCATTTTCTACGACGAACCGGTATCCACTTCGTCGGAAAATGCTCTAGCGTCATGTGGTTGACGCATGGCGGGCCCTCCATTCCGGCGCTTGCGATCGGCGCCGCGATGTGTGAAATCGATTTCATGCACCGCGGCGATGGCGTCGCGGCGGTGCTGCCCTTCTTGGGCGTTTCCTCCCTAGACTTCGGGCCGCCTCGCAAGGGCGGCCTTTTTTCTGCCCGGGAGTCGCCTGCCGAGCTTCACGCCGCGAGGATCACCCGGTCCCGGCCGTCGCGCTTGGCGGCGTAGAGCGCGGCGTCGGCGCGGCGAAACAGGGATTCTCCGTCTTCCTCGGGCTGGCGCGTGGCGAAGCCGAGGCTGACGGTGGCGGCGACCGTGCGTCCGTCGCCGACCGACACCGCCATTGCGCCGACAGTGGCGCGCAAGGCGTCGGCCATCTCCGCCGCCTGGGCCGGATCGATCCGCGGCATGATGATCACGATCTCCTCGCCGCCGATCCGGCACACCGTGTCGGCGTTGCGCATCCCAGCCATCACCGTGTCGGCGACGTGCTTGAGCACCACGTCCCCGATCGCGTGGCCGTAGGTGTCGTTGACCCGCTTGAAATGGTCGATGTCGAGCACGACCAGCGACAGGGGCGCACCGGTCTCCCGGGCGCGGGCGGTCTCCTCCTCCAGCCGCTCGGTGAACAGGCGCCGGTTGCCGAGCCCGGTCAACCCGTCGGTGAGGGCCTGCGCCTCGAACCGCGCGAGCCGGACGACGTCGAGGGCCGTCCGGCGCGCCAGCTGGGCGAAGGTCGTGATGATCGCGGCGCCGACGAGCTGAAGGATCAGCTGCAGCGCGGTCGCGGTGTCGAGGGGGGGAGGGAGCCCCCGGACGGCCTTGACGGCGACGAGCAGGATGCAGAACGCCACCGCCGCCAGAAGGGCCTGCCAGGCCCGCTTCGCCGCCGGCTCGCGCGCCAGCCGCGCGACGTCCCGGAGCGGCGCGAGGGAGAGCAGCGCGACGCTCACAGCCAGAAGATCGAGAACCGGGCTGATGGAGACCATGAGGCGCGGATCCCGGATTCGGCAGAACGGTGAGCCAGTCCAGGTCCTGAACCAGGACCGGGCCGAGACGATGTCTGTCGTCCTCGACTTTCCCTTGGGGGATATATCGCGAACCTATTTTTCACACAAGACTATGGGCTGCGATATCGGCGAAATCGTAAAAATCAACGCCACAAGCCGGTCGGAGCATCGATCAATTAAAAAACGGGATCATCGGTCGGCGGTGGTATCCGGTGTTTGTTCTTGGACGCAATCGCACGATCACAGTGCAAAAAGACGCTGCGAAGACATGGCGGCGGATCGACGCAAATCGCTCGTTCGCGCGCGCCGCGAGCCCGGACCGGCCGTTTCCCGCGAGGCGCGCGCTCGCATCCCCGGCTGTCGCGGACGAAAAATGGGACCGCGCGGGGCGCGGTCCCTGGTTCGACCGATCTCGGGCGGGGCCGCCGGCCCCGCCCGTCCGCGCGTCGGTCAGCGCATGGTCGGCATCACGAACTCGGCGCCGGCGCGGATGCCGGTCGGCCAGCGGGTCGTGATGGTCTTGAGGCGCGTGTAGAACCGCACGCCTTCCGGACCGTGCATGTGGTGGTCGCCGAACAAGGACGCCTTCCAGCCGCCGAAGGAGTGGAACGCCATCGGCACCGGGATCGGCACGTTGATGCCGACCATCCCGACCTGGATCTGGTGCGCGAATTCCCGCGCCGCGTCGCCGTCGCGCGTGAAGATCGCCGTGCCGTTGCCGAATTCGTGCTCGTTGATCATCCGCGCGGCGGTGGCGTAGTCGGGGGCGCGCGCCACCGCCAGCACCGGCCCGAAGATCTCCTCCTTGTAGATCGTCATCTCGGGCGTCACCCGGTCGAACAGCGTGCCGCCGACGAAGTAGCCGTTCTCGTAGCCTTGCAGCGTCAGGCCGCGCCCGTCGACCACCAGCTCGGCGCCTTCCTCCACGCCGCGGTCGATGTAGCCCTTCACCTTGTCGCGGTGCTGCGCGGTGACGAGCGGGCCCATCTCGGCCTCCGGATCGGTGCCGGGGCCGACCTTGAGCGCGCGGACCTTCGGGATCAGCTTCTCCATCAGCCGGTCGGCGGTCTCCTCGCCGATCGGCACCGCCACCGAGATCGCCATGCAGCGCTCGCCGGCCGAGCCGTAGGCGGCGCCCATCAGGGCGTCGACCGCCTGGTCCATGTCGGCGTCGGGCATCACCACCATGTGGTTCTTGGCCCCGCCGAGGCACTGGGCGCGCTTTCCGGTGCGCGCCGCGGTCTCGTAGATGTACTTCGCGATCGGGGTCGAGCCGACGAAGGACACGGCGGAGATGTCGGGGTGGTGCAGGAGGGCGTCGACCGCCTCCTTGTCGCCCTGGACCACCGAGAACACGCCGTCGGGGAGCCCTGCTTCCTTCAGCCACTCGGCCATCACCAGGGCGGCGGAGGGGTCGCGCTCGGAGGGCTTGAGGATGAAGCAGTTGCCGCAGGCCAGCGCGACGGGGAACATCCACATCGGCACCATGGCGGGGAAGTTGAACGGCGTGATGCCGGCGACGACCCCGAGGGGCTGGCGGATGGCGCTGCTGTCGACGCGGGTGCCGACATTCTCGGTGATCTCGCCCTTGAGGAGCTGCGGCGCGCCGGTGGCGAACTCGACCACCTCCATGCCGCGCTGGATCTCGCCCTTGGCGTCGGACAGCACCTTGCCGTGCTCGGCGGTGATCACCGCGGCGAGCTCGTCGATGCGCTCTTCGAGGAAGCGCAGGAACTTGTTGAGGATGCGGGCGCGGCGCAGGGGCGGCGTGGCGGCCCAGGCCGGGAAGGCGGCGCGGGCGGCGGCGACGGCCGCCCCGACCTCGTCGGTGCTGGCGAGCGCGACGGTGCCCGATTGCTCGCCGGTGGCCGGGTTGAAGACTGGCGCGGTGCGGCCCGAGCGGCCGGCCGTCTGAGCGCCGCCGACGAAGTGTCCGATGGTGGTCATGGTGGTCATGGTTTTCCGGTCGTGAGTTGAGGCGAGCTTGCTCACACCCTCCATCGTCATTCCGGGGCTCGCCGCAGGCGAGAGCCCGGAGTGCCGGAGGCACGCCCAGAGCCGCAGAGGACTCAGAACGAAGCGGGATAGGGTCCGCCTCATTCTGATGGACCTGCGGTTCTGGATTCCGGGCTCCGCTTCGCGGCCCCGGAATGACCCTGTGGGTGACAGGACTGTCGGTTGATCCGAGGTGATGCTTACGCCGCCCGCCGCAGCGCCTCGCCCAGCATCGAGGCCATCGTGTCGATGTGCTCGGGCTCCGCGATCAGCGGCGGCGACAGGGCGATGATGTCGCCGGTGACGCGGATGAGCAGGCCCTTCTCGAAGCAGTCGGTGAAGACGTCGTAGGCCCGCGCCCCCGGCGCCCCGTCGCGGGATTTCAGCTCGATGCCGGCGATGAGGCCGATGGTGCGGATGTCGATCACGTTCGGGCAATCGCGAAGCGCGTGCATCGCCGCGTGCCACTGCGCCTGGACCTGGGTGGTGCGGGTGAGGAGGCCTTCCTCCTCGTAGATCTCCAGGGTGGCGAGGCCGGCCGCGCAGGCGACCGGATGGCCCGAATAGGTGTAGCCGTGGAAGAGCTCGATCGCGCCCTCCGGCCCGTGCATCAGCGCGTCGTGCACCTGACGCGTGGCGAAGACCGCGCCCATCGGGATCGTGCCGTTGGTGAGGCCCTTCGCGGTCGTGATGAGGTCGGGCGTCACGCCGAAATAATCGGTGGCGAAGGGCGCGCCGAGGCGGCCGAAGCCGGTGATGACCTCGTCGAAGATCAACAGGATGCCGTGGCGGGTCGCGATCTCGCGCAGGCGCTCGAGGTAGCCCTTCGGCGGCACCAGCACGCCGGTCGAGCCGGCCACCGGCTCGACGATCACCGCGGCGATGGTCTCGGCGCCGTGGAGCGCCACCAGCCGCTCGAGGTCGTCGGCCAGATCGGCGCCGTGCTCGGGCTGGCCCTGGACGAAGGCGTTCTGGCTAAGGTCGTGGGTGTGGCGCAGGTGGTCGACGCCCGGCAGGAGCGGGAACATCCGGCGGTTGTTGACGAGGCCGCCGACCGAGATGCCGCCGAAGCCGACGCCATGATAGCCGCGCTCGCGCCCGATCACCCGGGTCCGCGTGCCCTGGCCGATGGCGCGCTGGTAGGCGAGCGCGATCTTGAGCGCGGTGTCGACCGATTCCGAGCCCGAGCCGGTGAAGAACACCCGGTCGAGGGCGCCGCCCGGCGCGAGGCCGGCCAGGCGCTCGGCGAACTCGAAGGCGATCGGGTGGCCCATCTGGAACGAGGGCGCGTAGTCGAGGGTCGAGAGCTGGCGCTCGACGGCCTCGGCGATGCGCCGGCGGCCGTGGCCGGCATTGACGCACCACAGGCCGGCGGTGCCGTCGAGCACGGTGCGGCCGTCGTCGGCGGTGTAGTGCATGCCCTCGGCGGCGACGAGGAGGCGGGGTGCGGCCTTGAACTGGCGATTGGCCGTGAACGGCATCCAGTAGGCGTCGAGGCTCGGGCGGTTCAGGCGCGGCGGATGGGCGTTCATGATGGGGGTCTCTCGGCGGGGTCCGTCTGGGGCGCGATGGCCGAGAGACAAGCCCGTTCCGGCAAGCGCAACAAGTCCTTTTCTGTTCACCCGTAACCCGTTGACGGAGCAGGCCACCGGGATAGGGTGTTGCCCGATCCGCAACAGCCTCAACAGGGGAGCCGGCGTGACCAACGACGAGGTGGGGGCGCGCCTGCGCCACGTGCGCCTCCTGCACGGCCTGTCGCAGCGGGCGCTCGCCAAGCGCGCCGGGGTGGTCAATTCCACCATCTCGCTGATCGAATCGGGCCAGACCAACCCGTCGGTCGGCGCCCTCAAGCGCATCCTCGACGCGGTGCCGATCGGGCTCGCCGAGTTCTTCTCGCTCACCCCGGAGCGGTCCGAGAAGGCGTTCTACGCCAGCGAGGAGCTGGTCGAGATCGGCAAGGGCCGGATCTCCTACCGCCAGGTCGGCGACAACCTGTTCGGCCGCGCCCTGCAACTCCTCAAGGAGCGCTACGAGCCGGGTTCCGACACCGGCCGGGTACCGCTGGTCCATGACGGCGAGGAGGGCGGCATCGTGCTCTCGGGCCGGCTGGAGGTGACGGTGGACGACGAGCGCCGGGTGCTGGGACCGGGCGACGCCTACTACTTCTCCAGCCGCCGGCCGCACCGCTTCCGCTGCGTCGGGCCGAACCCGTGCGAGGTCGTCAGCGCCTGCACGCCGCCGACCTTCTGACGGCCTTGCAGCCCTCGATCGTATACAATATTCATCAGCGTGAACGAGTGGAGTCGAGAGCATGGCCGTGACGGCGCGCGCGCGGGGATCCCGATCCGTCGCCGGAGGGCTCGGCCACCGGACGGTCTCTGCGGCGGTGGCGGAGGCCCTGCGCCAGCGCATCCTCTCGGGCGCCCTGGCGCCGGGATTCCAGCTGCGCCAGGACGCGCTGGCCGAGGAATTCGGCATCAGCCGGATCCCGATCCGCGAGGCGCTGCTGCAGCTCGAAGCCTCCGGCCTGGTGAAGATCGCGCCGCATCGCGGCGCGGTGGTCACCGGGCTCTCGGTCGAGGAGATCGAGGACGTGTTTCAGCTCCGCGTCTCCCTGGAACCGCAATTGCTGATCCTCTCGGCCCGCCACCTGACGCGGGACGATTTTTCGGAACTACGCGCCCTGCGCGACGAGTACAGCGCCGCGCTCAAGGCTGGGACCGTCGAGACCTGGGGCGAGCTGAACCGGCGCTTCCATCTCGGCCTGCTGCGTCATGCCGGCCGGCCGCGCTCGCTCGCCATCGTCGCCGGCCTGCTCCAGGATTGCGACCGCCCGACCCGCCTCCAGCTCTCCGTCTCCGGCGACGTCGCCCGTGCCGACATGGAGCACACCACGATCCTCGACCTGTGCGAGGCCGGGGAGGTGGTGGCGGCGGCGAACCTGTTGCGGATCCATGTCGAGCATGCGGGGCATTCGCTGGTCGAGATCTATCGCAAGTCGGCGGTCGTGGAGTGAAGGTTGCCTGCAGGCAATCCTGGTCGGCAGTGTCGATCAAATCTTTTGTTTGCAAATTTCTCTGCGTCATGCCAAGTACAAACTTGGCGATGAACACGGATGTCGCTGAGCGTGTACTACGATGTTCAATTGATTGACTTCAAACATATAGAGCGCGGGATCCCCTCTCCCGTGTGGGAGAGGGGTAGGGGTGAGGGTAGCTCGGCTTCAGGATAAGCCGCCAAGAGTCGAGCTGCGCAGCTGTGCGCTCGGCGATCTATTCGGAACCCAAGCCACCCTCACGCGGGATCTTCGATCCCCACGGCCCCTCTCCCACTCGGGAGAGGGGAGGCGCGCTCTATCCTGAATGCGAACGGATCGAGCGGAAGCCGTGTGACACGCGCATCCCGGCGAGCGAATTACCGTAAGGTCGCTTGACCCGATCGCATATTTTATACAATCTACGAATCGAGGCAGCGCAGGGGATCGCACCGTGCCCGACACCGCACTCGAGACCAGGGGGCTGACCAAGGCGTTCGGCGGCTTCCGGGCCGTGCGGGGGCTCGACCTGAAGATCCGCCGCCACGCGATCCACGCGCTGATCGGCCCGAACGGCGCCGGCAAGACCACGGTGTTCAACCTGCTCACCAAGGTCCACGTGCCGACCGAGGGGCAGATCCTCTACGAGGGCGCCGACATCACCCGCGAGAGTTCGGCGGCGATCGCCAGACGCGGGCTGGTGCGCTCGTTCCAGATCTCGGCGATCTTCCCGAACCTCTCGGTGCGCGACAACGTCCGGGTCGCGCTGCAGCGCCGCCTCGGGACGCAGTTCCAGTTCTGGCGCTCCGGCCGCACGCTCCGGGTGCTCGACGAGGAGGCGATGCGGCTGCTCTCCGAGGTCGGCCTGGCTGAAGCCGCCGAGGCCCGGGCCGCCGACCTCTCCTACGGCCGCAAGCGCACGCTCGAGATCGCCACGACGCTCGCCCTCGACCCGCCCTTCCTGCTCCTCGACGAGCCGACGCAGGGCATGGCGATCGAGGATGTCGACCGCATCAAGCGGCTGATCCGGCGGATCGCCAAAGGCCGCACCATCCTGATGGTCGAGCACAACATGTCGGTGGTGGCCGACCTCTGCGACACGATCACGGTGCTCCAGCGCGGCGAGATCCTGGCCGAGGGACCTTACGCCGCCGTCTCGACCGATCCGGCGGTGCGCGCCGCCTATCTCGGAGGCGGGCATGCCTGAGACGGTCCTCGAGACGCGCGGCCTCCAGGCCTGGTACGGCGAGAGCCACGTGCTGCACGGCATCGACCTCACGGTGCGCGAGGGCGAGTGCGTCACGCTCATCGGCCGCAACGGCGCCGGACGCACCACGACGCTGCGCGCCATCCTCGGGCTCACCGACCGGCGCGCCGGTTCGGTGCGGGTGCGGGGTGCCGAGGCGATCCGGCTGCCGCCCCACCGCATCGCCCGCCTCGGCCTCGGCTACTGCCCGGAGGAACGCGGCGTCTACCGCACGCTGACCACCCGCGAGAACCTGACCCTGCTGCCGCGCCTCGGCGAGGGCGGCCTGCCGCTCGACGAGGTCCTGGCGCTGTTTCCCAACCTCGCCGAGCGGGCCGACAGCTATGGCGGTCGCCTCTCGGGCGGCGAGCAGCAGATGCTGGCGCTCGGGCGCATCCTGACGACCGGCGCCCGCATCCTGCTCCTCGACGAGATCACCGAGGGGCTGGCGCCGGTCATCGTCGAGGCCCTGGGGCGCGCCGTGGCGCTCCTGAAGAGCCGCGGCTTCACCATCGTGCTGGTCGAGCAGAACTTCCACTTCGCCCGCCACCTCGCCGACCGCCACTACGTCGTCGAGCACGGCCGCATCGCCGCGGAGATCGCGGCGCACGAGGTCGCGGCACGGGAGGAGGAGGTCGGGCGGCTGCTCGGGGTGTGACGGGAACACAGAACAGATAACTGGCCAATCCGTCTCCAACACACAGGGTCATCCCGGGGCTCGCCGAAGGCGAGAGCCCGGGATCCAGAACCGCGGATGGTCCAGGATCAAGCGGAATGCTCTGCGCCTCTTTCTGAACGGCCTGCGCGTCTGGATTCCGGGCTCCGCTGCGCGGCCCCGGAATGACGCGGAGAGTGCAGGAACTGGTGTTTGACGAGGGATATCGGACGAGTTCGGCAGGAGCCCGTCCCCGAAAACCAGGCGTCGTTCAGGCAAACAAGGAGGCGGGAATCATGCGGTCGCGTGTCATCGGGTGCACCCTCGGGCTGTCGCTCGCCGCTCTGGCGTCGGGGGCTCTCGCCGCCGAGAAGGTCAGCGACGGGGTGGTGAAGGTGGGCATCCTCAACGACCTGTCGGGGATCTATTCCGATTTCACCGGCCGCGGCTCGGCGGTGGCGGCGCAGATCGCCATCGACGAGATGGGCGCCAAGGTGCTCGGCGCGCCCGTCGAGCTCGTCGCCGCCGACCACCAGAACAAGCCCGACATCGCCGCCAACCTCGCCCGCGAGTGGTTCGACCAGGGCAAGGTCGACATGATCGCCGACTTCCCGACCTCCTCGACGGCGCTCGCCGTCATGGAGATCGCCAAGCAGAAGAACCGGGTGACGATGCTCTCGGCCGGTGTCGCCATGGCGGCGATCACCGACAAGTGCTCGCCGCTCAGCGCGCAATGGATGGTCAACACCTACGCGCTCGCCGCCGGCACCGCCAAGGCCTTGCTCAAGGCCGGCAAGAAGAGCTGGACCTTCGTCACCGCCGACTACACCTTCGGCCACTCGCTGGAGAAGGACGCCGCCGCGGTGGTCGAGGCCGAGGGCGGCAAGGTGCTGGGCGTCTCGCGCCATCCGTTCCCGGGCGGCGACTTCTCGTCCTACATGCTGAAGGCGCAAGCCACCGGCGCCCAGGTGATCGCGCTGGCGAACGCCGGCAGCGACACGATCAACGCCGTCAAGCAGGCCGCCGAGTACGGCATCGGCCGCAGCGACAAGCAGGTGATCGCGCCGCTCCTCACCTACATCACCGACGTGAAGAGCCTCGGCCTCGCCAAGGCCCAGGACATGTACCTCACGGAAGCGTTCTACTGGGATTACGACGACCGCTCGCGCGCCTTCGCGGAAAAATACTTCTCCAAGATGAAGCGGATGCCGAGCGCCTCGCAGGCCGCGATCTATTCGGCGGTGCTGAGCTACCTGAAGGCGATCGAGGCCGCCGGGACCGACGAGGCCGGGGCGGTGATGAGCCAGCTGCGCTCCATGACCATCGACGACGCGGTGATCCGCAACGGCAAGCTCCGGGCCGACGGGGCGCTGGTGCACGACCTGCTGCTGCTCCAGGTGAAGAAGCCGGCCGAGTCCAAGCGCGACTGGGATTTCTACCACGTCAAGGCGGTGCTCAAGGGCGACGAGGTCTACCCGAAGCCGAGCGACGCCTGCCCGCTCAACGCGAAGGGATAGCGCTGCTGCTGCTCGAACCCTCCCCCCCTCTGCGGGGGAGGGTGCCCGGCGGAGCCGGGCGGGAGAGGGGACCGCGACGCTGTTCCAGATCGCGTCCTTCATCACGGTCGCGCCCTCTCCGGAAGCGGCGTCCCCTCTCCCGGCCTACTCCGTAGGCCACCCTCCCCCGCAGAGGGGGGAGGGGACGAACTGAACCGTCCTGCCCTAGTCTTTCCCCGGTCCCCCCATGTCGGACATCACCCTCCAGGCCTTCATGGCCCAGCTCACCATCGGGCTCATCGGCGGTTGCTTCTACGCCATGCTGAGCATGGGGCTGGCGATCATCTTCGGGCTTCTCAACATCATCAACTTCACCCACGGGGCGCAGTTCATGATGGCGGCTTTCCTGGCCTGGATCGGCCTGACGCAGGTCGGCCCCTGGCTCGGCCAGCCGGACCTCCAGGTGAATTTCTGGCTCGCCCTGGTGCTGGCGCCGGCCCTCGTCGCGGTCTTCGGCATGGCGATCGAGCGCACGCTCCTGCGCCGGCTCTACCACCTCGATCACCTCTACGGCCTGCTCCTCACCTTCGGGGTGGCGCTGGTGATGGAGGGCGGCTTCCGCTACGTCTTCGGCGTCTCCGGCCAGGGCTACGAGCCGCCGGAGATTCTTCAGGGGCCGGTCGATGTCGGCTTCATGCTGCTGCCGAAGTACCGGGTGTTCGTGGTCGCGGCCTCGCTGCTGATCTGTCTCGCCACCTGGTACCTCTTCGAGCGCACCAAGCTCGGCGCCTATCTCCGCGCCGGCACCGAGAATCCGCGCCTGCTCCAGGCCTTCGGCATCAACGTGCCGGTGATGATCACCCTGACCTACGGCTTCGGGGTCGCGCTCGCCGGCATCGCCGGGGTGCTCGCCGCCCCCATCATGCAGATCACTCCGCTGATGGGCGGGAGCCTCCTCAACATCGTGTTCGCCGTGGTGGTGATCGGCGGCCTCGGCTCGATCCTCGGCGCGATGCTCACCGGCCTCGGCCTCGGGCTAATCGAGGGGCTGACCAAGGTGGTGTATCCGGAGGCCTCGACCGTGGTGGTCTTCGTCATCATGGCCCTGGCGCTGCTGCTGCGCCCGGCCGGCCTGTTCGGGCGCGAGGCGTGAGATGAACACGAAAGCACTCTTCGCCGCCCTCGTCGCGCTCTTCGTCCTGGTGCCGCTGGTGCCGGGGCTGATCTACCCGATCTTCGTCATGAAGGTGATGGCCTACGGGCTGTTCGCCTGCGCGTTCAACCTCTTGCTCGGCTTCACCGGCCTCGTCTCCTTCGCCCACGCCGCCTTCCTCGGCACCGCCGGCTACGTCACCGGCGCGCTGATGATCCGGTTCGGCGCCCACCCGCTCGGGGTGCCGGCGGCGTTCCTGGCCGGCGTCGCGGCCTCGGCCCTCGTCGGCTTCGCGATCGGCGGTCTCGCGATCCGCCGGCGCGGCATCTACTTCGCGATGATCACGCTCGCCCTGTCGCAGATCGTCTACTTCCTGGCGGTGCAGTTCCGCTGGACCGGCGGCGAGGACGGGCTCCAGGGCATCCCGCGCGGCACGCTGCTCGGTCTCGTCGACCTGTCGTCGGACACCGCGATGTACTACGTCGCGCTGGCGCTGTTCGCCGCCGGCTTCCTGTTCATCGACCGGGTGGTGCACTCGCCCTTCGGCCAGATCCTCCAGGCGGTGCGCGACAACGAGGCGCGGGCGGTCTCGCTCGGCTACGACGCGTCGCGCTTCCAGCTCCTCGCCTTCGTGCTCTCGGCGGCGCTCGCCGGCTATGCTGGCGCCCTCAAGGCCCTGGTCTTCGGTCTCGTCTCGCTCAACGACGTCTCGCTGCACACCTCGACCGAGGTGGTGCTGATGACGCTGCTCGGCGGCGTCGGCACCCTGTTCGGGCCCCTCGTCGGCGCCGCCCTGGTGGTCGGCCTGCAGAACTACCTCGCCACCATCGGCGACCTCGTCACGGTGGTGATCGGCCTGATCTTCATCCTCTGCGTCTCGTTCTTCCGCCGCGGCGTCGTCGGCGAGTGGCTGCACTGGCGCCACCGCCGCGCCGCCCGGGCGGCGCGTCCGCTGCCCGAAGCGGAGCATCCCCCGGTCGCCAAGGCGGCCTGACGTTCCAACCCGAAGAAAACCCTTGAAGGAGACAGACCCATGTGGACAGGCGTCATTCCCGCCGTCACCACCAAGTTCACCGCCGACGGCGCCCTCGACCACGCCGAGATGGAGCGCTGCTTCGCCCTCCAGATGAAGGCCGGCTGCGACGGCCTCATCGTCTGCGGCTCGCTCGGCGAGGGCCCGATGCTGTCGCAGGACGAGCGCCTCGACGTGCTGAAGACCGCCCTGTCGGTCGCAGGTCCCCATCCGGTGCTGCTCACCGTCTCGGAGGCCGGTACCCGCGAGGCCTGCGCGCTCGCCGCCCGTGCCGCCAAGGCGGGGGCGGCCGGCCTGATGGTGGTGCCGAGCCCGATCTATCACACCGACGAGGACGAGACCGTCGCCACCTTGACCGCGGTGGCCGCCGCCGGCGACCTGCCGGTGATGATCTACTCGAACCGCATCGCCTACCGGGTCGACGTGACGCCGCGGATCATGGAGCGGCTCGCCGCCGATTCCCGCTTCGTCGCGATCAAGGAATCCTCCGACGACATCCGCCGCACCACCGAGATCCTCAACCATTTCGGCGACCGCTTCGCGGTGCTGACCGGCGTCGACAACCTCGCCTTCGAGGCGCTCAGCGTCGGCGCCGTCGGCTGGGTCGCGGGCCTGGTCGTCGCCTTCCCGGAGGAGACGGTGGCGATCTACCGGCTGATGAAGCAGGGCCGGACCGCGGAAGCCCTCGAGATCTACCGCTGGTTCCGCCCGCTCCTCGATCTCGACGTCTCGACCTTCCTGGTCCAGAACATCAAGCTCGCCGAGGCGCTGGCGATCGGCTCGACCGAGCACGTCCGCATGCCGAGGAAGCCCCTCTCGGGCGAGCGTCGCGCGGCGGTCGAGGCGATCATCCGCACGGCTTTGGAGCGCCGCCCGTCCCTGAAGCTCGCCGCGTAACGGAGCCGCCTTGCCCCGCGAGGTCGCCATCGTCGGGGCCGGCATCGTCGGCCTCGCCATCGCCCATCACTGCCTCGCCGAGGGCTGGCGGGTGCGGCTGATCGAGCGCGGCGGCGTCGCGGAGGGCGCGAGCTTCGGCAATGCCGGGGCGCTCGCCTTCACCGACGTGCTGCCGCTCGCCTCGCCGGGCATCCTGCGCAAGGCTCCGCGCTGGGTGCTCGATCCCCTCGGGCCGCTGGCGCTGCCGCCGGCCTACCTGCCGCGGATCGCCCCCTGGCTCCTGCGCTTCTGGCGCGCGAGCCTGCCCGACCGCCACCGCCACGCGACGGAGGTCCAGTGCGGCCTGATGCGGCTCGCCGCGCCGGCGATGGAGGCGATGGTGGCCTCGGCCGGCCTCGCCGGGCGCTTGCGCCGCGACGGCAACCTCGAACTCTACGAGAGCGAGGCGGAGCTCTCCGCCTCCGAGCCCGGCTGGGCCGCCCGGGCGCGGGAGGGCATCGCCTTCGAGCATGTCCGCGGCACCCGCCTCGCCGAGCTGCAGCCCGGCCTGTCGCCCCGGTTCGTCGCCGGCACCTTCACGCCGAACTGGATGACGGTCGACGACCCCCACCGTTTCGCCCTGGCGCTCCACGCCGACGTCATGGCGAAGGGCGCGACGCTCGTGCGGGGCGAGGTGCGGGACATCGCGCCCGAGGGCGGGGCCGTGAACGTGGCGCTCGCCGACGGCACGGCGCTCAGAACGGATGCCTGCGTGCTCGCCGCCGGGGCCTGGTCCCGCGCTCTCGCCCGCCGCCTCGGCGACCGGGTGCCGCTCGACACCGAGCGCGGCTACAACACCACGCTGCCGCCCGGCGCCTTCGACCTTCGCCGCCAGCTCACCTTCGGCGGCCACGGCTTCGTGGTGACGCCCCTCGCGACCGGCCTGCGGGTCGGCGGCGCCGTCGAGTTCGGCGGCCTCCGCCGCCCGCCGAACTTCGCCCGCGCCGACGCGATGCTGCGCAAGGCCGCCGCCTTCCTGCCGGGCTTGCGGATCGAGGGCGGCCGACAATGGATGGGCTTCCGCCCCTCGCTCCCCGACAGCCTGCCGGTGATCGGCCCGTCGCGGGCGAGCCCGCGGATCCTCTACGCCTTCGGCCACGGCCATCTCGGGCTGACGCAGAGCGCCGCGACGGGGCGGATCGTGGCGGATCTGCTGGCGGGGCGGGGGCCGGGGGTGGATGTGGCGGCGCTGCGGGCGGGGCGGTTCGGGTAGTCACGGGCGCGCCCTCGAACCCTCCCCCCTCTGCGGGGGAGGGTGCCCTGCGAATGCAGGGCGGGAGAGGGGCAGCGCGACGCTGATTCAGCGCACGCCCTTCAGAACGGTTCAGATCTCTCCGGAAGCGGCGTCCCCTCTCCCGCCCGGCTCCGCCGGGCACCCTCCCCCGCAGAGGGAGGAGGGTTCAGAGGCGCTTCTCTCGGCGCCCCTCACGCCCCCCGCATCGCGTTCATCGTCAGCAACTCGTAGGTCGCCGCCGTCTCGCCCGCGGCCGTCTGGATCTCCACGTCCCAGCGCACCTCGCCGTACTGGGCGTTGCGCGGCGACTTCTCCTTGGCGGTGAGCCGCACCCGGATCGCCTCGCCGGGCTGGATCGGCTTGAGGAAGCGCAGGGAATCCAGGCCGTAATTCGCCAGGACCGGGCCCGGATCGGGATCGACGAACAGGCCGGCGGCGAAGGACAGGAGCAGGTAGCCGTGGGCCACCCGGCCGGGGAAGAACGGGTGGCCCTTCGTCGCCTCCTCGCTCATATGGGCGTAGAAGGTGTCGCCGGTGAAATGCGCGAAGTGCTCAATGTCCTGAAGCGTGATCACCCGCTCGGCCGAGTGGAAGCTGCGGCCGATCTCCAGGTCCTCGAAGTGGCAGCGGAACGGATGCTCGGGGACCACCGTCTCCGGCGCGCCCTTGATCCAGCTCTGCGTGATCCGGCTCAGCATCGCGGGCGAGCCCTGGAGCGCCGTGCGCTGCATGTAGTGGTGCAGCGCCCGCACGCCCCCCAGTTCCTCGCCGCCGCCGGCCCGGCCGGGGCCGCCATGCATCATGTGCGGCATCGGCGAGCCGTGGCCGGTCTGCTCCTTGGCACAGTCGCGGTCGAGGACGACGAGGCGGCCGTGATAGGCCCCGACCCCGAAGACCAGTTCCGCCGCCGCCGCCGGATCGTGGGTGTAGAGCGAGGCGACGAGGCTGCCCTCGCCGCGATTGGCGAGCACCGCCGCCTCCTCCAGCCCGTCATAGCCCATCACGGTGCAGACCGGGCCGAAGGCCTCGAGCTGGTGCACCTGCCGGGCCCGGAGCGGATCGGCGCAGTGGAGCAGCAGCGGCGGCAGGAAGGCGCCGGTCTCGGGATCGGCTCCCTCGACGGTGATCCGGCTCGGGTCGCCGAAAACCAACTCGGCTTCCGCCCGCAGCGCCTCGACCCGGGCGAGCACGTCGCGGCGCTGGGACAGGCCCACCACCGGCCCCATCCGTACGCCCTCGCGGGCGGGATCGCCGATCCGCACCGAAGCCAAACGCCGCTGCAACGCCTCGATCACCGCCGGGACGTGGGCGCGGGGCGCCAGCGCCCGGCGGATCGCGGTGCATTTCTGCCCGGCCTTGACCGTCATCTCCTTGGCGACCTCCTTGATGTAGAGGTCGAATTCCGGCGTGCCCGGCCCGGCCTCGGGGCCAAGGATCGCGGCGTTGAGCGAATCGCGCTCGGCGACGAAATGCACCGCCTCGCGGGCGATGACGGGATGACGCTGGAGCCTCTGCGCCGTCTCGGCCGAGCCGGTGAACGACACCACGTCCTGCCCGGTGAGGTGGTCGAACAGGTCGCCGGTCGGCCCGACCACGCATTGCAGCGCGCCGTCCGGCAGGATGCCGGATTCGGCGATCAGCCGCACCAGGGCGTGGGCGACGTAAGCCGTGATCGTGGCGGGCTTCGTCACCACCGGCACGCCGGCGAGGATCGCGGGCGCCAGCTTCTCGAGCAGGCCCCAGCACGGGAAGTTGAAGGCGTTGATGTGGACGGCGCAGCCGGTCCGCGCCGTCATCACGTGGCGCCCGACGAAGCTGCCGCCCCGCGACAGCGGCTCCACCGCCCCGTCGATCAGGAAGGTGGCGTTCGGCAATTCGCGCCGGCCCTTCGAGGCGTAGACGAACAGGGTGCCGATGCCGCCGTCGATGTCGATCAGGTTGTCGGTGCGGGTCGCGCCGGTCTGGTGCGAGAGGGCGTAGAGCCCGTCCCGGCGCTCGTTGAGGTAGGCCGCCAGCCGCTTCAGCATCTCGGCGCGCTGGTGGAAGGTGAGGCGCCGTAAGCCCGGACCGCCGACCCGGCGGGCATGGTCCAGCACCTCGGCCATCGCCACGCCGCCCTGGCCGATCTCGGCCACCACCGCGCCGGTCACGGCGCTGCGGATGCCGGTCCAGTCTCCCCCCGGCGCGATCCAGCGTCCCTGGACGTAGCTCTCCAGCCGCATGGCGTCCCTCCTATCGTTAGTTGGTCATTATTGACCGACCGGCCGGTTGGTCAAGCGGAGGAGTCTCGACAGGATCCTGCGGACGCGGCTATCGGAAGGCCACGTAAAACCAGCGCTGTCCGGACAACCCAGCGGACGAAGATGGCGCGGGATCCCCTCTCCCGAGTGGGAGAGGGGTAGGGGCGATCGAAGATCGCGCAGGGTGGCTCGGTCTCCGCAATAATCCTGAACCTTCGAGCTTCGCAGCTCGACGCTTGGCGACTTATTCTGAAACCGAGCCACCCTCACCCCCGACCCCTCTCCCACTCGGGAGAGGGGAGGTCCCTCGCATCGTTCGCGTCCGGACAGTCCGACGCTCCGCACAGGACCCGGATGCCCGATCTCCTCGCGCCGCTCATCGACCACTTCCACGCCCGCACGCCGATCCGCGCCGGCTCCCTGGTGGTCACGGTCTTCGGCGACGCGGTGGTGCCCCGCGGCGGGGTGCTGTCGCTGGAATCGCTGCTCGCGATCACCCGGGCCTTCCGCAT